>DMER01000046.1:4311-9787 GCA_003451645.1 Alphaproteobacteria bacterium | reverse complement strand
CCTCGCGGGCGATCCCTAGTGACACCAAATCCTCAGTCTTGAGCGTCTGGCCGTTCGCGATGCGGCCATCGTGCAACGCCTTCTGCAGACCGCCAACATTCACAATCCCGAAGTCGCGCGCGAAAATGTTGTTAAAGCCGCGCTTGGGCATACGCATGTGCAGCGGCATTTGCCCGCCTTCAAAGCCGTATACCGCGTGGTGGCCAGCGCGCGCCTTTTGACCCTTCACACCGCGGCCACAGGTTTTGCCTTTGCCTGATCCCGCGCCCCGCCCTACCCGCTTGTAGCGATAGTGGGCGCCTTCATTATCGCGGATTTCGTTCAATTTCATCGCACTTATCCTTCAATCGACGATGGCGCCTTAGCACCTCAAGCCGTGGGAGCTTCATTCACAACACGCACCATGTGCCGTACCTTGCACACCATACCCCACACAGCATCTGAATTTTGCAATGTTGAGCGGCGATGCAATTTGTTCAGACCCAACCCTATCAGGATTTGCTCCTGAGAGGCAGGGCGGCGTGCAGGGCTTGCAACCTGCTCTAGCGTAATTGTTTGGCCCTTTGGGCGCTCTTCAAGGGTACGAAAGGGCATTTTCGCCTTACTCCGGTTGAACATATTCAGCGCCGCCCGCACCGCGGCGCGCTGCAACGATATCTTGATAGGATTTGCCCCGCTTGTTTGCGATCATCTTGGGGCTGTTTTGCTGCTGCAAGGCGTCAAAGGCCGCGCGCACGATATTATAGGGGTTCGATGTTCCCACCGACTTCACAACAATGTCAGCGACGCCCAGCGCCTCAAACACTGCGCGCAACGGACCTCCAGCGATCACACCAGTACCAACTGGCGCTGGCCGGCAGATTACCCATCCAGCGCCGTGATGGCCCGTCACGTCGTGATGCAATGTGCGGCCCTCCCGCAAAGGCACCTTGACCAAAGACTTTTTGGCCTCGTCCGTCGCCTTGCGAACCGCTTCAGGCACTTCGCGCGCCTTGCCGTGCCCAAAGCCGACCCGGCCCTTCTGGTCACCAACCACAACAAGAGCCGCAAAGCCAAAACGCTTACCACCTTTGACCACTTTGGCCACGCGGTTGATAGCGACCAAGCGATCCACGAGTTCGCTGCCCCGCTCGTCACGGTCGCCACGATCTCTGTCCCGATCCCGATTTTCACGCGCCACGGCGTTGATCCTTATCTGTCCAGTGTTGCTTAGAACTCAAGCCCGGCCTCGCGCGCGGCATCTGCCAGCGCCTTGACCCGCCCATGATAAATATAGCCGCCACGGTCAAAGACCACTTGCCGCACGCCAGCCTTGACTGCCCGCTCCGCAACGATGCGTCCGACAAGCTTGGCCGACGCAACATCTGCGCCCTGCCCCGGTTTGCCCAATTGCGGCTTGGTTTCGGTGTCTAGTGAAGAAGCTTGGGCCAGTGTCTCGCCTTTGGCATCGTCAATGATTTGCGCATAGATGTGACGCTGCGAACGAAACACGCAAAGACGCGGGCGGCCGGTCGCGACACGCTTCAACTTGGAGCGGTTGCGCTCCTTGCGCCGTTCAAAAAGCTCAGTTGGTTTGAGAGCCATGGAAGATATACCTTACTTCTTCTTGCCTTCTTTGCGGCGGATCACTTCATCGGAGTATTTGATGCCTTTGCCCTTGTAGGGTTCGGGTTCGCGGAAGCCCCGGATCTCAGCCGCAACTTGACCGACACGTTGCGCATCAATGCCTGAGATCGCGATCATGGTTGGCTTCTCGCACTTGATGTCGATGCCTGCCGGGATCGGATAAACAACATCGTGGCTGTAGCCCAATTGAAGCTGCAGGTTCTTGCCCTGAACAGCGGCACGGAACCCAACGCCCGCAATGTCCAGATTGCGCGTGTAGCCCTTGGACACGCCTGTCACCATGTTGCTGATAAGCGTGCGCTGCATGCCCCACATCGCCAGCGAGCGGCGATCCGCCACACGCGGGGTCACCTGAACGCCGTCCTTGGCCATCTCCACGGCAAGCTCATCAACAACCTTGAGCGACAGCTCGCCCTTCGGTCCTTTGACCTTGACCATCTGCCCTGTCACGTTGGCGGTAACCCCGGAGGGTACAGCGACAGGCTTTTTCCCAATTCTCGACATCGCTTCTATCCTAATCCTGCAAGCTGCTTAGAAGACCTCGCAAAGCACTTCGCCGCCGACGTTCTGGTCGCGCGCGACGTTGTCGGACATCACACCCTTAGGCGTCGACAAAATCGAGATGCCAAGGCCGTTGCGCACCATGCGCAGTTCCTTGATGGACGAATAAACCCGGCGGCCTGGCGTTGAGACGCGCTTTATCTCATTGATGACCGGCCGACCCTCGTAATATTTGAGTTCAATGTCGAACTCGAGCGCACCATTATCCCGCGTCGTCTCTGAATAACCGCGGATATAACCTTCGCCCGTAAGCACATCGAGCACACGCCGGCGCAAGTTCGAGCCGGGCGTCGATATCTTCGACAAACCCCGCAACTGGCCATTGCGGATGCGCGTAATCATATCGCCAAGTGGATCTGTGAGTGTCATCGCCTAATCGTCCGTCCTTACCAGCTTGACTTCACAAGGCCAGGGATCAGCCCCTGATTGCCCATTTCCCGTAGCATGATGCGGCACAACCGCAATTTGCGGTAATTGCCCCGCGGCCGCCCCGTCAGCTCGCACCGGTTCCGGATGCGCGTAGGTGCCGAATTGCGTGGCAATTCCGCCAGTTTCAACCTCGCAGCAAAGCGGTCCTCCGGTGCGATCGACATGTCGTTGGCGATCTCCTTCAGTGCTTCCCGCTTGGCCTCAAAGCGCTTGGCCAAGCGGCGGCGCTTGTTATTGCGCTCGATGGAGCTCTTCTTTGCCATGTCTTTAGCGTCCCTTTGTCCGGCCCAATCTATTTGATGAACGGCATTTGGAAGGCAGCAAGCAAAGCGCGTGCTTCCTCATCAGTGCGGGCAGTCGTGCAAATCGTGATGTCCATGCCCCAGCTGTTGTCGATCTTGTCGTAATCGATTTCCGGGAACACGATGTGTTCCTTCAGGCCCATCGAGTAATTACCCCGGCCGTCGAAGCTCTTTGGATTGACCCCGCGGAAGTCGCGCACGCGCGGCAAAGCGATCGTGATCAGGCGGTCCAGAAATTCGTACATCTGATCCTGGCGCAACGTAACTTTGCAACCGAGCGGCATGTGCTCGCGCACTTTGAAGTTCGACACCGACTTGCGTGCTTTGGTGATTACCGGCTTCTGGCCAGCAATCAGGGTCAGATCGCGAACGGCCGACTGGATCTTCTTGGTATCCACCGTCGTCTCGCCCACACCCATATTGATGACGATCTTGTCCAACTTTGGGATCATCATCACGTTGGGATAACTGAACTTCTCCTTCATGTGCTCCCGCACAAATTCCAGATAGCGCTTCTTTGCGCGCGGCAAATACTTCTCGCCCTCGGCAAGCGCCAGAGCGCCTTCACGGCTTGCGCCTGCGCCAGGGCCCGCCGCTTTCGAATCCCCCTGCTTGCCGCCCTTGGCCTTCTTGTCACCGCTATCCTTGGGTGCCTTGGCGGCCTTTTCGGGAGCTGCGCCTTGCGCCTTGCCCTCTTTCTTGGGCTTCTTGTCCTTGTCGTCGGCCATCGCTTACTTCCTCGTCTCTCTGATCTCTTCGCCAGACCGCTTGGCGACCCGCACCTTGGTGCCGTCGGTCAGCATCTTGAAGCCCACGCGCGTTGGCTTCTGGGACTTGGGGTCGACCAGTGCCACATTCGACACATGGATCGGCCCTTCCTTGGACAGGATGCCGCCCTGGGTCTTCGCGGATTGCTTAGTGTGACGTTTGACCAAGCGAACGCCCGAAACAATCACGCGGCCCTCGTCCGGCATCACCTTCAGGACTTCGCCGCGCTTGCCCTTGTCGGTTCCTGTAATCACGACGACCCGGTCGCCCTTCTTGATCTTCATCTTAGTGGCCATGGCTCACAGCACCTCCGGTGCCAGGGAAATGATCTTCATATGTTGCTTGGCGCGCAGCTCACGTGTCACCGGTCCGAAAATGCGCGTGCCCACCGGCTCACCTTGGTTGTTGACCAACACCGCGGCATTGCGGTCAAAACGGATTGCGCTGCCGTCAGGGCGGCGGATTTCCTTCGCCGTGCGCACGACGACCGCCTTCATCACGTCGCCCTTCTTCACACGGCCGCGCGGGATCGCATCCTTGATCGAGACCACAATGATGTCGCCAATATGAGCATATTTGCGCTTGGATCCGCCGAGCACCTTTATGCACATCACGCGGCGTGCGCCGGAGTTATCGGCCACCTCGAGATGGGTTGTTTGTTGGATCATCGGCTTCTCACGTCCTCATGCTCAAAATTCACATCATCGTCCGCCGTTACGCGCCCACTGCGCGCTAGGCCATCTCGTAAAGAACTTCCCACCGCTTCATCCGCGAGAGGGGCCTGCACTCCTGTATGCGCACCACATCGCCCATCTTGAACTTCACCTGCTCGTCATGCGCATGATAGCGTTTTGACCGGCGTACTGTCTTGCCAAGGACGGGATGCGTAAAGCGCCGCTCGACTTCAACGATCACCGTCTTCTTGTTCTTGTCGCTGACCACGACACCTTGCAAAACGCGTTTAGGCATTTCTCGTCCTCTGTCCCTTTGCCCTTAGGCCTTTTGAGCCTTTGCGGCCCGCTCTTGCATCACAGTCTTGATCTGCGCGATCCCGCGACGGACGATCCGTACACGGTTGGTGTTCTCCAATTGGCCCGAGGCCTTTTGGAAGCGCAGATTGAATTGCTCTTTCTTCAAGGTCGCGAGCTTGTCGTTCAGCTCATCCCCCGACATCGCACGAAGCTTCACTGAGTTTTCCATGGTCCCGCTCCTTAGGCCTCAATGCGCGCAATGAACTTGGTTGCCATCGGCAGCTTCGCAGCACCCAATTCCAATGCCTCGCGCGCCACCGTGATCGGCACGCCGCCAAGCTCAAACATGATCCGGCCAGGCTTCACGCGGCAGGCCCAGAATTCAGGTGATCCTTTGCCCGACCCCATCCGGACTTCCGCTGGCTTCTTGGTTACCGGCACATCTGGGAATATGCGGATCCAAACGCGGCCAGCGCGCTTCATATGACGCGTAATCGCCCGCCGGGCGGCCTCAATCTGACGCGCCGTGACACGCTCTGGTGCCATCGCCTTCAATCCAAACTCGCCAAAGTTCAAGGTCGTGCCGCCTTTGGCATTGCCATGGATTCGGCCTTTGAACTGCTTGCGAAACTTGCTGCGCTTCGGTTGTAACATTGGCGTTGGCCCTCAAACCTTCCCGATACCTTGATCCCTAGCCCCGGTCGCCATCGGTATCGCGATCGCGATCCCGGTCGCGGCCACGGCGGCGCTCGACTTCCACGCGCGGCTCACGATCACGATCCCGGCCCTGCTGTGGCCTTGACGGATCGTTGGCCTCCG
>DMER01000046.1:3914-4082 GCA_003451645.1 Alphaproteobacteria bacterium | reverse complement strand
GGCCTCCGACAGACGCTTGTCTTGGGCCATCGGGTCATGCTCCATAATTTCACCTTTGAAGACCCAGACCTTGACACCGCACGTGCCCATCGCCGTGTGGGCGGTTGACACGCCGTAATCGATGTCAGCCCGCAATGTATGCAGAGGCACGCGGCCCTCGCGGTACCA
>DMER01000046.1:2325-3733 GCA_003451645.1 Alphaproteobacteria bacterium | reverse complement strand
ACGCGGCCCTCGCGGTACCATTCGATGCGCGCAATTTCCGCGCCACCCAACCGGCCGCTGCAGCTAATCCGGATGCCCAGAGCACCCAGCTTCAACGCGGATTGCACAGCCCGCTTCATCGCGCGGCGGAACGCGATCCGGCGTTCCAGCTGCTGCGCAATGTTTTCGGCGATCAGGCGAGCATCCACTTCGGGCTTGCGAATTTCGACGATATTAAGATGCACTTCAGAGGCCGTGTATTTCTGCACATCGCTCTTCAGCTTTTCGATATCTGCGCCCTTCTTCCCAATCACGACGCCCGGACGCGCCGAGTGAATCGTCACCCGGCACTTTTTGTGCGGGCGTTCCACGATAATACGCGAGACGCCTGCGGCCTTGAGCTTGGTCTTGAGGTAGTCGCGGATCTTGAAGTCCTCGAGCAACAATTGCCCGTATTCGCGGCGATCAGCGAACCAGCGCGAGTCCCAGGTGCGGTTGATACCAAGACGCAAACCGATTGGATTGACTTTCTGGCCCATTAGGCTTGCCCTCTCATCTCTGCATGCTTGGCTTCCCGGCGCTCTCTACGGCGCAGAGTAGGCTTTGGCCGCTCTTCAGTCTTGACCTCTTCCGCTCTCAGCAAGATGGTTACCTCGCTGAAAAATTTCTGCACTGGAGCCGACTTACCGCGGCCGCGCGGGTGAAAGCGCTTCATGACCATGCTCTTGCCGGTCCACGCTTCGGCCACAACAAGTTCATCGACATCGAGGCCATGATTGTTCTCGGCATTGGCGATCGCAGCCTGCAAGACCTTTTTGACCTCGCCAGCAATGCGCTTCTCGCTAAACGTCAGGTCGCTCAGTGCCACGGCAACCTTCTTGCCACGGATCAGTTGCGCGACAAGGTTAAGCTTGCGCGGGCTCGTGCGGATCATCCGCCCCTTGGCCATTGCTTCATTGTCCGCCCAGCGGCGAGGACGTTCGGGCTTGCTCATTTATTTCCTCTTCGCCTTTTTGTCCGCAGCGTGGCCATGAAACGTTCTGGTCGGCGAGAACTCTCCGAATTTGTGGCCCACCATCTCCTCCGACACAGACACAGGGATATGCTTCTGGCCGTTGTACACGCCAAACGTCAGCCCCACGAATTGCGGCAGGATGGTCGAGCGCCTGCTCCAAATCTTGATGACGTCACGCCGCCCAGACTTCTGAGCCGTTTCCGCCTTCTTCAACAAATACCCGTCCACAAACGGGCCTTTCCACACTGAGCGCGCCATGAGGGTTTAGACCTTCTTCTTCGCTTTGCGGCTGGTGATGATGTATTGCTGCGTCACCTTGTTTGTCCGCGTCTTGTTGCCTTTAGTACCTTTGCCCCATGGGGTCACAGGGTGGCGTCCACCCTTTGTGCGCCCTTCACCACCGCCGTGCGGGTG
>DMER01000046.1:1876-2066 GCA_003451645.1 Alphaproteobacteria bacterium | reverse complement strand
TGCGGGTGGTCAATCGGGTTCATGGCCGTACCGCGCACAGAAGGACGTTTGCCCTTCCACACATTGCGGCCCGCTTTCCCCATGATCTCGTTCATGTGGTCAGGATTTGACACTGGCCCCACCGTCGCCATGCACTCCAGCCTGATCCTGCGGGTTTCACCCGAAGACAAGCGCATGATGCCGTAGCCTT
>DMER01000046.1:0-1703 GCA_003451645.1 Alphaproteobacteria bacterium | reverse complement strand
GATGCCGTAGCCTTGATCGCGGCCCACAAACTGGGCGTAAGTTCCAGCCGAACGCGCGATCTTGCCGCCAGCCCCTGGCTTGAACTCGATATTGTGTACGATAGTGCCCACCGGCATCGACATGAGCGGCATAGCATTGCCATTCTTCACGTCGACCTTGAGGCCAGAGATAACCTTGTCGCCGACAGCCAGGCGCTGTGGCGCCAAGATGTAAGCTTGTTCGCCATCTGTGTACTTGACGAGCGCGATATAGGCCGAGCGATTGGGATCGTATTCCAGACGCTCCACGGTGCCCTCAACATCAAACTTCCGGCGCTTGAAGTCGATAACGCGGTAGAGCTTCTTGTGACCGCCGCCGCGCCAGCGCGTTGTGACGTGCCCGGAGTGATTGCGTCCGCCATACTCCTTCTGGCTCTCGGTCAACGCCTTGAGCGGGCGGCCCTTGAACAAATGCTCGCGGTCGACAAGCACCAAGGTGCGGCGGCCGGGCGAGGTTGGTTTGTAATTCTTTAGCGCCATGGCTTAATCCTTCACCCCTATAGACCCGTCGTCACATCGATGCGCTGGCCGTCTTCCAACGTGACGATGGCCTTTTTCACGTCATTGCGCACACCCTTGACGCCCTTAAAGCGCTTAACCTTGCCCTTGGTGATCATTGTGTTCACGGCCTTGACCTTGACCTTGAACAGGGCCTCAACGGCCGCCTTGATTTCAGGCTTGCTCACATCCATAGGCACCTCGAACACAACCTGGTTGCGCTCGGAGAGCAGCGTGCCCTTTTCTGTGATGATCGGAGCGGTTATCTTGTCATAAGCATCGACGATCTTCATTTCAGCCGCTCCTCAATCGCCGACAAGGCAGCCTTGGTCAGCACCAATTTGTCCCGGCGCAGCACGTCATAGACGTTGAGGCCTGCGACATTCAAAAGATCGACTTGCTCCAAATTCCGGGACGCCCGGGCAAAGCCCGCGTCAAACTCAGGACCATCGACGATCACCGCAGACAGAGCACCAAGCTTTGCAAAGGCCACGGCCATTGCTTTGGTCTTGGGCGTCTCGGCCTTGGCCGCGTCCAGCACAATCAATTGGCCGTCCCGCACTTTCGACGACAGCGCCATCTTCAGCCCAAGGGCGCGAACGCGCTTGGGCAGATCGGTCTCCCGCGAGCGGATCACTGGCGCCATGGCCTTGCCGCCGCCACGGAACTGCGGGGCCGACATTGCGCCGTGCCGCGCGCCGCCAGTGCCCTTTTGCTTGTACATTTTCTTAGTCGTGCGGTCGATTTCACGACGGGTCAGTGTCTTCTTGGTGCCGTCATGGCGGCGGTTCATCTGCCACTGCACGACGCGGTAGAGGATGTCTTTGCGCGGCTCAAGGCCAAAGATCGACTCCGGCAGGTCAATCTCCCCAGCCGGTGCAGCATCCAATGTCAAAACGGTATGTTTCATGACGCGTTAGGCTCCTGCCGCTTTGAGGCTTGCGGGCTTGGGCGCGTCCTTATGTGCCGGACGCTTGACCGCATCGCGCACCATGACCCAACCGCCCTTGACGCCTGGGACTGAACCCTTGACCATAATCAGACCCCGCTCAACGTCGGTCTTGACGACTTCGACATTCTGCGTAGTCACCAACTCCGCGCCCAAATGCCCGGCCATCTTCTTGTTCTTGAAGGTCTTGCCAGGGTCCTGGCGGTTACCCGTCGAG
>DMER01000145.1 GCA_003451645.1 Alphaproteobacteria bacterium | reverse complement strand
GACCTATACCTTCAACCTGCGCAAAGATGCGGTATGGTCGGACGGAAGGCCGGTAACCGCCACTGACGCCGTATTCGCGTTTCACCGTGCCTTGGACCCTTCGACTAAGGCGGCCTACACGACGCAGATCTTTGCTATCAAGAACGCGGAAGCCTTGTTTCTGGGCAAGGCAAAACCGTCAGACTTGGGCGTGATCGCCAAAGATCCGCATACGCTCGACATCGTGCTGACACGACCGCAACCGACGCTTCTGTTGCTGCTAGCCAATTTGCCAATGATCTACCCTTTGCCCCGTCACGCAATAGAGGCGAACCCGCAAGGTTGGGCCCGCGCAGGCAGCATGGTCTCCAGCGGTGCCTTCGTCCTCGCCGAATGGAAGGTCGGCAACAAGGTCCGCCTCACGAAGAATGCCCGCTTCTATGACGCGGCCTCGGTAAAGATCGACGAAGTCCACTACTATCCCACCGTGGACGATAACACGGCCCTCAACCTGTTCCGCGCGGGCCAGCTCGACATGAATCCACGCTTCCCGCCGAATCAACTTCCGTGGCTGCGCAAGAATTTGAGCGGCCAATTCAAGATTGTGCCTGCGCTTTGGGTTACCTATTTGGTGCCGAACATCCGCAAAGCGCCGTTCAGCGATCCTCGTGTCCGGCGCGCGCTGCATCTTGCTATTTCCCGGGATGTCCTGACCGCGAAAGTGCTACGCAATGGTGAGAAGCCGTATTGGGGAATCGTACCTGACGTCATCGAGAACTATGTCAGCCCGATCACGCCAGATAACAGGCCCCTCCCAGAACGCCAGACTGAAGCGCGGTCGCTCCTAAGCGCCGCAGGCTTTGATCCGGGCAAACCGCTCGCCTTCACCTTTAGTCATCGCGCCGGGTTTCACAACCGGTTGGCCGCGGTCGCGGTGGCATCAATGTGGGCCGATATTGGTGTCAAGGCGGACCTAACACAGGCCGACGTCTCTGCGCATTACGACAAATTGCGGGCCGGCAATTTTGACATCGCGGATGCAGGGTATTCGGACAATGCGGACCCGGAGTATTTCGCCTATCTCCTGGAGACTAAATCGGTCGAAGTCAATTATGGCGCCTATTCCAACAAGACCTATGACGCGATGGTTGAGCGGGCGCGCGCAATCCTGGATCGCACTGCGCGCTTCAGGGCCTTCCAGGACGCGGAACGCCTGGCAATCGGCGAGAACGCTGTAATCCCCATGTTTCTGTCGGTCGAGCGGGTTTTGATCAAGCCTTATGTGAAGGGGTTGGAGGAAAACCCGTTGGGCCAATACCCCAGCCGCTTTATCCGTATCGAGGGCCGGCCATGATCCGTGCAATGACTATCTTGGTGATGTGGCTCACATGCTCCCATACCTTCGCCAATCCAGTCTTTCACAGGGGCAATCTGGCGGAGCCGCAGTCCCTGGACCCGCAGAAGTTTTCGATGGTGGTTGAGAACCAAATCCTCTTTGATTTGTTTCTCGGCCTTCTGACCTATGACGCATTTGGGCGCCCGGCGCCGGGCCTGGCCGAAAGTTGGACAATCAGTCCCGACGAGAAGGTCTACACCTTCAAGCTGCGGCCCAATCTGACGTGGTCGGATGGAAAGCCGATCACTGCGGACGATGCAGTATTTGGCCTCCAACGCGCGGTGGATCCCGCAACGCAAGGCTGGTTCGGGAACTTCCTCTCAATCATCAAGGGTGCAGATGACATAACGGCCGGAAAAGCCAAGCCAGATACTCTCGGTGTCCGCGCCGTTGATCCGGGTACAGTCGAAATCGCACTCACCAAGCCTGCGCCCGTCATCCTAAAGCTGCTTGCAGGCTGGTCTATGACTTATCCGGTTCCCAAACATGCCGTTGTGGCCAATCCGCAAGGCTGGGCACGCGCAGGGGTCATGGTATCGAGCGGACCCTATACGCTGATGTCCTGGCGGGTCTCAGACAAGATCGTCCTCACCAAGAATGCCCGTTTCCACGATGCCGCTAATATCGCTGTCCCAGAAGTCCATTATTATCCGACGACAGATGATACGGCCGCCTTGAACCGGTTTCGCGCGGGCGAACTCGATTTCAATCCCCGCTTTCCGCCTAATCAAATCGACTGGCTGCGGCGTAATTTGCCGCGTGAGACCAAGACCACACCTGCGCAAGCGATCACCTACTTGGTCTTCAATTTGAAACGCAAACCCTTTGATGACATCCGAGTCCGGCGCGCACTGGCCCTTGCTATTGACCGGCAAATCATCACGGACAAGATCTTGCGCAATGGCGAGCAGCCATATTGCGGCATGGTTCCCTCAACCATTGAGAGCTACCGCCCGGCCTGCAACATCGACAACCGGCCAATTGACCAGCGCCGGGCCGAGGCGCGCCAATTGCTGCAAGCAGCGGGCTTTGGCCCGAACGCTCCGTTGAATCTTGAACTGGCGCAGCGCCAAGGCCAAACGAGCCGCCTGATGAGCATCGCGGTCGCAGGGATGTGGTCAGAAATTGGCGTTGAGACGGACATTCAGCAGTCGGAGGTTGCGGTCCACTACAACAATCTGCGCGAAGGCAATTTCAGCGTAGCGGACGCAGGCTGGTTCGGGAGCCCAGACCCCTTCTTCTTCACTTACCTGCTCAAGGCCGGATCCACAGAATCAAACTATGGCGCCTATGTCAGCGCGCCTTACGAAGCGCAAGTTGTCAGGGCCGAGGCTACAATGAACCCGTCCGCACGGTATGAAGCCTTTCGGCAAGCTGAGGCCATTGCACTCGGCGATGTGCCCGTGGTTCCACTTTTCATTCCCGTCCACCGCACGCTCATCAAGCCATATGTGAAGGGCATCGAGGTGAACGCGACGGGCTACTATGTCAGCCGCTACACGCGGATTGAGCAGGCCGTGGGCGCCAACTGACCTGGATGGAACCGCACGCCATCAGCTTAGGGTTATAGCCCCAGCACCATCTTGGCCATGATGTTGCGCTGAATTTCGTTTGACCCGGCATAGATCGAACCCTTGCGCGCATTGAAGTAGTACGGCGCGGCGGGCACGGCATAATCGGGCGCTGGGAACGGTGTGTTCACCCGCTCCCAAGGGTTCTCAACAAAGGGCAGAGCGTGGTGCCCAACAGCCTCAAGAACAAGTTCCGTGACCGCTTGCTGCAACTCTGTCCCCCGGCATTTGAGCATCGAGGATTCAGCACCGGGCCGCTGCCCTGCTGCCAACCCAGAAAAAATCCGCAGTTCGGTAAATTCCATCGCACTCAATTGCACATCGATGTCGGCAATCTTGCGCTGAAAGTCCGGATCCTCGCTCAATGTTTGCCCATCCACGCGCTCGGCAGCGGCGATATTGCGCACCTTCTTGAGAGCCCGCTTAAGGCCTGGCGCATAGGCATTGCCGCGCTCGAATTCCAAAAGATACTTGGCGTAAGTCCAGCCCTCATTCTCTTTGCCGACCAGATTGGCTTTGGGGACCTTGACGTCATCGAAGAAGACTTGGTTGACCTCTTGCTCATCAGCAGGCGGACCATCCACCGTGATGATCGGCTTGACCGTGATGCCGGGCGTTTTCATGTCGATCAGGATGAAGGAAATGCCTTCCTGTGGCTTGGTGCCTTGCTTGGTACGCACAAGGCAGAATATCCAATCGGCCCATTGCGCATGGGTTGTCCATATCTTGGTGCCATTGCACAGATAGTGATCACCCTTGTCCTCCGCCCGCATCTGCAATGAGGCGAGGTCCGACCCTGATCCGGGCTCAGAATAGCCCTGACACCACCAAACATCAGTAGACAGAATGGGGGGCAGGAACTTCTTCTTTTGCTCCGCCGAGCCAAACGCCATGATGACAGGCGCCACCATTTTGAGGCCCATAGGTGAAATAATCGGGGTGCCCGCCGCCGACATCTCAAGATCGAAGATGTACTTCTGAGTGGCCGTGAAACCCGCACCGCCAAATTCCTTGGGCCAATTCGGCGCGATCCAGCCCCGCTCATGCAACGCCTTTTGCCATTTCACCATGGAAGCCTTATCGAGATAGCCATTCTTGGACAACGCCATCTTTCGGCGCATTTCGACGTCATATTTGCCGGCGATAAAGGCCCTCACCTCGTCCCGGAACTGCAGATCGCTGGCAGAAAATGACAAATCCATGGTACTTGCTCCGCTTACGGACTTACGAAATCTTGTCGGATGCTTCGATGACCGGTGCGCCATCGAGCAAGGGCATGAGCTTTGGCCCTGTTGCCGCCATATGCGGCATCTTGCGATGCGCATCGAGCGCTGCGGCATCGGCATATTGTTCCATAACCACATAGGTCTGCGGGTCGGTCTTGGACCGGAACAAGTCATATTGTTTGGTGCCAGGTTCATTGGCGCGCACTGCCGCCTGAAGCTCGCCAAACACAGTCTCGAACTCCTTTTCGTGGCCCGCTTTGATCTTCAATTTCGCTACGACGCCAATCGTCATCATCTTGCTCCTGAGCGTTCTGAATTGCCAATGGCTGGAAGCCTACCTCGCATGCGCTCGTTTCAGCAATCGGCGATTAGAGGCGCGCTAGCGCCCCTCAAAACGCCCAGGCCGCTTTTCAAAGAAAGCGTCCACGGCCTCGGCATGATCGTGGGTATGGTGCGCAAGTGCCTGGAATGCCGCCGACATTTCCAGGATCGTGTCAAAGCTGGTGCCTGCCCCATCGCGCATCATCCGCTTGGTCATGCGCAAGACATCGGGCGGTTGCTGGCAAATCTGGCCGGCTAGCGATTGCGCCTCGCGCATCAGCGCATCAGGGGGCACGATGCGGCTGATCAGGCCCCAATTTAGAGCGGTGGCTGCGTCAATGGTTGCACCTGAGAACAGGAGTTCCGCCGCCCGCGCATGTCCAATCACCCTTGGCAGGAGCCAAGCGCCGCCATCCCCTGGCACCAGGCCAATCTTGAGGAAGGTCGCACCGAAGATCGCTGTCTCCGCCGCAATCCGCAGATCCGCCAGGCACGCCACATCATTGCCCAGACCAATGGCAGGGCCGTTCACTGCAGCAATCACCGGAACCTCAATGCCCCAAATAGCGCGGACAATCTGGTGGATGCCGGTCCGGTAGCGCTCGCGGATCGCGACACCCGGTCCTGCAAAACTGCCTGACTTCTCGCGCATGGCTTTGACATCGCCGCCGGCAGAGAACGCCTTGCCTGCCCCGGTCAGGATTACGCAGCGTACGGAGCGATCCGCATTGATCCGCCTTGCCGCCTCCTGGAACATTTCGCCGTCACCTTCCGCTCCTAGGGGGTTGCGGCTCTCCGGCCGGTTCATGGTCAGCGTGACCACATGCGCTGACTGCTCAATCAAAAGCGCGGACATCGGGAATTACTCCTGCGAAAGACTGGACGACCCACATCCTTAAACATCCGTTAAGCGCGTCTGCGCGGCAAGCAATGTTTTAATTTCTTCACGCTACTCTGCCCACAAAGACGAAACAGCCTGCTTCGGGGGAGGCACGCGCTTGCGACCGGTCAAAGACTTACAAAACAATCTTTCACGCGAAATATGGCCGCAGACTGAGGCGGACTGCGCGATCGCACGTGAGACCTTGACGCTCAACCTCAACACGATGCGGCTGGTGATCTGGGTAATCCCAATCAGCGCAGTGATCATGGCCTATGTCTATGGTCTTTGGGGCAATCCATGGCACGCCGCACCGTGGGTGGTCGCCGTCACCGCTATGTGTGTGATCCTTGAGGCGGTACGTATCCTCTGTGCACGCGCGATCGCGGACCCTCGGACTCTGGTCGCACCTTGGGTGCAAAGGATTGCAGCTGCCAACGTCGCATTCTGCGCCGTTTGGGGCTCCATGGCTTTCACGTTGTGGGTACCTGAACAGCCGTTGAACCACATGTTTCTGACGCTGGTTCTTGCGTGTTCGATTGCAGCGTCGTCGGTCTTGAGCAGCGCCGCCATCATATACTCCTTGCCGCCTGCGCTATTCTATTGGGTCATGATGTTCTGCGTCTTGCTGGCGGAGCCAGACGCTCTGCACCTGGGCACGGCAGGCCTCAGCCTCGCATACGGCATCTTGATGTTCGGCGCGATTTTCAACATCCGCAATATGACGCGCAATGTGCTCGATCTCCGTGTCGAGAAATCTGACCTGATCGACCGGCTGGCGTCAGAACGTGACGAAGCGCAGCGCTCGAAGATCAGGGCAGAACGGGCCTCGCATGCAAAGTCCAACTTCCTGGCGAATATGAGCCACGAACTGCGCACGCCCCTCAACGCCATCCTCGGCTTTTCAGAAGTCATGAAGGCGGAAGTATTCGGACCAGTGGGCAAGCCAATCTATCTGGAATATGCAGGACATATTCATGGCAGCGGCCAACACCTTCTGGGGCTCATCAACGACATCTTGGACTTGTCCAAGATCGAGGCGGGCCGGATGGTGCTCGAGCCTGCCGACATTGAATTGCGCTCACTTTGCATCGACGCCGCCGCCATGGTCGAAGGCCGCGCCCGCGAAGGGCAGATTGCCCTCGCTGTCACCATTTGCGAGACTTTGCCAGCGTTGCGCGCGGATCAACGGGCGGTGCGCCAAATCCTGCTGAATCTATTGTCAAATGCAGTCAAGTTTACACCCGCATGCGGCTCGGTGACCCTTTCCGCTCAGGCCTGTTCTCTGGGAGGCGTGCTCATCAGCGTGTCAGACACGGGCATTGGCATCCCAAAGCAGGACCTTGCCCGTGTCTTTGAGCCCTTTGGACAAGGGCAGCACGACATCGCCGTTCGCGAAAAGGGTACAGGTCTGGGCCTTCCGATTGTGAAGGGCCTGGTCGAGGCCCATGGAGGCAACGTCACATTGACCAGCACAGTCGGCAAGGGAACCACTGTGACCGTCTGGTTCCCGCCCCAAAGTGGCGGACGGCCCGCCACGAGGACTGATCAGTTGGACGCGCTTACCGCTGCCTAAGCAGCCTTTGCATCGTCCGACAGCGCCGCATAGCGTTTCAAATGATGATCAACATTGCCAAACATGGTGTCAATCATAGTCAGGCGCTTGAAGTAGTGACCGACATTGAGTTCATCAGTCATCCCCATGCCACCGTGCAGCTGCACGGCTTGTTGTCCGATGAACCGGCCGGCCTTGCCGATTTGCACTTTAGCCGCCGACGCGGCCTTCTTGCGTTCGTGGTCGCTTTCGTCAAGCTTCAGAGTGACCATATAGGTGATGGAGACCGACTGTTCATAGTTCATGAACATGTCGACCATGCGGTGCTGCAAAACCTGAAACTTGCCGATGGGCACACCAAACTGCTTGCGGGTCTTGCAGTACTCAACGGTGGTGTCGTTGAGAACTTTCATGGCGCCTACCGCTTCGGCGGAGATGGCCGCGATGGCCTCATCCACGACGCGCTCAACAAGTGGCAAGCCGTGGTCGGCCTCACCCAGCAGCGACTCGGCACCGACTGCGACATTCTCAAATGTCACATCCGAAGCTCGCAAGCCATCGACAGTTGGATAGTCGCGCGTTGCCACGCCCTTTGCGGATTTGGGCACCAGGAACACGCTAATCCCTTTGGCATCGCGCTGGCCCCCAGCCGTTCGCGCCGTGACCACGAAATGATCCGCCTGCGGACCAGCGATAACAACCGCCTTGTGGCCCGAAATGGTGAACCCAGAGCCACTCTTCTTCGCCGAAACAGCGACATCGGCTAGATTATAGCGGCCTTGCGGTTCGGCATAAGCGAAGGCGATCACCCGCTGCCCTTCGACGATCGCCGGGATGTGCTCCAACTTGTGCGCCGCGGTTCCGCCATGGCGCAGGAAACCGCCGCCAAGGACAACCGTTGGCAAGTAAGGTTCGACCACCAAACCGCGGCCTAACTCTTCCATGATGATCATTGTCTCAACGGGGCCGCCGCCCAGACCGCCATGCTCCTCCGCAAACGGTGCGCCGAGCAGCCCCAGTTCGGCGATCGCTTGCCAATTGGCTTTGGACCATCCCGCTTCGGTCTTGATCAGCGCGCGCCTCTTGTCGAAGTCATATTGTCCGGCCACGAACTTATTGACGGAATTGCGGAGCAGCGTTTGTTCTTCGGTGAACGAAAAGTCCATTCGGCGAATCCTTTTCCCTGAAGTTGCAAGCTATTGTTGTTCGCTTGGGCGTTAGAGACCCAAAACCATTTTCGCAATGATGTTGCGTTGTATTTCGTTGGAACCGCCATAGATCGCCACGCGGCGCGTCAGGAAATAGGACTGCGCGGCACCATGGGAATAATCCGGACCCGGAACATACTCATTGGTCAGCGTTTCCAGCTCGTGGCCATAGGGCCTGTAAGGCATGCCGTAATAAGCGACAGCGTCCAGCGTCAGCTCGGTCAGGCGCTGCTGAATATCGGTGCCTTTGATCTTCAAGATGGATGATTCAAGCCCTGGCCCCTTGCCAGCGGCCTCGCCAGCGAGTGTGCGCAGCTCCGTATACTCCAGCGCCGTCAGATCAATCTCCAACTCGGCCACGCCGCGTGCGAAATCCGGGTCAGCAATCAAGGGGTTTTCGCCATCGCGTTCAGCACGGGCCAAGTCCTTCAGCCGCTGCACGCCGCGCTTGGACCGTGCGACGCCGGCAATGCCTGCGCGCTCATGGCTCAACAAGAACTTGGCACAAGTCCACCCCTTGTTTTCCTCGCCAATGCGGTTTGTGACCGGCACGCGCACATCCTCGAACCAGACCTCGTTGACTTCATGCGCGCCGTCCATGGTGATGATGGGGCGCACGGTGACGCCCGGCGTTTTCATATCGACCAGGATGAAGGAAATTCCTTCTTGCTGCTTGGCATTCTTGTCCGTCCGCGCCAGGACGAAAATCCAATCCGCAAACTGCGCCAGCGTTGTCCAGGTCTTCTGACCATTGATGATGTAGTGATCGCCATCGCGAACCGCAGTCGTTTTGAGCGATGCAAGGTCCGATCCTGCTCCGGGTTCGGAATATCCCTGGCACCACCAAACTTCCCCTGACAGGATTTTTGGAAGGTGTTCCTTTTTCTGCTCTTCGGTTCCAAAGGTGTAGATCACTGGGCCAACCATGTTGACACCAAAGGGGAGGATAATCGCCGTCTCCGCCCGCGCGCATTCCTCGGCGAAGATGTAGCGTTGGGTCGATGTCCAGCCCGGTCCTCCGTATTGTGTTGGCCATGCGGGCGCGACCCATCCCTTATCTGCCAAAATGCGGTGCCAGGCCAAAAAGTCCTCGCGGCCGCCAAATTCTCCGCGCGATTTACCACGCAAATGTTTGGGATAATTTTCAGCGATAAAGCTTCGCACTTCATGGCGAAAGGCCTCTTCGGCGGGCGAAAAACTCACGTCCATAGCAGGCGCTCCTCTGGGGTTGCGGTGCTGACTGCCGCTCTTGGCGACCGCGCATCACCGACATTTTGTCAGTTCTAGTGCCATTGATGATAGCGGCGCAATGCGGACTTTCAAGCTTCGGGTGCGCGCTCTTTGGGGCCACCTGAGACCCCCATTTGCGAGAAATTGGCCATCCCTGCGTGGGCCGCCAATGCGGACTTGACCAAACCGAGCGCTAATGCCGCACCTGTTCCCTCACCTAGCCGCATGGAAAGGTCCAGAAGCGGCCGCATGCCAACCTGCTCCAGCAAGCGGCGATGCCCCGGCTCGGCGGAGACGTGACCGGCGAGACAATGATCCAACGTGGAGCGATCCTCCGCCCACAAACAGGCCGCGGCGGCAGTCACTGCATAACCATCAAGGATGACTGGAATGCGTTGATGCCGTGCCGCCAGTATCGCACCAGCAATCGCTGCAAATTCTCGGCCGCCAGCGCGTCGCAACACCTCTAAACCGAAGCGCGGACCATCTCCGCAAACGCGTTCTGCCGCACGTGCGACTATCAAAGCCTTGCGCTCGATGCCATGACGATCAAGGCCTGTCCCCGGCCCCACCCAGTCAGACGCTTGCCCGCCAAATAGACATAGCGACAATGTTGCAGCCACGCTGCTGTTACCAATGCCCATTTCGCCAAGGCATAGGACGTCGGGCTCACTGGAAATCGCCTCCATCCCAAACGCTATCGTGGCAGCGAGGCCTTGCTCATCAAAGGCATCATGCTGAGTAATATCGGGAACAGGATGATCCAGCGCCAGATCAAACACTTGCAAGCCAGCCCCTTGCGCGCGGGCGAGCTGATTGATCGCAGCCCCCCCTGCCGCAAAGGCTGAAACCATCTCCGCGGTGACGTCTGGCGGGTAGGCCGAAACGCCATGCGCGACGATGCCGTGATTGCCCGCAAAAATCGCGATTAACGGCTTGCGAATTGCTGGCTTGGCCTGTCCTGACCATGCCGCAAACCAAGCGCTAAGCTCTTCAAGGCGGCCAAGCGCTCCAGGCGGCTTTAGGAGGCCAGCCTCTCGCGTCGCGACTGAGTCAAATGCCGCACGGTCCGGCCCCGGCATCGACCGCAAAAGTGCCCGAATATCATCCAGGGGCAATCCACTTAGCGCCATACTTCTAATTGCTCTCCTGCACGCATTCGGTACATCTAGAGGTAAAGTCCTCTCTGGTGCAAGCACGCCTCCCCCAAACCGAGCCTTCTTATGAACACCATTAATCGCCTTATCACCGACCCGTGGATCAGCATTATTTTTTTGACCCGGCTGCCAATACCATTCCCTGGCGAAATCCCGCGTGCCCGCATCACACAAGCCATGGGCGCCTTCCCTTTGACCGGAGCGCTCATTGGCGCTGTGTCTGGCTTGACCTATTGGGGTGCCCTTGAGTTGTTCCGGAACATTTGGGTCGCGGCCGCGTTGGCGGTCACCGCTCACATTGTGCTTACCGGCGCCTTCCACGAAGATGGATTGGCCGACACGGCCGACGCGCTTGGTGGCGGCAAGACAAGGGAACAAAAGCTGGAAATCCTGCGCGATAGCCGGATTGGTACTTACGGAACCTGTGCGCTTGCTCTTGGGTTGTTCCTGAAAATAGCGAGTATTGTCTCGCTGTTGGGACCGATAGGCGTGCTGACCGCGCTGACGGTGTCAGGAATGCTCTCCAGGGCAGCCATCGTTGGTGTCATGTTTGCGCTGCCACCGGCTCAAGATAATGGCCTGTCCGCCGAAGCTGGCCGCCCTAGCCAG
>DMER01000140.1:5275-5415 GCA_003451645.1 Alphaproteobacteria bacterium | reverse complement strand
TCGCCGCCGGTCAGGATCACCTCGAAGATCTTGCTGTCCTTGGCGATGTAGGCGATTGCGGCGTCCATCTCCCCCGCTGTCATTGGCGCCTCGCCGCCCGGTCCCACCATTGCGCGCCGGAAGCAGAACCGGCAATAGAC
>DMER01000140.1:0-5015 GCA_003451645.1 Alphaproteobacteria bacterium | reverse complement strand
CGCGGTCGGGATAGCGATGGATCAGTCCACGGACTTTCTCATGAGCCTTGTCCGCGATGGGGTCTGCGGATTGCGTGCTCAGGATCTGCGCCTCGGCGAGGGTGGGCAGGAATTGGCGGCCGATCCCGCCATCCTTGCCGCCCGCGCTCACCAGGTCCGCCACATGCGGCGTCAGCGCGACGCTGTAGGTTTGCGCGATGTCTTCCAACGCCTTTGAGGGTTCGACAAAGCCGCGTGCCGCCAGCGCGTCAATCGTGCGCAAGGTCATGGCGCTGGCGTCCACAACACCGTGTCAATCGAAGGCGCGCCTGTCGCCAGCATCACCAGCCGGTCAAAGCCCAGAGCCACGCCGCTTGCGGGCGGCATATGCGCCAAGGCGCTGAGCAGGTCCTCATCAATTGGGTAACGCTCCCCATAGACGCGGTGTTTTTCTGCCATCTCGGCCTCAAAGCGCTGGCGCTGTTCCACAGGGTCCGTCAGTTCGCCAAAGCCATTCGCCAGTTCCACGCCGCACATGTAAAGTTCAAACCGCTCGGCAAAGCGCGGATCGTCCGTACACGCCCTGGCCAACGCTGCCTCGCAACGCGGGTAGCGGTCGAGCAGGCACGGCCGCTCCAGGCCCAGATGTGGCTCAACTCGCTCAACCAGGATGCGGCTAAAGACGTCCGTCCACGTCTCATTGCTGCCGATTGCGACGCCCGCCTTGGCCGCTGCGGCGGCCAGTGCGTCGCTCAGGCCGTTGCCTGCCTCGTCCAGGGTGGCGCCGAGGTCGATGTCCGCGAACCGGGCAAAGGCCTCGCTCACACTCAGCCGCTCGGCCTGGGCAGTTGGGTCGCAAGTCTTGCCCCGCCAGTGAAACGCGCGCGCGCCCGCCGTCTCAGCGGCAATCCGTACGACCGCCCCCGTATCGGCCATGATCGCCTCATAGGGTGCGTTCGCCCTGTACCACTCCAGCATGGTGAATTCCGGCGCGTGGAGGGGCCCGCGCTCGCGGTTCCTGAACACCCGCGCAAAGTCAAAGATCTGCGTCTCGCCTGCCGCCAACAGTTTCTTCGCCGCAAATTCCGGCGAGGTGTGCAGGTACAGCGTGCGCCGCGCGGCGTCCGTGCCAATCTCCTCGGTCGCAAAGGCATGCAGATGGGCCTCATTTCCCGGCGAGACGGCCAATTGCCCGCATGCCGCCTCGATAAAACCCTCCTTGGCGAACCAGGTGCGCAAGGCGTTCTGGATGGCATTGCGGGCGAGCAATGCTGGCCTGCGGTCGCGGTGGCGCTCGGGCGCCCACCAGGGCGAAGGGGCAGGTGCCATCATCGGGCCCCTTGGCGGCGGCCTTCGCGCGTGCTAACCCGCATCCAACTTTGAACCGTTTTGAGAGGGTTGTCCGTGGTTTCGGTGATTGCTAGCGCAGTGCGCAAAGGGAATGTCCTTGAAGTCGAGGGCAAATTATACGTGGTGCTTAGCGCCGAAAACTTCCATCCAGGCAAAGGCACGCCCACCACGCAAATCCAAATGCGGCGGATTTCGGACGGGGTCAAGGTCAATGAGCGCTACAAGACCACTGAAAGCCTGGAGCGCGCCTTCCTCGATCAGCGCCCCCACAACTACCTCTACGAAGAGGACAACGCCTTTGTCTTCATGGACCCGGTCAGTTTTGAGCAGGTGCATGTGTCCAAGGATGTGGTGGGCGATTTCGCGGCCTATCTCCAGGAGAACATGGAGTGCAGCGTCAGCCTATTCAACGGGGTCGCGGTCTCGATCGAATTGCCGCAACGGGTCATCCTGGAGGTTGTGGAGACCGAGCCCGTGATGAAGGGGCAAACCGCGACGTCGTCCTTCAAGCCGGCCGTCCTGTCCAACGGGGTCAAGACCACCGTGCCGACCTTTATCTCCGCAGGCATCCGCATCGTCGTCAATACCGAGGACGGCAGCTACGTCGAACGCGCCAAGGAGTAGGGCCGTTTTTAGGGGTCTGTCATCGACGGCGAGGATCATTGATCCTTAACGGTCGTTGCCCTTAACTCTGGGTTCATGACCACCTTCGAGCCGTCTAAGCCAATCATGCGGGATCCCAGTTTCCGGGACCTCTTCACGCCTAAACTCGTCACGATCCTGCGGGAGGGCTATACGCGATCGGCCCTCGCGGCCGATCTGATGGCCGGGCTCACGGTTGCCATCGTCGCGCTGCCCTTGTCCATGGCGATCGCCATCGCCAGTGGTGCCACGCCCGAACGCGGTCTGATCGCCGCAATCATCGGCGGGTTCTTGATTTCGGCCCTGGGCGGCAGCCGCTTCCAGATCGGGGGGCCTGCGGGCGCCTTCATCGTTCTGGTCTCTGTGTCCTTTGCCGAGCATGGCGTGGAGGGGACCCTTCTAGCGACCATGATCGCGGGGGTCATTCTGATCGCCATTGGCCTGTTGCAGCTTGGGACCTTTATCAAGTTCATTCCCTATCCGGTAACGGTTGGTTTCACCGCGGGGATCGCCGTCATCATTCTGGCCAGTCAGGTGCGGGAGCTGTTCGGCCTGCAATTGGCGGGGCCTGAACCACCTGAGATTTTCCCCAAGCTCCTGGCCTTGGGCGAGGCCGCGGGCACCTTCGATCCCGCAGCAGCGGCGATTTCGGGGCTCAGCATCGCCATCATCGTGGCGTTGCGCATTTGGCGGCCAGGCTGGCCCGGCATCTTGATCGCGGTCATTTCATGTGCAGTGGCGACAAGCGCCTTCGACCTGCCGATTGCCACGATAGGCAGCCGGTTTGGCGGCTTGCCTCAGTCCTTGCCTGTGCCCTCTTTGCCCAGTTTCAGCTGGGCGCAAGTTTCAGCTGTGTTTCCGACGGCCATCGCCTTTGCCTTGCTGGGCGCCATTGAGTCCCTCCTGTCCGCGGTTGTCGCTGACGGTATGACTGGGCGGCGGCACCGCTCCAATTGCGAATTGGTCGCGCAAGGCGTGGCCAATATCGGCTCGGCCTTGTTTGGCGGCCTGGTTGTCACCGGTGCGATAGCCCGAACCGCGACCAATGTGCGGGCCGGTGCGCATGGCCCTGTCTCCGGCATGGCGCATGCGGTCTATATCCTCGGGTTCATGCTGATTGCCGCACCGCTGGCCGCCTATATTCCCTTGGCAGCGCTCGCAGGGGTGCTCGTGATCGTCGCCTGGAACATGGCCGAGCGGCATGCCTTTGTGACACTGCTCAAGGCCTCGCGCGGTGATGCGTTGGTCCTGCTGGCGACGTTTCTGCTGACGGTCTTCCGCGATCTGACCGAGGCCATTGTTGTCGGCTTCCTCTTGGGGGCCGTGCTCTTCATCCACCGGATGTCGCAAAGTGTCGGCGTCGATGCGCAAACGCCCTTTGCCGAGCCTGACCGCCCCGACCATAGCCTTGGTCCGCGAACCGCCTATGACCCATCGGGGGCGCGCGATCCTTACATCGTCGTCTATCGTATTAGCGGCGCCTTCTTCTTCGGTGCGGCCTCCACCGTTGCGGCCGTGCTCGACCGCATTCAAGCCAGCCATAAGGCGTTTATCATCGATTTCGCCGCGGTGCCGTTTCTTGATTCAACCGCCGCACATGTGCTGTCCGATGCTATCGCCAAGGCCGAGCGGCAGGGCGTGCGCGTGCTGCTCACCGCAGTCTCTGACACCGTGGCGAGGACCCTTGCCGCGCAAGGGGTCTGCCCTCCGCGGGTAATGGTCTACGCGTCCATCGATGAGGCGCTTAAAGCGTGTTCAGGAAAAGTGGATGCCGGTTTTCCTTCAGGACACGCGTAAAAATAAAGAGCTGGGGCGGGGCTAACGCCCTTTCACAAACCGCAAGGTCATGCGGTCGCTCTCGCCAATCGCATCATATTTCGTATGGTCGAAATTGGGATTGGCGGGCTCGCCTTGCGGGGCGCTGCGTCTTGTCGGCGGCAAGGTCCAGACACCAAAGGGATGGTCCTTTGTGTCCTTCGGGTTGGCGTTGATTTCTGACTTGCCCGCAAGTGCCAGGCCTGCCGCCCCGGCCGCACTGATCACATAGGCTTCCGGCACATAGCCGTTGGGCGCGGTCACGGCGACATCCGCGCCCGCAGGCGCGCGGTGCTGCTCCACCGCCAAAACGCCACCCGGTTTCAGGACCCTGGAAAACTCGCTCATATAGCGCGCGGTCACGCCGGGTGCGCGGGACCAGTTGTGAAAGGCGCGGGCGACCAAGATGAAATCCGCGCTGTTGTCGGGCAAGCGCAGGCCGCTGGTCATGCCAAAATCGGTCACCTCAACCGCACCAAACTTAGCCGCATCGGCATATTCGGCCAGGAAGTCCGCGCGCGCCTTGCGCCCTGCATCCGTCAGGTTCGGCGCCGCCATATCCACGTACCCTGCGATGTACCGGCCCTTGGTGTCCTTGGCAAAGGGCGCCAGGATCTTCGTCCACCAGGAGCCCGGTCCTGGGCTGATCTCGACGATCGTCATGCCGGGGCGCAAACCCCAGAAGCTCAGGGAGTCGACCGGGTGGCGGTATTTGTCGCGTGCCTTGTCAGCGTCAGGGCGGGCCGCGCCTTGGGTTGCCTTGATGATAGCGGGGTTCACGGCATCGCTGCGGCCGCCATGCTTGTCTGCCATGGCAAAGGCCGGCAACAGGATCATCGCCGCGGCAATCACGGCAGCCACACGCAAGCTCATGTTGATCTCCCCCATTCCCGTCTGCACGTCCCCGCGCACCGTCCTTGGGCTAACCTAATTGGCCAGCATGGTGAACGGGCTTCACAGTTGCGTGTTGACGGGGCCATCGGCGCACGGTCTTCTGCTGGCTGCTTTGTTGGTGCTGGAGGGCGCGTTCCATGCGTGGAGTGTTGGTTTGTTTGGTTCTGACAGCTGGTCTGTTGATGCCGTCCGCATTCGCCATGGATCCCACGGCCCAAGATGCCTTCTTTGCCCGGTTGTCGGCCTTGTGCGGCAAGGCCTTTGCCGGGCGCCTGGTGACCACTGATCCCGCGGACAAGGACATGATGGGCCAAATCATGGTCATGCATGTGCGT
>DMER01000180.1:18853-19057 GCA_003451645.1 Alphaproteobacteria bacterium | reverse complement strand
CGGCGGGGAAAGTGGCGGGCCTGCGGTACGGTGCCAAAAGGCATCTCACTCACCAGCGCGCCGCGATCCTGTAGCCGGATGGCAAGGCTCTCGTTTTCAGGAGGATAGATCACATCGATACCGCCCGCCAAAACGGCGAGCGTTCCAGTGAGAAGGGCGCCTTCATGCGCGGCGGCGTCGATCCCGCGCGCGAGTCCAGAGGCA
>DMER01000180.1:17982-18553 GCA_003451645.1 Alphaproteobacteria bacterium | reverse complement strand
GTTGCGCGCGCCGACAATGGCCAGCACCGGCCGCTCCAGGCCGCCCAGATGCCCTTTGACGGCGATCAGGGGCGGGGCAGGGTCGGTCTCGGCCAAAGGCCTCGGATAGCCCGGCTCGCCGCATGCCAAGAGCCGTGCACCAAAGCCCGTGATGGCGGCCATTTCCCGCTCGCAAGTCTCCGCTGAGGCCAGCACGGGCGCACGATGGGCCCCGCCCCGGCGGGCGAGATCGGGCACGGCTTCGAGGGCCTTCAGCGCGGTCCCAAACCGTTCCAGCAGCGCCCAAAAAGTGACGGGGCCAATCGATTCGCTGCGGATCAGCCGCAAGCGGGCCAGCCGTTCTGCGTCACTCAAGGGGTCTGCGGGTGCTGACATTGACCTGGATCAAGGCGGAAAGGGGCGCATTTGGTCATGCTTTAGCCCTCAAACGCAGCAAGAGGAAGAACCCTATGGATGCAGCCCATATGAGCTATCTGGTCCTGGTTATCGGCGGCATGGCAGCCTTTGGCCTGACGCTGTTTACGGTCAGCCGCATCGCGAAATAGGCCCCAAGAACGTAACAAAACGTAAC
>DMER01000180.1:9361-17771 GCA_003451645.1 Alphaproteobacteria bacterium | reverse complement strand
ACAAAACGTAACAAAACGTAACAAAAACGAAACACAGCGAAACAAAACCCAAAGTTTTTATCAACTAAACGCAACAGGATTGGGCACCAAATTGGCTCAATCCTGCGGAGCGATGTGCCAAAAGCGCTCGATTGCAGTGAGAGTGTTGCCAGGCACGCGGTCATCATAACCCGGCGTGCGGGTGTGTTGCAGAGAATTCGCTCCCGCTTTTCTCGCCGCAGTGCCGCCAGCCTAGTGCCGTTTCGGTTCCGATGGAACTGGAACCCGGCTCTAAGTTCTTTTCTTGCCGTGTTTTCTTAACGCGAACTGGCTTCCACTTCGCTCAAAGACGCTCTAATCCCGCCCAGGCACCCGGACTGTGTCGCTCCATTCGCCCCAGCGGCGGCGTTCGCGGCCCCAATATTTCTGCTCAAGCGCCAACATGGCCGGCGTCACCAGCAAGGTCAGCAGGGTTGAGAATGACAAGCCATACACAATGGCCGTCGCCAAGGGCACCCACCAATCCGAAACTGGACCGCCGAAGTGGACACTTCGTTCAAAGAAATCCACGTCGAATTTATACATCAGCGGCAACAAACCCATAATTGCGGTGATGGTTGTCAGAAGAACGGGCCGCAACCGCTGGACACCAGTGCGCACGATGGCTTCCATAGGCGGCACACCGGACGCCAACAGCTTCTGGAACGTATCGATGAGCACAATGTTGTGGTTGACCATCACGCCGATGAGCGCCACGGCGCCGGTCCCCGTCATGATGACGGAGAATTTCTGTGCCTCCACAATGAGGCCCAAGAACACGCCCGTGATTGACAGGACAACGGCGGACAGGATCACGAGTGCGTGCCAGAAATTGTTGAACTGAATGATCAGGATGCCGCCAATGGCGAGCATGCCGCCCGCAAAAGCGAGCACGAGGAAGTTGGCGCTCTCCTGTTGCTGCTCATCCGCGCCGCGGAAGATGATCCGGATGGTCGGATCGAAATTCTGCTCCTGGATCCATTTCCGCACTTCGGCAATTCGGTCGCTTGTCGTGTACGGATTACCTGTTTTAGGGTCCTTGAGGTTGGGGTCGATATTCGCCCGCACCTGCCAGACGCGCACCCCGTCCACGCGCTCATAGCGGCTGACCTGCTGCTTGGCGGTACGGGTGACGAAGTTGGTGATGGGCACGCTGCCGTCGCGGGTGTTAACGCGCAAGCGGTCAAGCGCGCTGATGCCCCGGTCCTCGGCCGGGAAGCGCACCCGGATATCAACCTCGTCCTCCGCGTCGTCAGGGCGGTATTTGCCAACCAAGACGCCATTGGTCACGAGCTGCACCGTTGCGCCGATCGAGGCCACATTGGCGCCAAAGCGGCCCGCTTGTTCACGGTCGATGGTCAGCGCCCATTCGATACCGGGCAGCGGCCGCGAGTCCTCGATATCGATCAGCGCCTTGACGCCATCAACGTGTTTGCGGACCTTATCGGTCACTTGGTCGAGCAGCGCGTAATTCTCCGAGCCGATCTCGATTTGAATCGCTTTGCCGGTGGGAGGGCCGCCCTGAAACTCGAACAGCTCGACATAGATGCCGGGGATATTCTCAACCCGCTTGCGCACCTCCGCCATGATCGGATCGGAGGGCCCGCGCTCGAAATAGGGTTTGAGCTCCACAAAGACCTGACCAATGGTGTCGACAGGGGCGCCGCCGCCAAAACCGCTAAAGCCGCCGCCGCCGCCGCTGGTGAAGGCGTTGACACCTTTGAGGCCCGGCGTGCCCAAGACCCGCCTCTCGACCTCGATGATCAGATCGCGCTTTTCCTCCGCAGACAGATTACCCCGCGCCCGCACGCGCAAGGAGGCAAAGTCGATATCCGTCTCAACGAAGAATTCGACGCCCTTGCTGACCGAGGCATAGGTCACGATGACGCCCACCATGGTGACCACGGCGAACGCGATGACCAAGAGCGGCCGGTAAACCGACCACAACGTCCAATGCGCATAAAGGCCGGTCCAGCCGGTGATGGCGAACAGATTGCCAGTTTCCGACAATTCGATGTCGCGCTGATGCCGGGCGCTGGGCTTTTCCGCCTTGCCGAAAATGGCACCGATGGTCGGCATGAACAGGAGCGACACGACCATCGACGCTGTCATGATAAAGATCATGGTCAGCGGCAGGTAACCCATGAATTTGCCCGACACGCCAGGCCAGAACAGCATCGGCGCAAAGGCCGCGAGCGTCGTGGCGGTGGAGGACACGACCGGCCAGAACATGCGCTTGGCGGCCTCACGGAAGGCATCGCTGGCGCTATAGCCCTCGACCATTTTGCGGTCGGCATATTCCGACACGATGATCCCGTTATCGACGAGCAGGCCCACCGTGATGACCATGCCGAACAGGATCATCAGATTGATCGTGTAGCCGCCGAAATAAAGCGCCAAGAAGCCGATCAGGAACGAGGCGGGGATGGAAAACCCGGTGATGAGGCCAGAGCGCAGGCCCAGGATCGCCACCACAATCGTCATCACGAGCACGATGGCGAGCAGAATGGCATTGGTCAGCTGCGTCAGCTGGGCATTGATGAAATAGGACTGATCGCCCGAATATTGGATGTTGAGCCCTGCGGGCAATTGCGGCCGTGCCGCCTCCACCACCGCTTTGACCGCGGTGATGGTGCCAACGATATTGGCGCCAATGCGCTTGGTCACATCGATGGAGATCGAGCGCTTACCATTATAGCGCGAGAACGAGGTCGCATCCTGGAAGGTACGTCGGATCGTGGCGATGTCTTTCAGCGTTACGACCCGGTCGCCCGACACCTTGATGGGCAGGCGCAAGACGTCATCCGCTGTTTCGAACAGGCCCGGAACTTTGACTTGGAAACGCCCACGGCCCGTATCGATGGCGCCCGCTGGTACCAATTGGTTGTTCAGGCGCACAATGCTGAAGAGATCGTCGGCGGAAATGCCATAGGATTCAACGCGCGCCGGATCGATCTCGATCTCCAAAAGGTCTTCGCGCGCGCCGTTGAGCGTGGCCTCCAATACGCCGGGTGTGACCTCAAACTGGCGCTTGAGGCGCTTGGCCACATTCAACATCGTGCGCTCAGGCAGATCGCCGGACAGGACAACGGTGATCGACGGATTGAGCGCGATGTTGATTTCCTGGATAATCGGTTCCTCGGCATCGACGGGCAGGTCGGCCTTGGCCAGATCGACCTTGTCGCGGATGCGGCTCAGCGCCTTTTCCTTGTCGAAATTCACGTCGAATTCGAGCGTGATGCCGCCATAGCCGAGCCCCGCGGTGGAGCGCATTTGCTTCAAGCCCTCAACGGTCTTGAGCTGCGTTTCCAAGGGGCGCACCAAGAGGCGCTCGGCATCTTCCGGGCTGACCCCGCGCAAGAACACGGTGACGCTGACGACCGGAATGGGAATATCGGGGTCGGCCTCTTTCGGGATCGCCATATAGGCGTAAGTGCCCATCACGATAATCGCGACGATGACACTGAGTGTCAGGCGTGAGCGGTCGACAACCCAATCTACGAGCCAGTTCATGGGCGCCTAGACCCCCTTATTCGCGGCATTGGGGGCGGGGGCGGGCGCGGCCTTGTCCTGCGTGGCCGGAGCCGGGGCAGGCGCTGCTTGCGGGGCTGGTGTGGCGGGGGCCGGTGCGGGAGCAGCGGCCGGTGGGGCGGCAGCGTCGTCCATCACGGCTTTGACCTTTTGGCCGGGGGTGACGAATTCCTGTCCCACCGTAATCACGGTGGCGCGCTCGGGAAGGCCGCTCACCCAGATGCCATCCTTGTCGTCGCCAATGATCGTCACCGGCACAAAGCGCACTGTGCCATCAGGGTCGAGCGTGCGCAGGCCCACAACGCCACGCTCATCGAGCCCCAGAATAGCGGGGCTCACCCGATGGGCGGGGACCGCTTGCGTTTCAATGCGGATTTCGGCCGTGACGCCGTCGCGCAGGTCGCCAGCGGGGTTCGGGACCTCCAACTCGACGCGGAAGGTGCGGGTCTGTGCGTCGGCCGCCCGTGAGACGAACCGCACTGTGCCGGTCACTTGTTCGCCGGTGATGAGCCTCGCAGAGCCTGGCTCGCCTTGCTTGAGCGCCGCCACATCGCGCTCCGACACTTGGCCCACCACCAGGAAGGGATCCTGATCGATCACGACGGCACACACGGCGCCAGGCTGCATATAGTCGCCCACATCGACGCGACGGTCATCGACGATCCCGTCGAACGGCGCGCGCATGCGGGTGTTCTCCATCTCCTTTTCCATTTGTTCGACGGCGGCGCGTGCGCCTTCGAACTCGGCCTTGTCGCCAGCAACCGCGGTATCGGAGCGGAAGCCCTTTTCGGCCAGTGACTTGGAGCCCTCATATTCAAGCTCGCGCTGTTTCTTTTGCGCGCGGGCCTGGGCGAGCTGCGCCTCGCGGGCATCGAGCTTGAGCTGGCAGAGAATGTCGCCCGTTTTGACGGTCTGACCCTTGTCCGCCGGCGTGCCCGAGACGGTGCCCGCGGTCTCTGAGCGCACCTCAACCTTGCGCAGGGCCTCGGTCTGGCCGCGGATGACGAGCGTAGCCCGGCGTTGTTCGGCGGTTAGCACCCTGGCGCGCACGGTGACGATGCTCTCTTTGGGCTTAGCGCTGGCGTCTTGCGTCTTGGCTTTCTCGCCGCGCAGAACATAGCCCGACGCGACCCAAGCGATCAGTATGATCAACAGGACCGCCGCAACCACATAAGAGCGCGGAATGCCGCGCGGTTCATCGGACTCATACGTCATGGAGCACACTCACGGCGGCAGAAAGATGAGGATTTGGTGATTTACGTTGGCGCGCTAGCGGCGGATTGGCGTCGGCCGATCCTGGCACTGGCGTTTGGGTGAGGTAGGCGAACTCGGCGCGGAAAACCGCAAGCCCCATCTCGGCCGCATAGCGTGCACCGGGGGTCTCGGCGCTGGCGCGCGCCTCGCTAATGAGGGCGATCTGGCGCAGACAATAATCCTTGCGCTCCGCGATCAAGGTTTTGACCCGCTCGGGCGGTAGCAAATCGGCGAAATAAAGCGCCACAAGCCACGGGCTGCGGAAATGATCATCCTCGATCGGGCCGCTCAGCGCCGCGACAAAGGCCTCCCGTCCTGCTGGGGTGACCGCATAGACCTTTTTCTGAGGGCGCCTGTCCTGCGCCTCCTCCGTCACACTGACCAGGCCGTCGGCGGTCAAGCGGGCGAGTGCTGGATAAATCGCCGCAAAACTGGCCTCCAGGAAATGGCAGAAAGGGCCGTTTTCAATGAGCCGCTTGAGCGCATAGCCTGACGCAGGCCCGCGCATCAAAAGACCCAAACATTGCGTACGCACGTCCATCGCACAAATCACCCCTCGCCACAGTAGGGTGATTATAACGGACCGGCATAGGTGCCTACTAACAAATCCGTCAAAAATTAGAATACCGCCGATCTGGTGCATTCATGCGACAGGTTGTTAACGCTGTTGAATGAGGGTGCCGGTCATCGCGGGGACAATGGCCTGTTGCCGGAGATGCGTGACCATGCCAAGTCACGTCAACCGCCCTGATTTGAGGTGCCTCATGACGATCTGCGCTGCGATCCGCCACGTGACCCGGTACAAATACGACAGGCTGGTGACGCTGGGGGCCCAGACGATCCGCTTACGCCCGGCGCCTCATGCCCGCACGCCGATCCTGGCCTATAGTTTGAAAGTCAGCCCAGGCGAGCACTTCCTCAACTGGCAGCAGGACCCGCAGTCGAACTGGGTCGCGCGTTGCGTCTTCCAGGAGCTGACCGATCACCTGACCGTGGAGGTCAACCTGACCGCGCAGCTGGACGTGATCAACCCGTTTGATTTTTTCCTGGAACCGGACGCGGAGAAATTCCCTTTTGCCTATGATGACGAACTGGCTCAGGAGCTAAAACCTTATCTGCAGACGGCGCCACATGGTCCGCTGTTCAAGGATTATGTCGGCCGCATTGACCGCACATCGCGCAACACGTCGAATTTCCTCTTCGACCTGAACGCGCAGCTTCAGAAGGACATCAAATATCTGATCCGCATGGAGCCGGGTATCCAGGCGCCGGAAGAGACACTCGCCAAGGCATCCGGCTCGTGCCGTGACAGTGGCTGGCTGCTGGTGCAGATCCTGCGGCATTTGGGCTTGGCGGCGCGCTTTGCCAGCGGCTATCTCATTCAGCTGACCCCTGATCAAAAGGCGCTTGATGGCCCCTCGGGTACCGAGGTCGATTTTACCGATCTGCATGCCTGGGCGGAGGTCTATTTGCCGGGTGCAGGCTGGGTGGGCCTTGACCCTACCTCCGGGCTTTTTGCAGGCGAGGGGCACATCCCGCTCGCCTGCACCGCGGACCCGCAATTCGCCAGTCCCATCCAAGGCCTTGTCGATGAGTGCGAGGTGGAGTTCTCTTTCGAGATGCAGGTCGAGCGCGTGCGTGAGCAGCCGCGGGTGACCAAGCCCTATACGCCCGCACAATGGGCAGCGGTCGAGCGGCTGGGCGATCAGGTCGAAGAGGCTCTGCAAAAGGGCGATGTGCGCCTGACCATGGGTGGCGAACCCACGTTTGTCGCGATCGACGACAAGGATGCGGAGGAATGGAATACCGCGGCCGTAGGCCCGACCAAGCGCCACTTCGCGGATGTTTTGATCCGCCGCCTGCGAGACCGGTTCGCGCCAGGGGGCTTTCTGCATTACGGGCAAGGCAAATGGTATCCGGGCGAGAGCCTGCCGCGCTGGGCCTTCGCGCTCTATTGGCGCGGCGATGGGATGCCCTTGTGGGGCGACACGGCCCGCATTGCAACCGAGCGTGCGCAGCGGCATCCGGGCCTGCATGAGGCGGAGCGCTTTATCGCAGGGCTTGCCCGCCGTTTGGATTTGAGCCCCGCTTATGCTCAGGCGGCCTATGAGGACCCGTGGCATTACCTCGCCAAGGAGCAGGCGCTGCCAGACAATGTCGATCCGATGGACTCCAAGCTAGAGGACCCTGAGGAGCGCGCGCGGTTGAAGGCCGTCTTTGCACGCGGCTTGCGCCAGCCGGTCGGTTATGTCCTGCCCGTGCAACGCTGGAATGCGCAAGGCTTAGCGCAATGGCGCTCCGAATTCTGGAAGACTCGCAAAGGCCGGCTCTATCTGGCCCCCGGCGATTCGCCGTTGGGGTTCCGCTTGCCCTTGGGGAGCCTGCCCTGGCTCTCACCCTTGAGCCGTCCCTATACGGGCCCGGATGATCCGTTTGCGGATTTGCCGCCTTTGCCGCAGCGCGATGCCGCGCGCCAGCCTTATCTCTCGGGCGCGCTTGAAAGCCGGGCCTGGACCGAGCGCCTGCGCAATATTGAGCAACAGCAAACGGTCGAAGGCGCCAGCATTCGAACTGCATTGGCTGTCGAGCCGCGCGATGGGCGGCTATGCGTGTTCATGCCGCCCGTAAACTCCGCCGCCGACTATATCGAGATCCTGTCGGCCATCGAGGACACGGCGGCCGAGCTTGATACTGCCATCCACATCGAGGGCTATCCGCCCCCCTTTGATCCCCGCATCAATGTGATCAAGGTGACCCCGGACCCTGGTGTCATCGAGGTCAACATCCATCCCGCCCGCAATTGGCGCGAGCAAGTGGCCATCTCCGAAGCGCTCTATGAGGAGGCGCGTCAATCGCGTCTGACCACTGAGAAATTCATGCTCGATGGCCGCCATTCCGGCACGGGCGGCGGCAATCACATCGTTGTAGGTGGGGCAACGCCAGCCGACAGCCCATTCTTGCGCCGGCCCGATCTGCTGCGCAGCCTCATCAGCTATTGGCAGAACCATCCCTCCTTGTCCTATCTATTCTCGGGCATGTTCATCGGCCCCACTTCGCAAGCCCCGCGCATTGATGAGGGCCGCCATGATGGGCTTTATGAGCTTGAGATCGCCTTCAACCAAGTGCCGGGACCGGGGCAGGGTTTCATCCAGCCCTGGCTGACCGATCGCATCTTCCGCAATTTGCTCATCGATATGTCGGGCAATACGCATCGCACGGAAATCTGTATCGACAAGCTTTATGACCCGGATAGTTCCACCGGCCGGTTGGGCCTCGTCGAGTTCCGCGCTTTTGAGATGCCTCCGCATGCGCAAATGAGCCTGGCGCAGCAATTATTGCTCCGTGCGCTGATCGCCCGCTTTTGGGAGAAGCCGTATACCCAAGGGCTGGTCCGTTGGGGCACGGCGCTGCATGACAAATTCATGCTGCCGCATTTTGTCTGGGCGGACTTTGCCGATGTGATCGCTGAGATGCGCGAGCATGGCTTTGGTTTTGAACAGGAATGGTTCCGGCCGCATTTCTCCTTCCGGTTCCCGCTCTGCGGCGAGGTGGATGTCCAGAGCGTCGGCCTTGAGCTGCGCCAGGCGCTGGAGCCCTGGCATGTGAT
>DMER01000180.1:9121-9276 GCA_003451645.1 Alphaproteobacteria bacterium | reverse complement strand
CTGGAGCCCTGGCATGTGATGGGGGAGGAAGGCGCGATTGGCGGCACGGTGCGCTATGTCGACAGTTCGGTGGAGCGCTTGCAGGTCAAGCTCAATGGCTATGTGGAGGGCCGTCATCGCTGCCTCGTCAATGGCCGCAGTGCTCCCTTGACGGC
>DMER01000180.1:8503-8934 GCA_003451645.1 Alphaproteobacteria bacterium | reverse complement strand
GAACGCCACACCGTGCTCTGCAATGGCAAGGCAGTGCCGCTGCACCCGACCGGCACGCAGGGCGAGTTCGTCGCGGGCGTGCGCTTCCGCGCCTGGTGGCCCGCCCATTCGCTGCACCCGCGCATCCCGCCCCATGTGCCCTTGACCATTGAGGTGTGGGATGGCTGGCGTCAGCGCTCACTCGGCGGCTGCACCTATCATGTGGCGCATCCCGGCGGGCGGGCGCACGACACGTTTCCCGTCAATGCGTTTGAGGCCGAGGGGCGCAGGCTCGCGCGGTTTGAGCCGCGCGGGTTTACCAATGGCACGTTCGATCCCGGCCCGCCGGTGATCAATCCTGACTTCCCAATGACGCTCGACTTGCGGCGCTAAACAATTTGCAGTGACTTGGTCAGCGGCAGGCTGCGGATACGCGGTCCGCCTGCTGCCAC
>DMER01000180.1:484-8314 GCA_003451645.1 Alphaproteobacteria bacterium | reverse complement strand
GGAGGCTGCGGATACGCGGCCCGCCTGCTGCCACAATCGCATTGGCAAGCGCAGCTGACACCGGCGGCGTTCCCGGCTCGCCGCCGCCGCCTGTCGTCGCCCCACTGGGCACCATTTTGACGGTGATCTTGGGCGCGTTGTGCATCTGCACGACCTGATAATCAGGAAAGTTCTGCTGAACGACCTGACCATTCTCGTAAGTGATCTCGTCGAACAGGGCGGCGCTCAAGCCATAGATCACGCCGGACTGCATTTGCGCCTCAAAGCCATCGGGATTGATCACTTCGCCCGGATCGGCCGCGACCCAGACCTCGTCCACCTTGACGGATTTATCGGGCCCCAAGGTCACCTGCACCACTTCGCCGACAACCGTTCCAAAGGATTCGACAATGGCGATCCCAAGCCCCGTGCTTGCAGGACGCTTTTCCGACCAGCGCGCCAGCTCCGCCACCGCGTTCAGCACTTTCAGATGGCGCGGCTTGTTGGCCAGATGCGCTTGGCGGAATTGATAGGGGTCTTGACCCGCTGCGGCAGCGGCTTCGTCCATGAAGGATTCGATAAAAAATCCGTGCACGGTATGATCGACACTGCGCCAGGCGCCCCAGGGGGCCTTGTTGATCCCCTTGACATAGGATGCCGTCACATCCGGCACATCGTAGAAGATCTGCGAGGCCTCAGGCGGGTCCTGCTTTTCGGCAAAGCGGTAGTCGATCGCCGTCAGCCGCCCGTTGCCGTCCAGCCCTCCCGCAAATGTCCCGGCACTTATGTTCCGGTACATGCCCTGGGTCATGTCCTCCTCACGCGTGTACATGAGGATGAAGGGCTTGTCCGTCTGCTTGGCGATCTTGACCGCTTGGGTCAGCGTGTCGAAGTAAATGCGCCTCCCGAAGGAGCCGCCCAGGGCCATGTGGTTGACCGTGACCTTTTCGATGGGCAAGCCCGCAACCTCGGCCGCCGTGAAGCGGGCGCTCAGCGCATCCTGGAACCCGGCCCAGAGGGTCAAGGTGCCGTCTTTCATCTGCGCGGCACACGACATCGGCTCCATCTGCGCATGGCACAGATAGGGCACGTCATAGGCGGCCTCGATTGTCTTGGCGGCCTTGGTGAGCGCAGCCGCCACGTCACCGCGGCTGAAATCCGTGGTGCGGTCATTCCCAGCGAGCCCCTTGCGCATCGCGGCCAGCGTGTCGGCGCTCGACAATTTGGCATTGGCGCCCGGCGCCCATTCGGGCTCCAGCGCATTGACGGCTTCCTTGGCGCGCCAGAAATTGTCGGCCAGCACCACGACCGCATTGTCGAGCTTCACGACCTGCACGACCCCACGACGGCCCTTGACCGCGCTGTCATCGACGGCCTTGAGCATCCCGCCCGGCACCGGGCAATTGCGGATCGCCGCGTGGAGCACGCCCTCGGGGCGGACATCTTGCGTGTACAGAGCCGTGCCGTCGACCTTGCCCGGAATGTCAAAGCGCGGCAGCGGCTGGCCCACGATCTTATAGGCCGATGGCGCCTTGAGCGGAAGATCCGCAGGCGGCGTGATTTGGGCCGCCGCTTCGGCGACCTCGCCAAGGCCTGCTTGCTTGCCGGATGAGTGGCTCAGGCGGCCCGCCTCAACCGTAATCTCGCTAGCTGGCACGCCCCATTTGGCGGCTGCGGCCTGAACCAGCATATAGCGCGCGGCAGCCCCCGCGCGGCGCATGCCATCGGTGCCCGTGAAGCGCACCGCGGTCGAGCCGCCCGTGATCTGCAGCCGCATGAACTCCGCCAACTTGCGGGCGCCGAAATCGGCGGTCCCGGCCAGGAAGCCTGGGATCGACGTCTCTCCGCGCAGGAACGCCCGCGCCAAGGGTCCATTGGCAAACGCCATGTCGCCCGGTGCGCGCTCAAAGCCGACCTGCGTCCAATCCGCGTCCAATTCCTCCGCCAGCATTTGTGCGAGCGCCGTGCCATTGCCAACACCCATATCGGCATGTGGGACGAGGACCGTGACCTGACCCGAATTGGCAACGCGCACCATGCCGTTCAGCCCCATCTCGCCGTCCTTGCCCGCGAGCGCGCGTTGCTCGCCGAGCCGTGAGAACGGGCTCAACGCCCAGCCGACGGCAAGACCGCCGCCCGCCGCCAAGCCGCCCAAAATCACCCACCGTCTGCTGACGGCCACCACTGGATTGATCGTCATGGTCAAATGCCTTCTGCGTTACGGATTTAGGATGCGGCGGCGTCAAGGATGGCGGCGCGAATGCGCTGATACATCCCGCAGCGGCAGATATTGGTCATCGCCTCGGCAATGTCGGCCTCGGAGGGCGCCGGTTTGGCTTGGAGCAGGGCGGTCGCCGCCATGATCTGCCCCGATTGGCAATAGCCGCATTGGGGCACCTGATGCTTGATCCAGGCGGCCTGCACCTTGGAGAGGGTGTCTCCGGTTTTGAGCCCTTCGATCGTGGTGATCTTGCCGGTCGCGGCAGAGGCGGGCAGCGAGCAGCTGCGCACCGCTTGCCCATCCATTAGCACCGTACAGGCGCCGCAGGCGGCGACGCCGCACCCAAACTTCGTGCCTGTCAGGTTCAATTCATCGCGCAACACCCACAACAGCGGCATGTCGTCTTCGACATCGGCCTCGCGGTCGACGCCATTGATATTGAATTTCATCGCAGCCCCCGGTCGTTATCCCTATGGTGTGAATGATTATTCACAAGCGATAGCACAAGTCCCGGCCGCTTTCCATAGGGTCTTGGGTACAGCTTAGAACTGCCACCCCGCTTTGAGCGCGAGGGAGGTTTCCTGACCCGCCTTTGCCACGGTGTGATCGGCATCGAGTGCCAAATGCCATTGCTCCGCGCCAGACAGGCGCATGCGCAGACCCAGCTTGACTGCGTCCTCTGCGCCATCGAGCGCGCTGGCCTGTCCCGCGGCAGTCAACGCGTGCGCGGCCCGCAAGCTCATCGCCGGCAAGTCCCCCTCCAGACCGCGCAGATAGGACGCGCTGCTTTGGACCGCCACACTCATGCCATTGTCGAGCGCAAATTGCGTGCGCGTCTGGAGGCCCAGCGTCAGGCTCACCGTATCTTCGCGCGTCCCCTCGACCACCGCATCGACCAGGCCAAATGTTCCGCTCTCCCGGTACCCCAAGTGCTCCTCCCGCGCATAGAGCAGCATCATCTCCGGCCCCATGCTCACAAAGCCCAGGTCCCAAAAGGTGCTGGCGGTCACCATAGCGCTCCAATGGCGGCTCTCGGTCTCGGCACTGACGGAGGGCAGTTCGCTGAGCAGGCTCGGCCGTGACAAGGTCTCGATCTGCGTCTGCGCATTCATCCGCAAGCTGATGAGCGAGGTCTCATCCACATAGGCGCCATAGGCTTGCATGGCAAAGCCCTCATCTTGGGCGGTGATGAGCCCTGCGGCCTCGCCATCGCCAGCGGTCCAGGCAAAGGCAGCACCCGTGACTAGCCCCTGGCCCCAGCGCATGTCGGCGCCCGCGCCCGCAAAACTGCGCTCGCCCGGCTGACGCTCTTCGGCCGAAAGTCCCAATTGCGTGGTGCCATCGAGGCTCTGTGCGCCAAAGCCGTACACGGTGACAGACTGACCGGCCGCGCTCAGCGTGCCCGTCGAGAAGCCCAAGGGCTCTGCGGCCCAGCTCGCAAAGCCTGCGGCCTCTGCTTGCAGGACGCCGAGGCGCCCGCCCACAACGCTGTACTGCCCGGCGCTCAGCGCCGCCGCGGCAGTGCTGCGCAGGCTCGTCTGGAGGCGTGTCATGGCCGGCTGGGCGAGCACGCCCGTCACCACGCGCGCGATCAGGTCGTGGCCCTTGGCGGTCGGGTGGACGGTGTCATAGAACAAATAGCCGGTGGGGCAGGCGCTCAAGACCAGCCCATCGCCCAGGCAATTGCCGGTCGCACTGCCATTCTGGCCCGGCCGTACCACGCTGAACCCAAAAAGCTGCGGCATGGCCATGATGGTCGAGAAGGCAAGCTCTGCATCGATGAACACGAGCTGCGAGGGATTGGCCGCGTCATAAGACTGCACCCGTGTCCGCAACAAGGAATTATGTGCTCGCGCATAAGCATTGAGCTCAGTGCGGCGGCCCGTATTGATATAGCCCGGCGTGTCGCCCAAGAGCGGCAGGTTGAACACTACGATCCGGTCGAGGCCTGCCGCGTCGATCGTGGCGATGGTATTCATCACTCCGCCCACCGTGTTGCTGGCGCTCGTCTCGCCATAGAGCAGATAGTCATTGGCGCCCGCCCACACGGTGCCCAGATCGCCGGCGCCCACGCGCAAGGTCCGGCTGCGGCTCAGGCTGGCGAATTTGTCGGCCTGACCTTGCACCTCCAGGAAATCGGGCAGGTACCAGCGGTTGCGCGCGCTCGCGCCGCCATGGGCAAAATCATAGCCATCGGCAAAACTGGGGAAGAACGGATCGAGGAACAAGAGGCCCGGATTGCTGCCCAGATCAAAGCCCAGCCGCTCCACCCACACCGGGCCATTGGAAAAGCGCCCCTCAAAATAGTCCGAACCCGGAACAAGACCAAAGGTTACCGTGCTCAGATTGCCATTGTCGCTCAGACTGTCGCCAAAGGCATAGAGCTTGGCGGAGGCCTCGGCTGTCGCGGCAAGGGCCACTGCTGCGGCGGTCAGTTTCAAAACGGTGGACAGGCGTTGCATGGTGCAGGTCCTCATTGCGCAAAGGGGGTGCGGCACGTCGGATCGGGTCCCCGTCACGCGGGCCCGGCAGGCAACTGAGTGACGTTAACGGTAACCATACATGGAGCAGAGTCGAGAGCGGGCGTGAGGCAGGGCGTACGTTTTGCAGCTGCGTTGTTGCCCGCCCGCCGCATGAACGCGTGGGTTGTCGTGCTTGCTTGTGTGCACAAATGGCGACCCCGGCAGGAATCGAACCTGCGACCCACTGCTTAGAAGGCAGTTGCTCTAGTCCGCTGAGCTACGGGGCCATTTGTAGCGATGGGTGTTTAGCACCGCTGGGGGCGGCGTTGATTGAAAAAGAAGCGCTGACATCAACGAAGGCCCTCTGACAATCAGATCATGCAACTTGCGCGTACTTCTGTATCATCCAAAGCAGACGGGGACCAGTATCTGGTTCGACGCATGAAACGCAACCGATGGGCATTCAACCGGGCACGACGTGCCCGATTCGGGCCATCAACGGAATCTCGAACTTATCCCCATAAACCAGACCAGCGCCATCCAGCCGGTCCTTGAGCGCCCTGAATTTCTTGAGTTGCTCCTGAAATTCCGCCGGCTTAACGGCAAGCGCTTCTTTCAGTGTTTCTGACTTAACTTGCTCAACTAGGCTCATAGTGAACCTCCAGAATGGATCAGCCTCAGACGTGCCTATTATACAAAAACATGGGGATATGCTGGCGCATGAGATAGTCACACAATGTGTCAGAATAGCGCCGCACTGCGACATGTAACTCTCGGTCGCTTTCCAAGTCCTCAATTTCCAGTCGCAATTGCCGCAATGTGTGCATCCCGATCAGCCTGCCGTGTGAATGCCAAACCCCATTGTCCGATAGCTGGGTCGCGATTTCTTCCGCACGCGCGAGCTTATCGGCATCGGTTACGGGTGCTCCTTTGTTGGTCGTGCGATGCACGATCCAATCTTTGAATTTGTACTTGATCAGCCATTGCTTCAATAACGCGATCGACAGGTCTCGGGCCTGCTCGTATACTCTAAGCATCGCCAAGTCTTGTTTCTCCAAGAGCGCAAATTCTGCCGCGGTAATCGTGTTCTGCCGGGATTTTTCAATTAGTTCCTTAACTTTATCCAGGTATCCCAACGCTGGTACAAGGTATTTGTCGTCCCGGTCCGGAACCTGTGGATCGATCGGTCCTAAGGAAGAAGAATAATCCATATAAATGCGGTCGCCAGACATGCAGAAAATGGTCCCTGCCGACATTGCAACATCTGGGACTATGAAGAACACTTCGGAAAAGTGATGACGGATTATTTCTACAATTTTTTCAACAGTTTCCGCCGAACCTCCAGGGGTACGAAGGCAAACAATAAGTCGTTTTGAGCAAGGCTCCTTCTCGACCAGTTTTTCAATGAAGTTGCGCAGTGGCATGACTACATTTGGGCGTATTTCCCCGTGATAGAACAGGACTTCTCCTTGCAATTTTTGTTCAATCTTCTCTTCACTGGCATTGATAGTGGAAAAGACTGCTTCATCGAATTCCGAGAGAGTTCTTCGGGCCATCAATGCGTCCACAGGCCTTTGCGTGTGAACTTGAAATTGTCCGCATAGGCCTTGATGGTGCGCTTTGGCGGCTGCGGCTCAAAGACTTGGAATGCGATCCCATGGCGCTCGGCATAGGCGACCGCCTCTTCGCGCGTCGCGAATTTCAGCCGCAATTGCCCCTTCATGTCGGTGGAGGAGGTCCAGCCCATCAAGGGGTCGATGGAGCGGGCCGTCTCGGGCTCAAACTCCAAGAGCCAGTCCTGGGCGTTGGCCCGGCCGGACTGTGTGGCGGTTTTAGCGGGTTGGTAAATGCGCGCGAGCATGGGATCGTCACCGTCAAATCATTCAACCTCACCCGAATGCCAGCACTTGGCCACAATTTCAAGCTCCACTAGCCAGCCCATGCAAGCACTGCTACATGACGGTGAACGCGTTAGAACATCAATTAAGGGAAGAGACGATGCGTGATCCTGTGCGCACAGCATTGTGGTTTGCTGCTTTGGGCCTTTATGTCTGGGCGGCCTATGCCCTCGTCATGTGGGCGACCACCCCGGCACCGGAGCCCGCCAAAACCTCCGGCCTGATCCCCTCCGCGGTGGCGGCCGAGCCCAAGGCGGCGCCAGCACCAGCGCAGGCCCCCGCCAAGCCCACCTACACCATGCGCAAAACGAGCCCTGGCGAGGAGTTCTACCGCATGGGCCAGTATGAGAAAGCGGTGGCCTTTTGGACGGACATGGCCGCCAAGGGCGACGCTGAGTCCCATTACCGTCTGGGCCTCGAATATTTCCATGCAAAGAGCGGCTATCTGCAGCGCGACTTCGTGAAGGCGCGCGAGCATTTCCTCTCGGCCGCCAGATTGGGTCACCCTGAATCGATGTTCATCCTGGGCGGCATTTACGAGGATGGCTATGGCATCAAGGCCGATATCAACGAGGCCGCCACCTGGTATCAGCGCGCGGCCGACTATGGGAACGCGCAAGCCCAGTACAATTATGCGACCATGCTGGAGACGGGCGCCCCGGTGCCCAAGGACGAGATCGAGGCCTACAAGTACTACCGCCTGGCGCAGGCGCAGGGCTTTGTGGGCGTCGGATACGATCCGGTTGCCAAGCGCGCCTCCTCGACCTTGCCGGTGCCTGGCGAGTTGCTGGCGCAGCGCCTGACCGCTGAACAGAAGGCCGAGGGCGAGGCGCGGATCGCCAAATTCAAGCCACTGTCCGGTCCCTTGAAGGTCTAGACCGCAGTGCGTCCCGAATGAATCGGGACGCGCGGTCTAACCAATTATTTGCGCGAGTTGCGGACGCGAAACCGGTATCCACTTTCGCTGCAACTCGCTTTGAACCGCAAAGGATGCCGTGATGGCGCAAGGGCAAGGCTGGACGAATTGGGCGGGCAGGGTCACCTGCACGCCGCAAGCTGTGGCGAGCCCGGCCGATGAAAGGGCCCTGGCCGCCGCCATTCGCGCGGCCACTGGGCCGGTGCGCGTTGCGGGCTCCGGCCACTCCTTTACCCCAATTGTGGCGACCGATGGTCTTCTTCTCGATCTCAAACATCTGAGCGGCCTCATCGCCGCCGACCCGTTGCGGCAGACCGCGCGGCTGGGCGCGGGCACCAAAATCCACCAAATCGG
>DMER01000180.1:0-216 GCA_003451645.1 Alphaproteobacteria bacterium | reverse complement strand
CAGGGCGATATTGACCGGCAGGCGATTGCGGGCGCGCTCGCGACCGCCACCCATGGCACCGGCGCGCAGTTGCCGTGCCTGGCCGCCGAGCTTGCGTCATTCCGGCTGGTGACAGCGGAGGGCGAGGTGCTCGACTGTTCGCCCACGCAGAATGCTGACGTGTTCGCGGGCGGGCGCGTGGCCTTGGGGCTCCTGGGTGTGTTGAGCGAGGTGACC
>DMER01000199.1:10912-12181 GCA_003451645.1 Alphaproteobacteria bacterium | reverse complement strand
CCGCCAGCAGCGCGATCCGGAACCGGGCCCCCCAAGTAGCGCCAGCGGGCAGGGTAATCAGCAAGAGCAAGCCCAGCAGGACGCTCGTCACCAGCATGTGCAGGTAGCCGAGCGCCATGACCTGTCCGCCCATCTCAGCGCCGCGCGGACTAACATGGAGCATGGCGTAGGGCCCATCCTTCATTTTCTGGCCGATCTCAGCCTCGCTCCAGTTGGAAGGTTCGGGGACCATATAGAGGCCGTGGGTCGGCACATGCGCCCGAACCGCCTCTAGGATGGCGGCTTCCCCCTCTTTGGACAAATGCGTGAACGGGTCGATCAGACCCATAGCCCAGAAAACAAAACCCCACATGAACATCGCAAACGCCGACACGAGCGCACCAAGGCCCAATCTGATCATTGTTAACTCCTCCCGCAGGTTTTTATTGGGATTGGCGCAATTGTTGGCCAAGCCTTAAGCGGATCTTGTAACAGATGCGGCTGAATTGAGCACGCGCGATTACTGCGTGTGCGAGGGCTCACAATGTCCCCGCAAATAATTCCGCATACGCCCTTTCTCCTCTTGCGGGCACGGGTTAAGAAGTCTTAACTCGGTGCTCGAAGATGAGAGCGTCGTTCAAGTCGCGTTAAAGCACTTCGGAATGGCGTGGGGCTCACTTCATGGGTCGTTCAGTCATTCTGGGTCATTGGGTCATGTCGGTCGTTCGTTACATCGTGGGAATGGCGGTTGCAGTGTTTGCGGCCGTATCACTTTCGGCCACTGCGCAGGCAGAGGTCGATGTGCGCGTCAATCTTTCACAACAACGTATGCTGGTTTATGTCGACGGGGAGCTTGCCTATTCCTGGCCAGTGTCTACAGCACGCCGCGGTTATGTAACGCCGAAAGGCGTCTACCGGCCGCAGCGCATGGCCCGGATGCACTATTCGCGCAAGTACAATAACTCTCCAATGCCGTATTCGGTGTTCTTCCGGGGTGGATATGCCATTCACGGCACGACAGCGACCCGGCGTTTGGGCCGCCCTGCGAGCCATGGCTGCATCCGCCTGGCGACTGGCAATGCGCGTCAGCTCTATCACCTGATCAAAGACTTTAACGGCAACGCGCGCATTCGCATCCACGCCTAACCGTTTGAAAGATGCTATAGGGGGCACCTTGCCGTTCGTAAGGAGCCCTTTGTCATGTCCGCAGCCCATCCAGAAACCCTGATCCTGTCCGCCGTCCGCACGCCCATGGGCGGCTTCCAGGGTGACTTGTCAACCGTGCAGGCT
>DMER01000199.1:10395-10702 GCA_003451645.1 Alphaproteobacteria bacterium | reverse complement strand
AGGCTCCGCAGCTCGGCGCCGCCGCCATTAAGGCCGCCATGGAGCGAGCCGGTTCGCCAGAGGTTGACGAGGTGCTGATGGGCTGTGTTCTGCCCGCAGGATTAGGCCAGGCACCGGCTCGCCAAGCCGCGATCCATGGCGGCGTCGCAAAGTCCGTGCCTTGTACGACCATCAGCAAGGTCTGTGGCTCAGGCATGATGGCGGTGATGCTGGGTGCCGACCGGATCGCTAGCGGTCAGGCCGCGGTAGTGGTCGCGGGCGGGATGGAGAGCATGACGAATGCGCCCTATTTGCTGCCCAAGGCGCG
>DMER01000199.1:9932-10138 GCA_003451645.1 Alphaproteobacteria bacterium | reverse complement strand
CACATGTTCCTGGACGGCCTAGAGGACGCCTATGAGGGGCGGCTCATGGGAACCTATGCCGAAGAGGCCGCCCGGACCTACCAATTCACCCGTGCAGCCCAAGACTCTTACGCAATCACCTCACTTGAGCGCGCGCAAAAGGCACAAAGCACTGGCGCCTTCGCGCAAGAGATCGTGGGCGTCGCGGTCAAGGCGAAGGCGGGCGA
>DMER01000199.1:9548-9731 GCA_003451645.1 Alphaproteobacteria bacterium | reverse complement strand
GCGGTCAAGGCGAAGGCGGGCGAGATGCTTGTCGTGGAGGACGAACAGCCGCGCAAAGCCGACCCGGCAAAGATACCGAACCTGAAACCTGCCTTTGCCAAGGACGGAACGGTCACAGCCGCAAATTCCTCGTCGATCTCCGATGGTGCGGCGGCGCTGGTCTTGTGTTCGGCGGGCCATGCA
>DMER01000199.1:3415-9280 GCA_003451645.1 Alphaproteobacteria bacterium | reverse complement strand
GAGTGGTTCACCACGGCGCCGGTGGGCGCGCTCAAGCGCCTGTTCGCCAAGACCGGCTGGTCGGTCGCGAGCACGGACCTCTTCGAGATCAACGAGGCCTTTGCCAATGTGGCCATGATCGCCATGACCGAACTGGGCATTCCGCACGAAAAGCTCAACGTCAACGGCGGCGCTTGCGCACTCGGCCATCCAATTGGCGCCTCAGGTGCGCGCATTCTCGTGACCCTGATCCATGCGCTTCAGGCCCGCCACTTGAAACGCGGCATCGCGAGCCTTTGCATAGGCGGGGGCGAAGCAACGGCCGTCGCCGTCGAGTTGATATAGTTGCAGGTTAGAGCCTGCGCACAAAAATCTGCCGGACCGCCGAGGGGGCGGCGCGCAACGCACCGAACAAGCGAACGCCACGTGCCAAGATCATCAGGCCGATGGCGCCGAGCCAAGCGGCCCAGCCCGCGATGTTACCTGTCACTGTTTCGAACGTGGTGTAGGCAACTTTGAAGCCGCGCACCGCTGTCTTGCCTGTGAAGAGCATGATCCCGCGCGTCTTTTTGCCAAAGCGCGCGGTCATGCCTGCCACATCGTCGAGCTGGCCGGTCGATTTGACGAACTTCATGAGACGCATGGTCTCAGCGGGTCCAACGGCGGAGTTGATGTCCGACATGCGCGCCAGAACCGGAAACAATTCGGCCTTTTTGACAGTGCGCGCATAGGCCGTCATCGCGTCCTGCGTGGCCTTTAGATCGGTGAGCTTCGTGCTGCGCAGCGTGTTTTTGAGCGCAGGGAAGTCGACCGCGCGCTCAACCAGGCGGGTCAGCGCGACCGCAAACTCCGCAGTCATCTGACCGGTGCGCTTGGCCAGTTTGAGCAAGGACACGCCCGCCTTGACGACCGCGCCGCCGCCAGCCGTCGTCACTGTCGCAGCCGTGGCGGCTAGACCCACAACCGACAAGCCGAGAATAATCTGGTTGTATTCCTGCCCCGCAATGTATTTGCCGCCCTCAATCGTGATGTCCCGAATGTCGCCAATAACAGTGAAGTCTGAGATCAATGCACCTGCAACGCCAGCTGTCGTATCGCCAGTGCCTGTAATGAACGCGGTGCCGAATTGTTGACTGTTGCGCAGGATGGCGCTGCCAAGGCTAAGCGCTTCCTTCATCTTGTCTTGCGTCTCCATAGGCAAGACGAAGTTCAGATACTCCGCAATTTCGGCATACATCTCTGCTTCGCCGATATCGTCTTTGGCGAGTGCATCAAGAACCAGAGCGTTTAGCTTTTGCGGCGTCGCGTTGGGCAGCAGCTCCGCACGCACGGCCGTGTCGAAGGGAACCCGGAACTGAAAGCCGGTGAGCCCCGCCCACGCAAAGAAGCCGATCGTCAAGAACAACAGCACGAAGCCCAGGCGTGAAATCATCGCCGCCGTCCTCTCCCCAACGCCAACTTGCGCCCACCCGCAATTTCATATTGCACGCAAATGCGGCCAAACAAAAGCCTGACGCGTTAGCGGGGCAGGAGCCTCCATGCGGCGGTGAGTGCATCGACGAGGTCGATGAGGCGGCCCGCATAGTGATCGCGCGCGACGAAGACGGCCTCGCTGTCACCCAGCATTGACCGTTCGATGGCGTCGATCATGGCGATGAGCCGCCGTTGGTGCAGACCCAAGGCCTTTTGCACGGGATCGGTCACAGCGCCGGACACAGCTGTTGCCGCTGCAACGGCGGCCAGCGTGGCGGCCGAGACTGCAACAGTGGCCACAGCGCCAGCTTTTGCTGGCACTAGACCCAACCAAACCGCGGTCAGCAGACCGCCATTGCCGGTGGCAACCTTGGCGGCCAACAACTCCGCGAGTGCAGGCCCTAGGGTTAATACTGATGGCGTAAATTTACCAAGAAGGGCAGCTCCCGCACTTAGACATGCGGTTGCGGATGCGACTTCCGCTGCGGCGGCCCTGCTTTCGCCATAGCTGCGGAAATTGCTCGCGAGCCGGGCCTCCATCGCCGCAGCCGAGGCGGATTGTCGATATGCGGCCTCCGCCGTATCAAGGCGATCTCTAAGTTCTGGAGCCGCCAGAATCGCTTGTGCCAAGGCATCATGCGTCGAGACGCGCGCCCCATCCCGGTAGGGGAGTTGCAGCAATTGCGTCCAAATGCGCCACTCAACTTCGCGGGCGACATCGGTGCGCAGGAACAGGGGCCGCGACCGCAGCCAATTGGCCGTTTCATGACGGCCCGCTTTCGCAAAGCCCATCGCCGACAGCCGCAAACCAAAGTGCGGCAGCACGAGCGCGGCATTCAATGGGGCCCGCAACATGTCCCGGCCGATGCCTTTGGCATTCAACCTCAAGGCGGGCAGGAGGGCGTAATTCTGCTCTACAAAGGCGGGCACTCTTGCACGGACTCGGGCAAAGTGGCTGCGAATTGCGCCGGTAATGATCTGCCGCGCATCTTCGGCGGAGAGGTAAGGTGTCATTTCACCGGTTGGCGGCGCGGGCAGTGCCATGATCACTCGCTCTTAGTTTCAGTGTGGCATATGCGCCCTGTGCAGCCTGCCTGCAAGGGGCTAACTTGGCCCAACCTCATGCAATTCAAACGGACAACCCTATGGCAGTCTATACCCTCGGCGATTTCGTCCCCGATCTCCCCCCTGCAGGCCAGTACTGGATCGCAGACAGCGCAGTGGTGCTCGGACGGGTTCGCTTGTTAAAGGATGCATCCGTCTGGTTCGGTGCCGTTCTGCGCGGCGATAATGAATGGATTGAGATTGGCGAGGGCTCCAACGTTCAAGACGGAGCCGTCATGCATACTGACCCCGGCTGCCCTTTGACCCTTGGCCGGAATGTCACGATCGGTCACCAAGCCATGCTGCATGGCTGTACGGTCGGCGACAACAGCCTAATCGGTATCGGCGCGGTCGTGCTCAACCGCACGCGCATTGGCAAGAACTGCCTGATTGGCGCCAAGACGTTGATCGGCGAGGGCAAGGATATTCCAGACAACTCCATGGTTTTAGGCATCCCCGGTCGGGTCATCCGCACAGTGGACGAGGCCGGCATGGCGCTGCTGCGCGCTTCGGCTGAGGTTTATGTTCAGAACTGGAAGCGATTTTCGCGCGAGCTTAAACCACTGACATAAATCGTTGTTGTCCTGATAACCGTCACGGCGCTGACATATGCGCAAGGTAAGCGAAACTGGTGTTAACTTTTGGAGGTTTCGCCGATGTCTGCAGATGCGCCACACAATTTGTCCAGAGCTGGTGAACCTTTCAGCGCAGTGATGTCGCGCCGCGATATGCTGCGTGCCGCGGGACTTTTGAGCGCCGCGGCGATCCTGCCTGGCCTGCCAGCGGCGGCGTCAGCATCGGCGGCGATGCCCCTCGATTTTGACGATCTGCCGTTGAAGGTGATCTATGACCACGCGGTGGCTAGCGGCTATGACGCCAATGTGCTGATCCGCTGGGGCGATCCAGTGGAGGCGGGCGCGCCACCCTTCGTCGGCCAAGGCAGACCTGCGGCGGCGCAAGCCAAACAATTTGGCACAGCAAATGATTTTATCGGTTATTTCCCGATTGGCACTGGCAACGATGCATCCTCCCACGGCCTCCTTTCAGTGAACCATGAGTTCAATACGATGGAGGTTTTTTTCCCCGGCGTGACCGATCGCAATAGCCTGACCAAGGAGCAGCTTGAGGCCGACCAGATGGCGCATGGCTTGTCCATCATCGAGGTCAAGCGCACCAATGGCCAATGGCGGGTCGTATCCAATAGCCGCTATGGGCGTCGCATTACGCCGCAAACGCCCTGCGTGCTGTCCGGCCCCGTCGCAGGGCACCCGCGTGCAAAAACCATTGCCGATCCAACGGGCCGCAATGTCCTGGGCACGGTTGCCAATTGCGCCGGAGGCAAGACGCCATGGGGCACCGTGCTGACGGCGGAAGAGAATTTCCAGAATTTCTTCCGCGGCATGCCTCCGGAGGAGCACCCTGAATTCAAGTCGCTTGAGGCGGCGGGGATTACGGGCAAGGGCAAGAACCCATGGGGCATCTACGAGTTCCGCTGGGACGCTGGCCTCGATCCGCAAGAGCCCGTCCGGTTCGGCTATATGGTCGAGATCGACCCCTATGACCCGAAAGCAAAGCCCATCAAGCGCACGCATTTGGGCCGGTTCCGTCACGAGGCGGCAAGTGTCGTCATCAACAAAGACGGGCGCGTTGTTGTCTATCTAGGTGAGGACCGGATCAGCGGCTTCATCTACCGGTTTGTCTCGGCCAAGCCCTATGCGGCCTCGATGAGCAAGGCTGAGGCGGGCGCGTTGCTGGACGAAGGTACGCTCTTTGTCGCGAAGTTCACGGCTGAGGCGCTGGAGTGGATCCCGCTGCTCCCGGGGCAAGGGGCTCTGAAGGACTTCGCGACCTTGGGCGATGTGATGATCGATTGCTATCTTGCCGCCATCGCGGTGGGCGGGACGCCGATGGACCGCCCTGAAGACATCGATTTCAATCCGGTGACCGGGCGGGTCTATGCCAATCTGACCATGAACCGGGAGCGTAAGCCCGACGCTGTCGATGCGGCCAACCCGCGCGGTCCCAATGAAGACGGCCACGTTCTGGAATTCGCGCCCTCGGGCGGCGATCACACGGAACAGACCTATCGCTGGTCGGTGGTCATGCTCTGCGGCCCGCAAGGGCAATCGCGCTATGGGGAGGGCACCAAGACAGCCTTGTCGTGCCCGGACAATCTGGCGGTCGACCCCAAAGGGCGCCTCTGGATCGCGACCGATAACTGGCGGTACCGGGAAGAAACCAATCCGATCCCCAACGGGCTGTTCGCCTGTACCGTAGAGGGGCCGGAGCGCGCCAAGGTCAAGTTCTTCTATAATATCCCCAAAGGCGCCGAGCTCTGTGGTCCGGAATTCACGCCAGACGGCCGGACGCTCTTTGTGGCGGTGCAAGACCCTGGCTTTGACCCAACCGGCAATGGCCTGAACTGGCCGGACCGCCGCCAGGGCATGCCGCCGCGCTCGTCCGTCGTGGTGATCACACGCAAGGATAATGGCCCGATCGGCGGTTAGCGCCGGTCGCACTCAATCGTGCGGGAAATGCCCTGCGCCCCCGTCAAGGTGCAGGCCAGGCGTGACCTCGATGACCCGCTGAACTGGCAGGCTATCTGGCCCATAGATCATGCGAACGACCTCAAGGGGCCCTGTGTGCCCATGGTCGCGCCGGGCCTGCGTGCTCACGCCACCTTGGATCAGATAGACGCCCGCGACGGCATAGTGCGGCCAGGCCAGCCGGCCGAGCCGGTTAAAGCTGCCACCACGGAAGACATTCACGCCAAGATGAGAGTGCCGGTGAAAGCGATGTTGGACCTGGCGTTCGGACCCCACTGACGTCCGGCATCCGTACACTGAGCATACCCGGACGCTTGCCAGTGCTTGTGCACTCAAAAGAGCCGCCGCCAAACCAACGAGAACGCCGCTGCGAAACACCATATCACTGAGCTCCTGCCACGCGTGAAGGGCCATTGCGCGGCCTCACGCACTTGAACAGCGTAAGCGACAGGTGACGGTGGCGGAAGAAAAAGCTTAATTATTCCTTAATGCCCACTCTCGCCGTTCAGACTTTGCTCAGAACGATTTTGCCGGGTCCGCCGCAATGGCACAGCCCGGATGGCACGCGAGATGCTCCTTTGTCCTCAACAGACGGCGCAAACGTCCCAAAACGCTTCAAGCGGCGGCGGGACCCCAGGCAAGGACCAACGGCATGATCAGGCACTCGGAAAGCAAAGCGGTGTTGTTTGGCTGGGACTCCCTCAAATTCGGCCAGAAGGCGCCCTTGCGCTCCGCGATCGAGCCTCGGATGTTTTCGCGGCAT
>DMER01000199.1:0-3228 GCA_003451645.1 Alphaproteobacteria bacterium | reverse complement strand
ATGTTTTCGCGGCATCTAAGCCAAATCGTGCTGTTCGAGAAATCGGGTCCTGACGCGAAAATCCGGCTGGCAGGCACGGCTATGTGCAATTGGTTTGAGCGGGAACTCAAGGGTTGCGAGTTCGGGTCTTTGTGGACGCGCGGTGCGCGGATTTCGATCCAGGCGGCGTTGGCCCGCACGATGACCTTGGTTCAGCCGATGGTGATCGAGAGCCTCGCGGAAACCGAGGAAGGGCAGCATATCGGCGTTGAGATCCTCTTGCTGCCGCTGCTCGATGCGCGCGGCCAAGCAACAATGGTGTTGGGTTATTTCCAGCCGCTCGACCCGATCGCCAGGCTTTGGGGCAAGCCGGTTCAGGCCTTGCGCTTCTTGGGCATGTCCGAAGCAGGGTTAGACACGGCCGGCGCCCCCGCAACGCAAACCCCGGCGCGCGGTAAGGCCGTGAGCGAGGTACCAGCGCGGCCGAATCTGCGGTTGGTGGTCTCGAATCCACTGCCAGCAGCAGCTGCGCCAAAGGATCTTTTCCCCGTGCGTCCGCGGGCGGCGCTAGACCTCGTGGACTGAACCTAGCGATCACGCTTTCCACCCAGCACCAAACTCAAAAGGGGCCCGAAGGGGCCCCTCTTTTTGTCCGATGAAGTCAATTTACTGATAGCGGTTGCGGCGCTCTTCGTCCGAGAAGCCGGGGCCGGACTGAAGGTCCTGGTCAAGAGAGTTCAGATTATCTTTCCAGCGCTTTTCCTCGGAACGGCGGTAATTATACGCCTCCTCATAGCGTTCGACCTTGCGCCAATACTCTTCGAAGGCCGCGACATCGCCAGGATTGCGCGCCTCGCAGCGGGCCTTGTCATAGCCTTGATCCGCGCACCACTCGTCGAAATACAAATTGCGCGCAGACGCGCTCGAAGCACCAAACGTCAACGCAACGGCGGCAATGGCAGCCCAGTAACCAACCCGCATACCCAAACTCCCCAAAACGATTCCATTATCAGAATAGGCTGTCGTCCGAAGAAATGAAAGCCACGTTTTGGTCAAAATTCCCTTACCGGACGGCATTCCGGAGGGCGGGTTGGTCTTCTGCCACAGGGGTGTGCTCTGGCGGCAACGCTGGTTTACCAAGGATCATGTCCGACGCCTTCTCAGCAATCATGATGGTTGGCGCATTGGTGTTACCACCGATTAGAGAGGGCATGACTGAGGCATCAACAACACGCAAGCCTTGGACGCCGCGCACTCTGAGCTCTGTGTCCACGACGGACATCGGGTCCTGGCCCATTTTTGCGGTGCCAACCGGATGATAAATCGTCTCCGCAGTCTGTCGGATATAGGCGTCGATCTCATCGTCCGTGCGGACGGCGGCGCCAGGCATCATTTCAGGACCGCGATAGGGGCCCATGGCCGGCTGCGCAAAGACCTCCCGCAAGATCTTGACGCCGTCGCGCAAGGTTTGCCGGTCAGTTGCGGTGCTGAGATAGTTCGGCTGAATGAGCGGCGGGTCTTGCGGGTTGGTTGATTTGAGCGCGATTTGGCCGCGGCTCTCGGGCCTGAGCTGACACGCGTGGGCCATGAAGCCATGGCGGTCACCGGGCTTGCGGCCATGGTCCATCATGAGGGCGGCCACAAAGTGAATTTGCAGATCGGGCAGCTCGAGTTCTTTGCGCGTCTTGATGAAGGCCCCGGACTCCAATCCATTCTGCCGGCCGGGCCCAGTCCCTCTAAACATGTACTCCACACCGACACGCAGCTGCCAAAGCGGGTTGGTATATTTATGGAACGTGATGGGCTGCGTGCATTCATACTGGCAGGTGACATCCAGATGGTCCTGGAGGTTGTGCCCCACACCTTTGAGGCCGCTCACGACCGGGATATTCCACCGGTTCAGATAGTCTGGATCGCCAATGCCCGAGAGAAGCAGCGTTTGCGGCGAGTTAACAGCCCCACCGCACAGAAGAACCTCCCGCCCAGCGCGCACCTCGATGATTTTGCCGCCCTGTGAATAAGAGACGCCAATGGCCCGCGTGCCCTCGAACAATATGCGCTGCGTCAGGGCATTGACTTCGACCTTGAGATTGGGCCGGCCCAGGATGGGTTTCAGGTAGGCATTCGCCGCGCTCCACCGCACGCCGTCCTTGATCGTTAATTGATAGGGACCGAAGCCTTCCTGCTGACGGCCATTGAAATCCTCCGTCGTCGGATAACCCGCTTGACGACCCGCCTCAACATAAGCGCGGAACAAGGGGATGCTCGACTGGCCGTTCGAGACAGCGAGCGGGCCATCACCGCCATGGAAATCATCGCCGCCATTCTGATTGGCTTCGGAGCGCTTGAAGTAGGGCAGCACATCGGCAAAGCCCCAGCCGGCCAAACCCATCTGGCGCCACAGGTCATAGTCACGCGCGTGGCCGCGGATATAGATCATGCCGTTAATGGACGACGATCCACCCAGCACTTTACCGCGCGGCCAATAGAGCTTGCGGTTGTTGAGGTGGGTTTGCCCTTCGGTCTCGAACCACCAATTGAATTTGGAAGGTTGGGAGATCAGGCGGCCGACGCCCGCCGGCATCTGGACCAATGCGTTGTTATCCTTTGGTCCCGCCTCGAGAAGCAAAACCTTGTTCTGAGGGTCGGCGGTCAAGCGGTTCGCCAGAACACAGCCCGCACTACCTGCGCCGATGATGATAAAGTCGAATTGATCCATGTGCTGTGTCCATTCACAAATGCCTATTTGTGACAGGTATGCGCCATTCGCCAAAGAGGCAACAGGCAAGCCCGGTTCGCGCCTTTTTTTCGGGTCCGAAAAGCTTCGTTAACGCTGTCGCGCTTAGACTGCGCACCAGGACAGAGCCAGTGTAGTTGCCGCAGGCGGCGAGGGACCTCGAGAACAATCATGTCAGAGCACGATAACCACGCGGACGCGACGTCCGAATTGCCGCCGTTCCCTGTCGAGTCGTCCAGCAATCCTAAGAAGGAGCCGTCTGGCGCTGAACGCCGCCGCCATCGCCGTGCGCCAATGAAGCTTGGAGCCCGGTTCTTGCTGGATGACGGATCGGAGCATCAAGGCAGCGTAATCGACATCTCCCTCGGCGGCATTTCCTTTGCCGCCAAAATTCAGCCTCCAGCGGGGACGGGCATTATCGCCTATGTGGACGAATTGGGCCGTCTGGAAGGCCACGTCCAGCGGGGCCATAGCGATGGCTTTGCCGTCGCGCTGAACTTGTCGCCCTATAA
>DMER01000211.1 GCA_003451645.1 Alphaproteobacteria bacterium | reverse complement strand
TCCCGAAGAAACTGGCACCGGGGTGTTTCTTGGCCAGCATGATCAGATTGCGCGCGGTCCCGCAGCCCACCTCGCAAATTACATCTTGGGAGCCTACGGGTAATTCCGCGATCAAACGGTCCCGCCCGAACAGATAATATTTGCGCGTCAGGTCGTAAAAGTACCGCTGATAGCGATACATGTTGTCCATCTGGACCTTGGCATCGGCATTCATGCGGCCAAGTCCTTCTGCGCCGGCGCGGCGGTCTTTTCATAGACATGGAAGCCGCCATAGATCGAGGACCGGTCAGCCTTCAGACCTTTCTCAGCCTCCGGTGCATCATAGGACCAATTGGCCATGATGTTCGCGGGCACCTTGACATCGAGCGGCGAGTCCGACCCGGCGGTCCTGAAGATCACCCGCGCCTTGGGCGAGGCGGTCCGTGTGATCTGCGTCCACAGTGCGGTGATTTGCTCCTCGTTCATCCAATCTTGCGCGTCCAACAGCACGAAGCGGTCCACAGACCCCTCAGGCTGTTTGGCCAGGAAATCAGTCATAGACGCCAGATGCGTCTCGACCCGGTTCACCCGTTCGCGGATGACCTTATAGGTTTCTTCGCGCAGATAGCCAGGGACCGCCTCCTTGGCCTCCACATCATAGCGCCGGCCAAAGGCCTGCCAGGCGAAATAGTTCTCATTGATCGGGAAGTCGCAGGCGAGCTTCTCAATCCGCTTGCGGAGCAACTCGGCCGGGTTGCCGTTGGAGTCCTTCTTCAGTTCCTCAAACTGCGCGGGCGGAATGCCCAGCGCGTAGAAGGAAACCGGCAGTTTGGCGAGCGCGCGCACAAACTTCTTGTCAAAGAGCGGCCCGATCTCTTTGTCGAAAATCGCGCGCTGCTCCTCAGGCGTCTTGGCTGCCAGGATATCCGGCAATTTCTTGCCTTGCACCTTGGCAATTCCATGCAGCAGACCGATAAAGCGCCCTAACAAACCATAGCGGTACAGATTGCGTGCAAACATGTTGATGCGCCGGCCGCGCAAAGGGATCCGCTTTTCCCAATGTTTCCGCGTGTCCTCGTCCAGGCGCTCCACAAGAAAAGTATCAAACAGCTCCGCATTCTCTTTAGCATTGGCCATGCCGAAGAACTGGAAGAAATCCTGGTACGTCGGCAGATGTTGGAGTGCCGCCAGTTTGAGGCGTGTGAGGGCAATATGATTGGGATTGAGATCGACCGCGATCACGCGCGCCGGATCGGCGGCCAGATAATTCACGACATTGCAGCCGCCGGAGGCGATGGTGATGATCGTGTTGTGCGGCTCGATCTTCATCGCCGCCATGTCGACGTCCGGGTCTTCCCAGATTTGGTTGTAGACGAACCCCTGGAACATCAGGGTGAACATGCGTTCAAGCACGCCGCGCTTACTCGCCAACTTGTGGTTGACCGCTGCCTTCTTGAGGAGCTGATTTGCCATTCTCGTGGTTCTTCTGGACTTGCGGCAACAGACTTACGCGATACGGTGCCGAAGCGGTTGGGGGTGAAACACCCCTCCTATTTAGTCTGCGCGTCCCTGACTGCCAAGCGCTTGTATTTGGCGGCAATGTCATGCACAGCCATAGGCCACGCAACGCGAAGCCGGGCGCACGGACAACTTCACGGACATTTATCATGACGAAAACGGCAGTCTCAGCCAGGCCAGCGCGCGGCATGCCCAAAACTGCCCAAGTCCGGGCTGCACCCCGCGAGAAAGGTGCACTCAGTGCGGCCGTCCTCAAGGCGGTCTTGGAGGCGCTCGAACAATTTGGTGAAGGCCGGGCCGGTGATGCAGCGACCGCCAAGGCCATCCGTGCGGGCGAACTGGAGGCTCCGCAAGGCAAAAGCGCCTATGTGTTTATGGATCGCCTTTTCCGGCATTGGGGCCGGATCGGCTGGCTATGGCAGAAGCACGCTGACGCGCCTTCCGGCCGGCAACGCGCGCTTTTGGGTCTCAAATTATTTCATGGCGCCTCGGCCCATCAGGTGGGTCAGCTCTTGCGCGATGTTACGGGTCACGAGCGCCTTCTCCCGCGCGAGGCCAATGTCCTCGATACTGTCGACCGCAAAGCACTGACAGATGCGCGTTTTCCGGAGCACATCCGGCTTGAGTGCCCCAAGAGCCTTCTGCCACATTTGCGCCGTGCCTTGGGCGACGGGCTGGAGGCCGAGTTGCTCCATACGCTGACGCCGCCTTCAACCGCACTTCGCGTCAATACCCTCAAGATTACCCGTGACGCTGCGCAACGCGCCTTGGCGGCGGCTGGCATTGAAGCAGTACACGGCGCCTTGTCGCCCTCAGCCCTCATCGCGCCGCGCGGAGCCCGGATCACGCAAACCGATGCCCTGAAAGAGGGGCTCGTCGAAATTCAGGACGAGGGATCGCAAGCCGTGGCGCTGCTCTGCGACGCGCGGCCCGGTCACCAAGTACTCGATCTGTGCGCGGGCGCCGGTGGCAAGACGCTTGGTCTGGCGGCAACCATGACGAACAAGGGCCATTTGGTAGCCGCCGACATTCATAAAGGGCGCCTCGCCCGGGCCAAGGTGCGCCTGAAACGCGCGGGCGCCGAAAATGCCGAATGTGTGGTGCTCACCCCCAAGTGGATAAAGGCCAAGCGCGGCCGCTTTGATCGCATTCTCATCGATGCTCCCTGTTCGGGCACTGGCGCCTGGGCGCGCAACCCGGATCAGCGCTGGTCGTGGGAGCCGGAGATGCTCGCCCGCCTCATGGCCGAACAGGACGGCCTGCTCGAT
>DMER01000085.1:13635-14033 GCA_003451645.1 Alphaproteobacteria bacterium | reverse complement strand
GACCGTGGACTGCTCGAATGTCCTGTCTGTGGCTCAAGCGATGTCCGCAAGGCCATCATGGCGCCAGCTGTCGCGCGCGGTGTCGATCCGGTGGAACAAGCCGCCAAATACAAGCGGATGCGTCAGTTCTTTACCGCCATGCGCAAGCATGTGGAGGAGAATGGCGACTATGTTGGCGAGAAATTCCCGGACGAGGCCCGCGCCATCCACTACGGCGACGCTGAGGAGCGTCAGATCTATGGCGAGGCGACGCTCGAGGATGCGCGCGATCTCTTGGAGGAAGGGATCACGGTGCTCCCTTTGCCGCCTGAAGAAAAGCAAGACAGTTAAGGGCTTTACGGCCCGGCCTTCACCCCTGCCGCCATGTAATTGACCGACAGATCAGCCGTTAGCCGCCA
>DMER01000085.1:8265-13457 GCA_003451645.1 Alphaproteobacteria bacterium | reverse complement strand
GTGTGCTCTTCCGATCTGACAGATCAGCCGTTAGCCGCCATTCCCCCATCAGGGGGTAGTAGGCGACACCGGTCATCCGCGTGATGCGCATCCCTTCCGCGCGCAAAGGTGCCGTCAGTTCCTCTGGCTTTACGAACTTATCCCAATCGTGGGTCCCACGTGGCAGCCACCCCAAAACCCATTCCGCCCCCACAATCGCCAGTGCAAAGGCCTTGGGCGTGCGGTTGATCGTGGCCACAAACATCAGGCCGCCCGGGTTCAGCATCTGCGCACAAGACCGCAAGAACAGCCCCACATCGGCCACATGTTCAACGACCTCCATATTCAGGATGACGTCGAATCTCTCTCCGGCGGCTACCAGGTCCTCGGCGGTTGTATTGCGATAATCGATGCTCAGGCTTTGCTCTGCGGCATGAACCGAGGCGGTGTTGATGTTCTTGGCCGACCCATCTGCCCCCAAGACCGAAAAGCCCACACGCGCCATCGGCTCGCTCAACAGCCCGCCACCGCAGCCGATGTCGAGCAGGCGCAAGCCCTCAAAAGGCCGCAAGGCTTTCTCGGGCCGTCCGAAATGGGCAATAGCGGTCTCCCGGATAAAGGCCAAGCGCACCGGATTGAATTTGTGCAAGACCCCGAACTTGCCGCGCGGGTTCCACCATTCGGCCGCAAGGGCTGAGAAGCGGGCAATCTCGGCCGGGTCGAGCGTAGTGGCGGTGGTGGCCATCGTGGGATCTCCTGTTTTGCTGGAAAACTGCGCGTCCACTCCCGCCTGTCAAGCGCGCCCGCACCTATGCCGCAGCCGGCCCGCCCACATTTCCACATTGAGCGGGTCAAAACATTGCGTTAACTGGCATTTGTCATGGTCGGCCTTTGCGGGCAAGGCCTGCCCCCTGGAGAGGAAAGACGTCTCGCCCCATGCCCACGGCCCCCCGGCTGGTAATGAAATTCGGCGGAACCTCGGTCGCCACTATTGAGCGCATCCGCAACGTAGCCTTGCGGGTGAAGCGCGAGGTCGATAGCGGGCGGCAGATCGCGGTTGTCGTGTCCGCCATGGCTGGCGAAACCAGTAAGCTGGTCGGCTGGTGCAAGGAGCTCTCGGCGCTGCATGATTGGGCGGAGTACGACCAGATCGTCTCGTCCGGCGAGTTGGTGACAGCGGGCCTGACTGCAATCGCGCTGCAAACGCTGGGCTTGAAGGCGCGCTCTTGGGCAGGGTGGCAGTTACCGCTCCGCACCACCGACATGCATGGCAGTGCTGCGATTGCTGATGTAGGCACGGAGCGGCTGATCACCTCAATGAATGAGGGCAATGTTGCGGTGATTGCTGGCTTTCAGGGCGTGGCATCAGGCGAGCGGGTGTCCACTCTGGGCCGGGGTGGCTCTGACACCTCTGCTGTCGCTATTGCTGCGGCGCTCAAGGCGGAGCGCTGCGACATCTACACTGACGTGGACGGCGTCTACACGACCGACCCGCGCATTGTCGCCAAGGCGCGCAAGCTGAACAAAATCTCCTATGAAGAAATGCTCGAAATGGCGAGCCAGGGGGCCAAGGTCCTGCAAACCCGCTCGGTCGAGCTTGCGATGATCCACAAGGTGCCGGTTCAGGTTCTGTCGTCCTTCACGGATGTGCCCGGCACAATGGTTGTTGATGAGGATGAGATCGTGGAAAAACAATTGGTATCCGGCATCGCCTATAGCCGCGATGAGGCGAAAATCACCCTTGTCAGGGTTCCTGACCGCCCGGGTGTCGCCGCCCAGATCTATGGGCCCTTGGCCGATGGCGGCGTGAATGTCGACATGATCGTCCAAAACGTGTCCGAGGACGGCAAGTTCACGGACATGACCTTCACGGTTGGCCGGGCGGACTTTGAGCGCGCGATGCATGTGATTGAGCGCAACCGTGAGGCGATCGGCTATCAACGCCTGGCGACGGACACCAATGTGACCAAGGTGTCGGTAATTGGCGTAGGCATGCGCACGCACGCCGGCGTGGCGGCAATCATGTTCCGTACCTTGGCCGGCAAAGGGATCAACATTCAGGTGATCTCGACGTCTGAAATCAAAATCAGTGTGCTAATCGCGGCGGACTATACCGAATTGGCCATCCGGGCCCTCCATACGGCCTATGGGCTGGATGGATAGTGTTTTGATTGCGCGGGTCTGGTACTATTCCGCACTGCACAAATTACGCTTCGGAAACAAAGACTTGAACGCCGCGTTAGGACTTCCCAGGTAGAGGGTGATGGTTTAGGCATGCCATAAGGTCCTAAGACGGCGTGGATAAAGGCTGTCGCAGTATCGAAAGGAAGACCGCCCACGTCCCCCGCCGCCTCCACAACTGCTGGTCCTCGTGTGCTTCTGCGCCGGCTGCGCGAGATCATGGCCGAGCGCGTGAGCGCGCAAAGCCGCCTGGACCGGATCGTCTCCCTCATTGCGGCGAACATGGTGGCAGAGGTTTGTTCGGTCTATCTGGTGCGCCCGGGCAAGCAATTGGAGCTCTTTGCCACTGAGGGCTTGAACAAGGCGGCTGTTCACAAGACCCGGATGAAATGGGGCGAGGGTATTGTGGGAGACGTGGCAGCCAATGCGCGCCCGCTCAATCTGCCCGACGCACCCTCCCATCCAAGCTTTTCGTACAGACCCGAAACGGGCGAAGACCCCTTCCAATCCATGCTTGGCGTGCCGGTCATTCGCGGGGGGCAGACCTTGGGCGTCATTGCCGTGCAAAACCGAACCCACCGCCTCTATGGCGAGGAAGAGGTCGAGGCACTGCAGACGATCGCCATGGTCTTGGCCGAGATGGTGCTGTCGGGTCAGTTGATCGATCCGGCAGAGCTGGACGGCGGAGACCGCAAGGACAAGCCATGGCGCGCATCTGGGATCAATTTCTCGGAAGGCATGGCCATGGGCCGCGCCGTTCTGCATGAGCCGCGAGTCAAGATCGAAAAGCTGATTGCAGACGATCCGGTTGCCGAGCGCGCACGCCTCGACAAGGCAATTGAGGACCTTCGCGAACAGATCGACGCAATGCTCGCGCAAGAGGACTCCGTCATTGCTGGCGAGACGCGCGATGTGCTCGAGGCCTATCGCATGTTTGCCAATGACCGGGGCTGGCTCAACCGGCTACGCGAAGCGGTGAACTCCGGTTTGACCGCGGAAGCTGCCGTTGAGCGTGTCCAAGAAGACACCCGCGCGCGGATGCACCGCCAGACCGACTCGCTGATCAAAGAGCGTCTGCACGATCTGGAGGATTTGGCGAACCGCTTGTTGCGGCACCTGGCAGGACGCGCAGACACCGCCGCTGAAGAGCAATTGCCGCTCGATGCCATTGTCTTTGCCCGGCATATGGGGCCGGCCGAGTTGCTAGACTATGACCGCACGCGTCTCAAGGGTCTAATCCTTGAGGAGGGGTCGCCAACTTCGCATGTGGCGATCGTGGCCCGCGCCTTGGACATCCCTCTCATCGGGCGGATAGAGGGCGTGCTTGACCAAGTTGAGCCGTTGGACTGGGTCATCGTCGATGGGGAGACGGGCGATCTGCACTTGCGCCCGACTAGCGACGTCCGCGAGGCCTACCGCCACAAGCTGGCATTACGGGCGCAGCGCCAGGCAGCCTACGCGGCGATCCGCGACGTGCCAGCCATGACACGCGACGGCGTCAAGGTCCGGCTGCAGATGAATGCGGGGCTCTTGGCGGACCTGCCCCATTTGAGCGAAACGGGTGCTGAAGGCATCGGCCTGTTCCGCACCGAGCTGCAGTTCATGATCGCGCCATCGATGCCGCGCCTTCAGCACTTGGTCGATCTCTACACGCAAGTCCTTGATGCTGCCGGTGATCTACCGGTCGTTTTCCGGACCTTGGATTTGGGCGGAGACAAAGTCCTGCCCTATGCGAGACCCTTAGGTGAAGAAAATCCTGCGATGGGGTGGCGGGCGATCCGCATGACGCTCGACCGGCCTGCACTGCTTCGTTACCAAATTCGTGCCTTGTTGGCCGCCGGTGCGGGCAGGGACCTCTCCATCATGTTTCCGATGGTTGCGGAAGTGGCTGAGTACATGACAGCGCGCGGGCTCGTGGAGAAAGAACTCGAACGGCTGGACAAGCGCCGTGAGCCCAGGCCCCGCTCTTTGCGCCTCGGCACCATGTTGGAGGTGCCGGCCTTGGTCTTTCAGCTTGAGGCTCTTACAAAGGCCGTGGATTTCATCTCCATCGGATCAAACGACCTGATGCAGTTCCTCTTCGCGAGTGATCGTGGCAACCCCAGATTGGGCAACCGGTACGATACCTTGTCCCCACCTATGCTGAACCTGATCAAGCAGGTGGTGGATGTCTCGGCTGCACGTGGCGTACCGGTCACGGTGTGCGGTGAAATGGCTGGCCGGCCGCTGGAGGCGATGGCGCTAATCGGCCTTGGCATTCGATCCTTGTCGATGCCTCCAGCCTCAATCGGTCCGGTCAAGCAGATGATTTTGTCAATGAATTCAAGCGCTTTGGCAGCGGCTTTGACCGAAATGCGGCAGAACACTGGCCATTCTGTGCGCAGCGCACTCAAGACCTTGGCCCAACTGCACAATCTCAGCATCTAAGGCTTCCCGCAACACTCGCCAAGTTTTGCGCTGGGTCCTGCGAATCACCCCTCGTCAGACGCGCGTCCTTTCTGCAATAATTAACGTCAGGCGGTGTAGGCTTGCACATCTTGAATTCAGTGCAGTGCTTCGGGGCTAGGCAGCCGCTTGGCGGACCTTGGGGAAGGTTTTTTGGGGATAACGTTGTGGCAACTCAAGCGGAGTCTGACGACAAAAAGAGCGCAAAGGGCCGCAAGCGGTTGCATTTGCGCGACGTCAAGGGCGACGGTTCGGGTCCGCTCGATACGGTTGGCGCGGAGCTGAAGGCGGCTCGCCTGAAGCGCGGCGAAGAACTGGAGATCATTTCTGCCAAGCTGAAAATTCGCAGAGACATTCTCGAAGCGCTTGAAGAAAGCAAATACGATAAGCACCCGGCCAAAGTTTATGCTGTCGGCTTCGTGCGCAGCTATGCCCAATATTTGGGGCTGGACGCAGAGGTTATGGTCAAGCGCTACAAGGCCGAGATTGCCGGCCGCGAGCAAGACCGCGCACCCTCTCTCAATTTCCCCGCCTCCACGCATGAGCAGGGTTTCCAGGGCGGCGGCCTGTTGGTGATGGCGCTGGCC
>DMER01000085.1:7490-8062 GCA_003451645.1 Alphaproteobacteria bacterium | reverse complement strand
TTGGTGATGGCGCTGGCCTTGGGCGGGCTTGTCTATGGAGCGTGGGTCTATACACAGCCTGAAGCCGTTGCCGAGCAACCGCCGATCGTCGTGACGGAGGCAGAAGCTGAGCGTATCGCTGCTGCACAAGAGGCGGCGCTTCCGGGACCCCTGGGTGTGCCTGCAGACCCAGTCCTGTTCGCGCAGCAGCTCGCGGCGCCCGAGCAAGTCTCGCGCACCTTTGGAGAGCCAGACGGCCAGGCGCGTGTGATCTTGCGCGCGACCGAGGAATCCTACGTCCGCGTCAGGGACATGTGGGACGAGAACGGCCCCAAGGTTGTCTTTGAACACAATTTGCAAAAAGGCGACGTGTATCGCGTGCCGAACCGCCGGGGCTTGAGCTTGCGCACTGGCAATGCGGGCGCGCTGGTCATTGAGATTGATGGGCAGGCTTTGGGCACCCTAGGCAAACCTGGCGACACGGCCGATAGCGTGTCACTCGACCTAAAGCGCCTCAAGTCACGCTTCTCGTCAGGTGGTACCACTGCGCCCAAACCCGACCCGCGCGATGAAGCCGCGCCCTCAGGGCCTGC
>DMER01000085.1:5445-7286 GCA_003451645.1 Alphaproteobacteria bacterium | reverse complement strand
CGACGCCGGCGGCGGCGCAGTTCGTCACGACGACCATCGGCGACGGTACGAACCCGGGCAGCGCCGCCGTCTGTCCCGGCGGCGCCTGTGACAAACTGAGCCAATCGGCAGACTATGGGACCTGGAACATTCCGGCCCTTGTTGCTATGTAACGGCTCATGAGCGACATCCGGCCCTACAGGCAAATCCATCGGCGCAAGTCCCGCAAGATCAAGGTGGGCACAGTTGAGGTTGGCGGTGATGCGCCGATCACGGTCCAGTCAATGACCAACACATTGACATCGGACATTGCCGGGACCATCCGCCAGATCAAAGCCCTGGAAGAGGCTGGGGCCGATATCGTGCGCGTCTCGTGCCCCGATGAGGAGTCGACCGCCGCGCTAAAGCCGATCATCCGCGCCGTGCGCGTGCCGGTCGTTGCCGACATTCATTTCCATTACCGGCGGGCCATTGAGGCGGCGGAGGCGGGCGCGGCCTGTCTGCGGATCAATCCCGGCAACATTGGCTCCGCCGCCCGGGTGCGGGATGTCATCAAGGCAGCGCAGGATCATGGCTGTTCCATGCGGATCGGAGTCAATGCGGGCTCGCTCGAGCCTGACCTGTTGGAGCGGTATGGGGAGCCTAATCCCGAGGCAATGATCGAGAGTGCGCTCAATCACGCCCGTATCCTCGAGGACAATGGCTTCGAAAACTTCAAGATTAGTGTGAAGGCCTCGGACGTGTTTTTGGCGGTGGCCGCATATCAGGGTCTGGCCGAGGCGTGCGACTATCCCTTGCATTTGGGGATCACTGAGGCTGGCGGCCTCATGTCCGGCACTGTGAAGTCGTCCATCGGCATGGGTATGCTTTTGTGGTCGGGGATTGGCGATACAATCCGCGTGTCGCTATCGGCGGACCCAGTTGAGGAAATCCGTGTTGGGTTCGACATTCTCAAATCATTGGGCTTGCGCCATCGTGGCGTGAATATTGTGTCTTGTCCCAGTTGCGCGAGGCAGGGCTTTGACGTCATCAAGACGGTCCAAATTCTGGAGGACCGCCTAAAGCACATCACGACCCCCATGTCGTTGTCGATTATTGGTTGCGTGGTCAATGGTCCAGGAGAGGCAACGCAAACCGATATCGGCTTCACTGGCGGTGGCTCACTTGGCAACAAGACCGGCGGCCACGGCATGGTCTATCTCGATGGCAAGCAGGCCTATAAGCTTGAGAATGACCGGCTCGTCGATCACATCGTGGAGCTGTGCGAAAAGCGCGCCCTAGAGATCGAAACGCGCACCCCCTCGCGGGCGGCTGAGTAGCGCGCGTCAGCCCCATACCTCTGGCGTAGGTGGATGGATAAGACCATCGGCATAGCGCAGACCTGGCACGCGATCCTTGGCGAGCAATAAGGGACCATCGAGATCAACCCAGTCCGCCATTGGCATCAGCGGCGACGCTTGCGCCATTGACAGGGACGTCGCCACCATGCAGCCCACCATGACGCGAAAACCGCGCGCTTTCGCCGCCTGTGCAAGGGCAATTGCTGCGGTCAGACCGCCCGTCTTGTCGAGCTTGATGTTGATGGCTTGATAACGCTGCGCCAATGCTTCGAGATCGCCGATATTGTGGGCACTTTCATCGGCGCAGATGGGGATGGGCCCCCGCCAAGTCTCCAAAAGCGCATCTTGGCCGTCTGCCAAAGGCTGCTCGATCAGTTCGACCTGGGCCTCCTGGCAGGCCCGGTAGTTCATGGCGAAGTTTTCTTCTGTCCAGCTTTCGTTGGCATCGGCAATGAGGCGCGCGCGCGGCGCGGCCGCACGCACTGCTGTAATCCGTGCATCATCGCCATCGCCCGTCAACTT
>DMER01000085.1:0-5235 GCA_003451645.1 Alphaproteobacteria bacterium | reverse complement strand
ACGCCATCGCCCGTCAACTTGACCTTGAGGAGGGCGCTGTCAGGAAAGCGTCGCGCCGCAGCAGCCATTGCCTGAGGCGTTCCGACGCTGATTGTCTTTGCAGTGGGGGCAGCCTGGGGCTCCGGCAACCCTGCGAGCGTCCACACTCGCGCACGTGCCTGTTTGGCCTCCAGGTCCCATAGCGCGCAGTCCACGGCGTTGCGCGCCGCGCCAGGCGGCAGAAGCGTCTGTAGTGCAGAGCGGGACGCCCCTGCTTCGATGGATGGTCTCACCTGTTCGATGAGGGCTGTCGTCTGTTCTGGTGTTTCCTCGTATCTGGCGTAGGGCACGCATTCGCCCAAGCCAATGAAGCCGGCTGATGACAACTTCGCCACCACGACCACGGCCTCGCTCTTGGCGCCGCGCGCAATGACAAAGCTGCCGTCGACTGGCCAGGTCTCAATTTCAATGTGAAGCTTGCGCACAAACTCTCTTCCGGAATGTCCACATTCCGGCCTAGCTTACGCAAGCCGCGTTTGAATGTCTCGCCTGCTCAGTTCGGCACGACCGGGCTCATGCGCGCTGGAGGAGGAGGTGGCGGGGCGCCGCCCGGCTGCCAACCAGGTCCAACGCCGCCCCTTCGCTGCTGCCACTCCAGCCTGCGGCGCTCCATGACAGTTTGGAGGGCTGCCTTGCATCCGGCGGACAGGCGATCCCGGTTCGACTGCATGCAGGCCCGGATCCGCCCCGCGCCCGGCATGATGCCGCGGCAATAGCGGGCCACATCCTCTCTGCAGGCTTGAAGTTCCTGGGCATTTTCGCCATGCGGGCCATGCGCTTGATAGCCGCCGTGAAATCCCGGGCCTGGTTGCGCAAGTGCCCCTGTTGCGCCAGCAAACACCGCCGCCGCTACTGCTGCTGATCTAAGCAAAGAGTATCCCAAAACACGCCCCCGTCTGTTCAGCGTCCATTCAGTTTTCATGACTCTTTAACGCCGAAATCGCAATTGGCCGTCGCGCGATGGCCTCTTTTCAGTAGGCTACGCCCAGATGGCTGAGCAAAGGCTGAACGCTCAGCTGGGCCAAATCAAGACAAGAGACAGACTGGGCAGACCACACACGAGGCTGGACATCTATCGAAGGACCTAATGCACGCGGGCTGGTGTCCGGGCGAACTTGGTTAAGGGGCTACCTGCGAGGCACCCAGCGCAAAGGTCGCGACCATGGCAAGCCAGTACGCCGAAACGATGAGAACAATTGTCGGGGTTAAGGTCACAACGCGTTTGAATGTCTGTGCCATTGGTCTTCTCCTGAATGATCCTGATCCAGAGCGCGAGCCCAGGCGGGCCTATTCAGGGTGGCAAAGGTGCTCCGTTGGCTGAAATACTTAGGGTCTAAGGATTCGATAGCGCCGGGCTATCCAAGGCGCCGTCGTACCGTCCAGGCTGTGCTCTTGCGCCTCGCCTTGCGAAGCGCCATAACCCCGTCCCCATGTCGCTCAACACACATCTTGCCCGAATTATCGACCGCTATGCGGAAATAGAGGCCCTCCTAACTGAAGGCGGGCCAAAAGTTGATATCGCGAAGCTGGGGAAAGAGCTCTCGCAGTTGCGCCCCATCGTTGAAGCGGCAAATGCGTTCCGCGCACTGCAAGGTGAGCTTGAGAGCCTCAGTGCGTTGGCGTCCGATGCCAAGGGCGATCCCGATCTGCGCGCGATGGCGCAGGACGAACTGGTTGAATTGAAAGAACGCCTGCCTGTGGCGGAGCGCGACTTGAAGCTCTTGATGCTCCCCAAGGATGCGGCCGACGATGGCAATGTGATCCTCGAAGTCCGGGCAGGCACGGGCGGCGAGGAAGCGGCGCTGTTCGCGGGGGATCTCATGCGGATGTATCAGCGCTATGCTCAGCTCCAGGGCTGGAAAGTGGAAATCCTGTCCGAAAGTGCCTCCGATATGGGCGGCCTCAAGGAGGCGGTCATGGATGTCCGCGGCCAGGGCGTCTATGCCAAGATGAAATTCGAGAGCGGCGTTCATCGCGTCCAGCGCGTGCCAGAGACCGAGGCACAAGGCCGTGTCCACACCTCCGCGGCAACGGTCGCAGTGCTGCCTGAAATCGAGGATGTCGAGTTTCAGATCAATGAGAGCGACCTGCGAATAGACGTCTACCGGGCCTCGGGCGCGGGCGGTCAGCACGTGAACAAGACTGAAAGCGCTGTGCGCATCACGCATATCCCGACGGGCACAGTTGTGGCGATGCAAGAAGAGAAGTCCCAGCACAAGAACAAAGCCAAGGCGATGAAAATCCTCGCCAGCCGCATTGCGGATAGCGAGCGCCAAAAACGCGAGGCGGCGCATGCTGCGGATCGCAAGGATCAAGTGGGTTCTGGCGATCGTTCCGAGCGCATCAGAACCTATAACTTCCCGCAAGGGCGGTGCACGGATCACCGGATCAATCTGACGCTCTATAAACTGGATCAGGTTGTCGATGGCTCGGCCCTCGGCGAGATCATCGATGCGTTAGTGGCCGAAGATCAGGCCTCGCGCCTCGCGCGCATGGAGGAAACGGCGTGACCAGCATGCCGCTGGGGCCCGTTCCGCGCGCGCCACGGGAGACCTTCCAGATCTTGCGAACGGTTCTGAGCGCGATCAATCCCGACGCGCCAGAAGTGGAAGCGCGGGTCCTCATCCTTCATGCGGCCGGTGCCCCACAATCCTCGATCCATCTCTTGGACAGTCAGGCCCTTGATGGCGAGGTCTGGGAGCGGTTGAACGCTTGGACTGTGCGCCGGCTGACCTATGAGCCGATCGCCTACATACTCGGGGAACGCGAATTTTGGGGTCTAACGTTCGCTGTCTCACCCAGCGTCTTGATCCCGAGGCAAGACAGCGAGGCTGTCGTCGAGGCTGCGCTTAAACACTTAGGGGCGTCGGGCCCCAGCCGCATCCTGGACCTCGGCACCGGCTCGGGCTGCCTGCTCTTGGCTCTTTTGTCAGAGTGGCCCAAGGCAACCGGGCTTGGCGTCGATTGCTCGGATGATGCGTTGGAGGTTGCGGCGCTAAACGCGCAACGGCTTGGACTTTTGGACCGGGCGGCATTTGTCAGAGGGGACTGGGGCGAGGGGGCCGCGGGCGAATTCGACCTTGTGGTCTCAAATCCGCCATACATTCCCGATGAAGATATCGACGGATTGATGCCTGACGTGCGTGACTTTGAGCCACATTTGGCGTTGCGCGGCGGGTTAGATGGCCTTGTGGCCTATCGCCGAATCGTTGCAACTTTAAGTCAGAGAGTGGTGGACGGTAGTCACTTGATTTTTGAAGTGGGCTACAACCAGGCGGAGCTCGTGAGCAATCTTCTGATTGCAAGCGGCCTTACGGTGCTGGGAACCAATCTAGATAGTGCTGGGCATCCAAGGGCTGTCATTGCATGCAAGGGCATCCCGCATGCGGCACCGGGTGGTAACCCCACAAAAAAGGGCTTGGCCTCCCGGGCGGGATAGCGATAAGGTGCGATGTTCGCGTATCACGGCGTGCACCTGATCTCAGTAACGCTAGCAGTTTTGCTAGCATAGCTTGGGGGCGATCGGGGCACTTGATGGGGAAGCTGGACGCGTAAGGCTCTTCACGGTTTTGGACGCTGGCCTCGGTGCTCAAGCACGAGCCAGGTGTGAGTGTGTATGAGGGCGAAATCAGCAAAGGCACAGTGCGCCGAGCCGATGACTGCTTTCAAACACGCATGAGGGTTTAGAGACAAACACAAGAAGCAAACACATGAGACCAGGTCAACAAAAGAACCGCTCGCGAGGCCGCGGGCGGCATAGCGGCGGCGGTGGCGGAAACAACAATAACAATCAACACCGCGGGCAAAACCTGCTCAGCCGGACAATGGATTCCAATGGTCCAGATGTGAAAATTCGTGGGACACCCACGCACATCTATGAAAAATACCTGCAATTGGCCCGTGATGCGCATTCAGGCGGAGATCGTGTGCAGGCGGAGAATTATCTTCAGCACGCGGAGCATTACTACCGGTTGATCATGGCGGCTCAGGCTCAGATGCCGCAAGCGCCGCAGGGTCAGCATCGCGGGCCCAATGGCCATTCGCCGAACGGTGCCCATCAGCACGCGGACTCTGAATCCTCCGATAATGCTGAAGCGTCTGCTGCTGATGAAGACGGCGAGGCTGCGTCCGACCAACCCGCGATCGAATGATCCAGGCGCGCGCCACACGACGCTCCCTGTGAAGCTGAAGCGATTTCGCGGGCGCTCGGCTTGCGGGAACGTAGGCTCATCCCCACATCCTCGCCAGAATGGCGCAATAGTGCCGTGTTAACACTGGACGTTGCCAACCTTTGCGCGCTGCTCCGGCGGGCGCATCGGACTGGGGCACGAGGAGGCTCACCATGGATGTGGAGAAAATGACGGAGCGCCTGCGCGGATTTCTGCAGGCTGCACAAGGCGTTGCGTTGCGTGGCGGCCATCAGAGGCTCTCGCCTGAGCACCTGCTCAAATCGCTTCTGGACGATGAGGAGGGTTTGGCGGCCAGCCTGATCCAACAGGCGGGCGGGCGGCCGCAAGTGGCGCAAGACATGAACGACGCTGCGCTGCGCCGCATTCCCAAGGTCGAAGGATCTGGCGCGGGACAAGTCTTTCTTGGGCCAGAACTTGCGCGCGTGCTTGATGAGGCGGGCGATCTGTCCAAGAAAGCAGGGGATAGCTTCGTAACCGCCGAGCGTGCCTTGCAAGCATTGACCCTCGCCACGAGCACCGATGCGGGCAAGGCGCTGAAGGAAGCAGGCGTCACCGCGCAGGCTTTAGCGACCGCAATTGCTGGCTTGCGCAAAGGGCGGACGGCTGACACGGCGACGGCGGAAAACGCCTATGAGGCACTCAAGAAATATGCGCGCGATCTGACGGAGGCGGCCCGCAATGGCAAGCTCGATCCGGTCATAGGCCGCGATGAGGAAATACGCCGCACGATCCAGGTTCTCGCCCGCCGTACAAAGAACAACCCCGTCCTGATTGGCGAGCCCGGCGTTGGTAAGACCGCAATTGTCGAGGGCCTCGCTTTGCGCATCGTAAATGGCGATGTGCCGGAGGCCTTGCGCGACAAGACCTTGATGTCGCTCGATATGGGCTCGCTGATCGCTGGGGCCAAATTTCGCGGCGAATTTGAGGAACGCCTCAAGGCGGTGCTGACCGAAATTCAGGCGGCAGAAGGGGGCGTCATCCTATTCATCGACGAGATGCACACGCT
>DMER01000231.1:7195-8103 GCA_003451645.1 Alphaproteobacteria bacterium | reverse complement strand
GGTCAGGTTGGCGCGCTTAATACGCGTTCCCGTGACGGTCACCTTTTCGTCGGTCGCTTCCGGCGCATCCTGCGCAATTGCGGAATTGGCAAAGCCCACCGCGGTTAGTGCCGCTGTTGCCAGCAACATGGACTTCAAGGTCCGGGAGTTCACTTTCATCGCCACTTCAGCCCCCTATCATTAAACGGTCTACGCAACTCTTCAGCGTCTCAAGGCCCGCAGGTTTCACCGTAATGGTGTAAGAGCGCCTGTTGCGCCTTCGCACCTCTGACACACACATAAGGGAACGGGATATTCTCGAGCGTCGCAATTGTTTTCGAACAGCCGTCATCTAATTGACGTCACAATGTGACTGTTTTGCACCAGTTTCATTGCGGAACCGCCGCCACGCTTGTGCACAACGGCGCCATGCTGCCACTGGGCACAGACCGGGTGGACGCTGGCTTAGCCCTTTGGCTGTTTCAGTGCGCTTTTTCAGTTGCCCGAGGGCTCTTGACGAACCGCGGCGGGCGTTGCCGAAGGGGTCGCCGGTGCGGTCGCCGCAGGCTGCACCAGTGATGGCAAGGGTTGGGCGCCCGCAGCTTTGGGGCTAAACGGCGCGTCTTTTGGATCCTTCCAAAGCGAGACGGGAACATTGGAGCCAATCCCGTCGCCCTGCGGCCGGCGCTGAGCTTGCGCCGGCAATTGTTGCTGATCAGCCACAGCAGGCTGCGAGCCAGCAGCAGCCGGGACCGCAACCGGCGCAGATGTCTTTGTGGCAACACCAGCCGGGGCCTTCTTTGGCGGCTGCGGTTTGGCGGCAGCCGATGGCGAGGCCGGGGCCACAGGCGCCGTTGGCGAGACCAGCTCCGCCTGCAGCCAGCCGCGCAAATCGATCACCGGCGCCACATCAACCCCTTTGCCCTCTC
>DMER01000231.1:0-7000 GCA_003451645.1 Alphaproteobacteria bacterium | reverse complement strand
ATCAACCCCTTTGCCCTCTCCGCCGGGGGAGCGCAGGGACGCCAGATCGTGATCCATCCGCGCCTCATAGGTCCGGTCAATCTGATTGCGCAATTTTTGCTCTGCAGCATACCAGGCCTGCTTTTCAGCGCCATCGCGGCAGGTCGCCAATTCCTCTGGCGTCGAGGCGCCCCAGCGCCGCTCCACACAATGATAGGGATCGAAGGACAGCAGGAACATGCGCTTGCGGATGTCTTCGTAACCCAGCGTGCGCGCCGACCCATCCGTGCGCGCATAGGAAATGGTGCAGGCGGACGCCTCCTGGTCGTAGATCTTGATCAGATCGCCAATCAGGCTCGTGCCGGTATAAACAATCCGCTTTGACCCCAGGCGGTGGTCATTCACCAGCCGCTGGATCGTGTCGAATTTCTCCTTGAAGGCGGTCTTGAGGCGCGCATCACGCGAGGGCGTCGAGAAATCCTCCCACTCCCCTTCGGTGCCATAGATGTTAGGAGGCAGGCGCCCTGGTTGGGCCTTGTTCTGGATGCCAGCCCGGATCGCGATGTCGACAGCTTCAGCACGGTATTTAATGTCCTCGCAATTGGACCGCATCATGTTGCGCAGCTCTTCCAGCGGCTGATAGGTGAGCGATCCGCCAGCCATCCGTGTGCGCACAAAGTCATAATATTCGTAAGCCTCACCCTCGATCAGAAACTCACCCGCCGCCCATTTGGCGTCCTTGGGTTCGGCGATATCGGTGCCGTAATATTGCTCCCACGAAAAGTCCGGGATCTCGCTGTTGCCGGCGAAGCTCATCACCCCGCCCAACAGGCTGCCATCGGCCGAGGCCGTGTAGTTCGTCAGGCGGATGGGCCGCCAATTCTTGAACCCAGCCCCCATGCTGGGCCGGGCGCGAAGGAACTTGCGGCCATAGGTGCCTCGGGTCAGCGAGTTATCAGGATGCGCATCGATGAAACGGATGCGGCCGTCCTTCTCAACCTTGTAAACGACCGCCAAATGGCCGTTCGGGTCGTAAATGGTTGTGCCTGGGCGGATGGCTTTGGGCTGAATGGCGACCGGATACAGGTCCGTGTTCTCGTCCGTGGGGTGCAGACGGAACATCGCGGAGGAGATATTGCCCCGCATGGAGCCCAGCACCGCCGTTGCTGTGCCGGCACCGGTCGTCAGGTCCCGCCGGGAGCTTACCCGATTGCCGCTGAGCGTGTAGCGAATGTCGCGGGTTGAACCCTTGGGGCTGACCGCGGTGACGTAAGAGAACGGCAAACCCTTCTTCCAGGCAAAATAGGCGCGCAAGAAGTAAGGCAAGTCCGCGCAATCCGCATAAAAATGCGCTCCCGCAGGGTTGGACCCCCGGTAGGGATTGGCATTGTCCCACATGCACTTATTGACGGTGTTACAACCGCTCTCGCCAATCCGGAAGATAAAGTCGCTGTATTCGCGCTCATCCGCTTCGGACCAGCGGTCCTTGATCACGCGCCAAGCATTGGTCACCCGAGGCGCCGGCGTCGCGACAGGAGGGATACTGACGGCGGCGGGTACAGCCGGTTTCGCAGACTGCTGCGCAACTGCCAGCCCAAGCCACGCTTGCACACATAACGCAAGCGCGGCGCCCAAAGCCGCTGTACGATTAATCATCGGCAGCATCGCCCCCAAATCCCCGTCTTGGCGACAACCTAGGAGATTATGATCGCCCCGAACAGAGTTCCAAAGCAACACTCCCGCTCAATTTGGCGAAATCGATGGGGTGCGGTCCCCTGCGGCACCCCGCCACAGCTCACATTCCGTTTTCCACAAGCTTTGCCACGAATGTGTCGCGCAATCGTTAACCAAAGTTCAACCAATTGTGGTGCGGTCGCTGCAAGTTACTGTGGGGGAAGACATGACAGGTTTTAAGGCGGCGCGGATGTTGCGCCTGGCTTTGCTATCGACTGCGGCGTTTGGGTTTGGACTGCCAGCTTTTGGCGCGTCGGACTTTTACGGTGTTCCTAACACCACCACCGGCACCGCCCCTGTGAATACGACGTTCCAAGGGCAGGTCTTTGTCAACTCAGGCCTTGTTGGTGCCGGGCGTCTCTCGGCCAACACTATAGACTTCAATGGCGACACGTTGGGTTCGTTCTCGGGTATGGCGCTGGACCTGACGACGTGGCGCCGGAATGGCGCGGGCTATACCGGTACGCTGTACACATTGCCAGACCGCGGGTTCAATGCCGGAGGGTTCTTCTCGAATTATCAGGGCCGCGTGCATCGCTTCACGATGAACTTCACGCCCTATTCCGGGCCAAATTTGCCTGCCGCGACCACCTCGCAGAGCCAACTTACTCTGACGCCCGCTGGCGGTATCTTGCTCAATGACTTTAACAATGTCGCAACCACCGGCGAAGATCCGGCGGCCGGCACGATCGTGCAAAATGGTTTCACCTTGCCGCAGGTGCAAGCGGGCTTTGAAGGTGCGGGCCGGGTTAGCCTGGACGCCGAGGCAATCGCTTTCCGTCCCGATGGCACATTTTACGTGGGCGACGAGTATACGGGCGGCATCTATTACTTCGATGCAACCGGCCGCATGGCAGGGTTCTTGCCGCCAGTCAATGCGATCCAGCCTATTTCTGGCGGCGTCGTGAATTACAACTCGATTGCACAACCGACAACGTCGGGACGGCGCAACAATCAGGGCATGGAGGCCGTGTCGCTGACCCCGGATGGCAAGCGGCTGTTCGGCGTGCTGCAAAGCGCCACCGTGCAGGACTCGACGAGCAACCAGCAAACGCGCCAGCACACCCGCGTCTTGGTCTATGACGTGGCGAGCAACCCCTTCCCATCTGCGCCGATTGGTCACTATGTCCTGGAACTGCCGCGTTTTGACCGCGATGGCACAAACGGCTCGGCCGACCGGACCGCTGCGCAAAGCGAGATTTTGGCGCTTAACAACACGCAATTTCTTTTGCTGACACGCGACGGCAATGGCAACGGCAATGGCGACAGCCGCCCGCATGTGTTCAAGAGTGTCTATCTGGTCGATACGACGCCTGGCACCAATCTGGCGGGCACATCCTTTGAGACGAGCGCGACACCGATCTCGCCAGGCGGCGTGCTCGCCGCCGGGATCACGCCGGTCGCCAATATGCAATTCGTCAACATGCTCAATACGACGCAGCTGACCCGGTTTGGTCTTAACCTGGATAGCAACACCGCCGACCTGGCGCGGACGAACGATCTGCTGACGCTCTCCGAAAAGTGGGAAGCGCTCGGCCTGGCGCCAGTCCTTGAAGAAAGCGCACCGCAAGACTTCTTCCTGTTTGTGGGCAATGACAACGACTTCCAATCCCCCACCGGCACGATCCAAGGGGACGCGGAGCACAATGCCTATAATGGCGTCGAGGCGCCCAATGTGCAAAACGACAATCTGATCCTGGTCTACCGCGTCACGTTGCCGACCTATGTTGATCCAGAATTCTACCAAGCGATGGTCAACGGCGCGCCGGTCGTCGTTGCGGCACTTGGCGAGGCTGGCTTTGGTTTGGGCGCCGCGAACGCATCGGGCATCGACGGTCAGTTGGACAGCGCGCGCCGCGCAGGCAACAAATCCGGATCTGTCTGGGGCAGCTTTAGCTATTCAGACATCGACCCGCTGATTAACGGTGCGGCTTACACTTCTGAGGTGATCAGCGGCGCGGCCGGGATCAATTGGCCTCTAACTTCCGACTTGGGCGGCGGCTTTGCAGCGAGCTACAGCACGGGCGATAGCGCGGTTGAAGGCGGCTTTGGGTTTGACTACGAGGCCTTTGCCTTGTCGGCATTCCTCGGCTGGGGACAGGGCCCTTGGTTCTTGCAAGGCTCTCTCAGCCACTCTTGGCAAGACTTTGAGGATATCCGCCGCCCGGCAGCCTTTGGGCTCACGGCCACAGGTAACACGGATGGCTCGGCCTGGACCTTCGGGGCCAAGGGCGGCTATGTGGCGCCCTTCGGCGACATCAATCTGGGGCCCGTGGCCGCACTGACCTTCACACGCGCCAGCTTTGATGCCTATACCGAAACCGGCGCCGGAGGCGGCAATGTCACCTACATTGCCCAGACCGGCGAAAGGGCGACATACGCGCTCGGCTTGGAAGCGAATACGCAATTGGATGGAGCGTTGATGCCGTTTGCCCATGCGCTCTACGTGTTCGAAGAGGGTGATGCCGACCGGCGCGCGCAGGTGAAACTTGCGTCTGCTAACACGGCGCTAGCATCCCAATTGGTGGGCGTGCCCGATGTGGCGGGCGACTACGTCGCGTTGGGCCTGGGCATTCAATCCTTGGCGGGTCAAGATTTGACTTGGCGGGCGGCCTATGAGGCACAAATCGGTATCGAGCATGATGAGGACCTGACCCATCAGCTGACATTGGGTCTGGCGTTGCGGATGTAGAGCCATCACGCTTGGTGTGATGTTTGGAACCCTGTGGCTGCCGCGGTCAGACCGGCGGCGGCCACAACTCTATTGAGACCTCCAGGCATTTTGGGCTAAGGCGCAAGCAGTGCACCTTTGTTCAGCTTGCCGGGAGTCCCTCACATGCCCAAATCCAAATCCGCAACTGCGCAGTCTTATGACGGCCAGTTGCATGCCCTGCATGTCGAACTGGTCAAAATGCAGCGGCATTTGATTGCCAACCAAATCCGGCTGTGTGTCGTCATTGAGGGGCGCGATGGCGCAGGCAAGGACGGCACGATCAAGCGCCTGACCGAACATTTGAGCCCTCGCGAAACGCGGGTTGTCGCCTTGCCGAAGCCTAGCGACCGGGACCGCACCTCTTGGTACTTCCAGCGCTATGCGGCGCATCTGCCCGCGGGCGGGGAGTTCGTGATCTTCAACCGGTCTTGGTACAACCGCGCGGGCGTCGAGCCGGTCATGGGATTTTGCACGCCCGAACAAACCCGGGTGTTCCTGAAGGAGGCGCCGGTCTTTGAGCAGATGCTGCTGAACGAGGGCATCCGCCTGGTCAAATATTACCTGGACATCTCCAAGCGCGAGCAGCGGGAGCGTCTGGCCGAACGCCGCCGCGATCCGCTGAAGCAATGGAAGATCAGCCCGATCGATGCCGCCGCGACCGCCAAATGGGCGGACTATTCGGCCGCGCGCAACGCGATGCTCAGCGCGACGAACCACCCAGCCGCCCCATGGCACGTCGTTCTGGCGGATGACAAAAAGGCCGCGCGTCTCACGGTGATCCGGCATCTGTTGTCGTTGTTCAACTTCCGCAACCGGAACGAGGCGCTTTGTATCCCTGACCCTGATCAGGTCTTTGCCTTTGCGGATGAACTTCAGCACCGGCTCGCCAAATAGACCGGATTGCCAAAGCGCCTACTCTTCGATATATCCGGATTTATGGAACAATCAGCAGCGGTCTTGTCTCTGTCTGCTCTGGCGCAAGGCACCCGCCTTGAAGCCTTTCGCGCCCTCGTCCAGCATGAGCCCAGCGGCATCGCGGCGGGCGACCTTGCCCGGCTGCTTGGCGTTCCCCAGAATACGCTCTCCGCGCATCTGACGGTCCTTGCGCACGCAGGCCTCATCGATAGTACACGCCAAGGCCGCTCGATCGTTTATCGCGCGCGCCTGACCCAACTGCTCGCGCTTATTCTATACCTGATGAAGGATTGTTGCAGAGGCCGCGCGGAGGTGTGTGCGCCCTTGTTGCGCGAGATCACGGCCTGCCTTCCGGAGACCCAAGGGAGCATATGCGGATGAGCGGCCTGGCGCGACGGCTTATGGCAGAGGCGCTTGGCACGGCCTTGCTGGTGGCGACCGTGGTGGGGTCAGGGATCATGGCCACGCGGCTGAGTGACGACCAAGCGCTGCAATTGCTGGGCAACACCTTGCCCACGGGCGCGATCCTGGTGGTCCTCATCACGATCTTTGCGCCCGTTTCGGGCGCCCATTTCAATCCGGCCGTCAGCCTTGTCATGGCCATCCGCCGCGAACTGAGCGTGCTGGGCTTCATCGCCTATACGCTCGCGCAATGTGCGGGCGCGGTGGCGGGAACAATGATCGCGCATGTGATGTTCGAACAGGCGCCTCTGGTCATCGGGACCACGGCGCGCAATGGCGTGCATCTGTGGGTCTCTGAGGGCGTTGCGACCTTCACCCTGGTGATCGCGATTTTGGGGACGCTGCGTGCGCGGCCCGACATGGTGCCCATCGTGGTGGGCCTCACGATCACGGCCGCCTATTGGTTCACGAGCTCGACCTCCTTCGCCAATCCGGCCGTCACGCTGGCCCGCGGCTTCACAACCAGTTTTTCGGGCATCGCGCTTAGCGATGTGCCGACCTTTGTGGTTGTTCAGTTCGCCGGTGCTGTTCTGGGGCTGATGGCCGCGGCATTGCTGTTTTCTGACCCTAAAGTCAAGGCCAACACGTGACACGCACGCCCTTCCCCATCGTCATCCATCACAATCCAGACTGCGGCACGTCACGCAATGTTGTGGCGATTGTTGAGGCGGCCGGGTATCAGCCCATGATCATCGAGTATCTCAAGACAGGCTGGACGAGACCGTATCTCCTCGCGCTGTTTGCAGCGGCCAACCTGACGCCGCGAGCCGCTTTGCGAGAGACCAAATCGCCGGCCCAAGACCTGGGCTTGCTCGATGATGGCGTCCCGGATGAGACTCTGTTGGCGGCCATGATGGTGCATCCCGTTCTCGTCAACCGGCCGATCGTCTGTACACCGAGAGGTGTCAAATTGTGCAGGCCCAGCGAGACGGTGCTCGATCTCCTCGACCACTTGCCGCCAGGGCCGCTGACCAAAGAGGATGGGCAGTTGCTGATCGATGCGCAAGGACGGCGCGTCGCGTGATGAAAAATGTCATGCGTGATTGTCGCTTGGCGCCGTCGGGCCACCAGCGGTGAGGGACCTTTGGTTCCCCGCTCTCACGAGCGGGGTGGCGGGACGCCCCCAGCGGGAGCGGGTAGAGGGTTTTGTCGTTTGGGTGCCCCATTTCAGGGTGCGTCCCGCGCCAGGCCGTTACG
>DMER01000133.1 GCA_003451645.1 Alphaproteobacteria bacterium | reverse complement strand
CCGCCCAGGTGCCGCGGGTCTTCACATTGGTCAGCACGCGCTTGAGATCGCCAACACCTGTTGCGAGCGTCTGCATTTCGCCCAAGCCTTGGTGCACGCGCTCCAGGCGCTCGCTGACAATCTGGAAGCTCTCGCCGATCCGTTTCTCAAGTGCGCCTTGGAGCTTTTCATCGACGGTCTGTCGCATCTGTTCGAGCTTCGCCTCGTTCTCGCGGCGCAGTGTTTCAAGGCTCTCGGTCAACGTCCGGCGGATTTGGTCCTGCCTGCGCTCATTGGCCTCCAGCAGCCCTTGCAGCTGCGTGGTCACCTCATGGAGCGATTGCGTCATGCGCTCCGCCAGGGCGCGTTGCTGCTGCAATTGACTATCCTCAAAGCCCGACAAGCGTTGCCCCAGCGCGCCGCCCAGCGCGTCCACGCGGGCCTGCAAACTGTCGCCGAACCCCATGACTGTCGTGCGCAATTCCTCACGGGCTTCGCGGGCGGCATGGCCACTCTCGGCACGCAGATCGCGCAATCCTTCGCGCAAGTCCTGCGTTGTGCGGTCGGCATCCGTTTCAAGCTTGATCAGCCGGTCGGCAATCTGCTGCAGCTGGCGCGTCAGGCCCGCACTATCGCTCCACGCCACATAAGCCAGGATAACGCCCGCAAGCGCCAAACCACAAAAGAGGAGCGGGAGTGCCAGCATTGCGGTGTCAAAATCGAGCATTGCCAACCCCTCGCATCATCATGAGAACAAAACGTGTTCACGTGGGTAACGCGATTTGCTGAGCCGGTCAATTGCTGCCGGACTGCGACACCACCTCGTCCTGTGGACAGAACAAAAGCAAACCGCCGCCCCAGGGGTATCCTGGGACGGCGGCTGTTAGGAGCGAAACCTAGATTACGGCGTCGCGGGCGCAGCCGGGGCGGCTTCTGGGGCTGCCGGTGCAGCCTCCGGAGCGGCTGGCACGGGCGTCGCCGAGGGGTCGACCATCGTCGGCTCGGTTGGCGCTGTCTCGGACGTCGGCTGCAGGGTTGGCGTCGGCGCTTCGCACTCGGTCTTGAATTGCGCCTTCATATCGTCGGTGACCGCCTTGTGGACCTCGGCCGACAGTTCGACCGAGTTCCAGCCGCCGGCGCCATTGGCCTTGGCCTCGGAGCGCGCTTCGATGTCGACGCAGGCTTGCTTCAGGCCCTCGGCATTGTCCGACATTTGCACTTCGGGCAACACGCATTGGCCGTCGCTGCAGGACAATTGCTTGACTGAGGGCGTACCCACGAACTCAAAGCCCGCTTCTGCGACCAGGCATTCGCGCTTCGGGCCGCTCACGACTTGCTTGCCATCGGCGCCCGCGCCATCGGCCAGAACTTCAAACTTTTGGACTAAGGACTTCTTGGCCTCTGCTTCGGCAACCTTGCCCGAGATGCAAGAGTCGAGCGCTGCCTGGCGTTGTTCCTCGATCGCCTTGGCGCCCTTCAGAACCGCCGACTTGGCCAAGGTGACCTTGTCGTCCGCTTCCTTGCCAACAAAATGGCCAGCCACCGCGACGCACGCCGCATGCCGCAAGGCAGGCTCAGCGGCCGAGCGCTCTTCGGTCGTGCTGATTTGACGGAACAGATCGGCAGAGGCCGTCTCAACTTCCGCGACCACGTCCGCCTTGGTCACCGCGCTCGCGATCACGTCCGCCGCGATCTTGACCTTGTCCTTCAGGCCAGCATCCGTCAGTTCTACTGGCGCCGTACCGCACAGACGGGCAACGCGCGCTTCCTTCGTTTCACCGCCAAGGGTGAAATATCCCAACAAACCTGCGAGCGCGACAGCGCCAACGCCGCCGCCAATTTGAACGCCGCGATTGCTCAGCAAAGACATGGTCTTGATTCCCCAATTGTGATCGCTCGGAAAGTGGCCGCGAGTTATAGAGTGCCTGGAGGCACTATGGCAATCGCTGGTTCAAATTCCGTTACACTTTGAGACAAAGTGCAGGAATTGGGCATCAAAATGGCCGCCGAGCCCCAAAGGCTGCGGCTAATGTGCCCTCGTCCAAATAATCGAGCTCGCCGCCCACGGGCAGCCCTTGGGCGAGCTTGGTGATCTGTATGGCCGTCTGGCCCAGCGTATCCGTCACATAGTGCGCCGTGGTCTGCCCTTCGACCGTGGCGCTCAAGGCCAGCACCACCTCTTCAACCTTTTGGTCACGCACGCGGGCGGGCAGCGTCGCCAGATTGAGTTGATCAGGACCTCGCCCATCAAGCACGGACAGCGTGCCCCCCAACACGTGATAGCGGCCTCTGAAAACCCCTGCGCGCTCCAGGGCCCAGACATCGGCGACGTCCGCCACAACACACAGCAGACGCTGGTTGCGTTTGGGGTCACTGCAAATGCTGCACGGATCGCTGCTGTCCAGGATGCCGCATGTCGTACACGTGCGAACAGTGCGCATCACATCCTCAAGGGCCGCCGCCAAGGGCGCCAGCATCTGCTCGCGCCGCTTGATCATGGCGAGCGCCGCCCTGCGCGCAGAGCGCGGTCCAAGGCCTGGCAATTTCGCAAGGATATTGATCAGCCGTTCGATTTCGGGGCCAGCAAGAGGTGCCGCCATGCGCTCTAAAAGGGCAGTTTCAGGCCAGGCGGCAGGCCAAGGCCGCCCGTGACCGATTGCATTTCCTGCGCGACTTTGGCGTCCATCTTGCCCTTGGCGTCATTGAAGGCGGCAACCAAAAGATCCTCCAACATACCGATATCATCTGGCGCCACGATGCTGGCATCGAGCCCGACACGCACCGCGCGGCCCTCGCCATTCAGGGTCACCCTGACCGCGCCGGCCCCTGACTGCCCTTCCACCTCCATGGCCTTGAGACGGGTTTGCGCCTCCGCCATTTTGGTTTGCATCTGCTGGGCCGCTTTCATGATGTCGCCCATGTTTTTCATGTGTCGTTCTCGCTTTCGGAGGGTGGGGCTGCGTCCACGACAATATCGCGCACAGCAATGATCTTCGCTCCAGGAAATACGGACATCACCGCATTTAGCAAGGGGTCAGCGGCGGCCTGTGCCTTGCGCGCGGCGTCTGCCTCCGCCGCTTGTGCGGCCAAGGTCGGCTCGCCCGGGTCGTTCGAGATCGAAACGATCCAACGTTCGCCCGTCCAGGATGTCAGGCGCTCCGCCAAATCGCCGGCCCCGCCGCGATCGGCATTGGGCGTCAGCGCGATCTCGATCGCCCCGCGTTGGAAACTGACGAGGCGCATTTGCGTTTCGATCTGGAATTTGAGCTTCAGGGCCTTCATCTCGCCCGCGAGTGCTGCCACCCCGGCCCAACTTGCAGGGCTCAGCGATGCGGCCGGTTTGGGCTCCGGCGGGCGCGGAGCTGGCGCCTCGCGCGCCACAGCGGGTACTGCCGACAGCTGAGCCCGCGGCCGAGGCGGGGGGCTCTCCGGGCGCGGCGGCGGCGCATCACGAGGTGCAGATTTGGGCTCGGCGGCAGCCCCGTCGATCACCGCGCGCGCCAGCCGGTCCGCTGGCGGCAACTCCGCCGCATAGGTCAGCCGCAAGAGCGCCATGTCCGCCGCTGCCGCCGGATCGGGCGCCGTCTGCACCTCTTGCAGCGCTTTGAGCAGGATCTGCCAGGCACGCGTGAGGGATGGCACGCTCAAGCGCTCCGCTATGGCGCCTGCGCGCGCGGCCTCCGCACTCGCCCAGCCTGGCATGGAGCTGCTGGGTGCAATTTTGAGCTTGGTGATCTCGTGCGTCATCGCCGTCAAATCTTGCAAGACCGTTAGCGGCTCGGCGCCCAGATCATATTGCGCGCGGAACTCGGAAATGGCCTCCGCCGCAGCCCCCTTCATCACGAGCTCAAACAGATCGAGCACGCGCGTGCGGTCCGCCAGGCCCAGCATCTGGCGCACGGGCTCCGCCTGGATGCGCCGCGCCTCGCCCTCGCC
>DMER01000186.1:17927-18996 GCA_003451645.1 Alphaproteobacteria bacterium | reverse complement strand
ATGAGCCGGGCGCCGTCGTTCGCCAGCTTGGTCAAGGCGGCCGCGTTCGGGCCATAACCTTCCTTCATCCGATCGGGGATATAGATCAGAGCCTTAGCCCCAGCCGTCTTGAGAAAACGCGCCAGCAGCGCGGACGAGGTTGCTCCGTCCACGTCATAATCGCCAAAGATTGCAATGGTTTCGCCCCCCTCGACCGCCCGCGCGATCCGCGCTGCAGCGCGCGCCATATCGGTCAGGCAATCCGGATCGGGCAGGTCTTGGCGCAAGCTCGGCCGCAAAAAGGCCAGCGCCTGATCGGGCCGAACGCCGCGCCCCGCCAGAACGCGCGCCAGGATATCCGGTACTTGCGCGACACGCGCGATCTCGCTGACCGCGCGGCCATCATCGCAGCGTTGCACCCACCTCTTGCCGGAGACTGACTGTGTCACCCCCAGAATGGCAGGCAGACCGTCCATCAATTCTCCATCGGGTCTTTGCGGCCCGCGACATGGCGTGCCTTAATCCAGCGGACCGTCTGTGTGGCGGAGCGCATGACCACCGTGTGGCTGGAGATAAAGCCGCCAACCCGATGAATGCCTTCGAGCATGGAGCCGTCAGTTACCCCGGTGGCTGCGAACATCACGTCGCCAGACGCCATATCTTGGGTCTTATACTTCCGGTTAAGATCAGTGATACCCCAGCGTGCCGCGCGTGAGCGCTCATCATCATTACGGAAAACCAGGCGGCCCTGAATCTGCCCGCCGATACAGCGCAAGGCTGCCGCGGCCAACACGCCCTCTGGCGCGCCACCTTGTCCCAAATAGATGTCGATGCCGGTTGTGGGCTCTGCGCAATGAATGACGCCGGCAATATCGCCGTCCGAAATCAGCCGGATGGAGGCCCCGGTCTTGCGTACGCTCGCGATGATCTTTTCGTGGCGCGGCCGGTCGAGGATGCAGGCAGAGATATCGTGAGGCTTCACGCCTTTGGCCTTGGCGAGCGACATGATGTTGTCGGCGGGGTCCGCATCCAGGTCAACAACCCCGTCCTCATACCCGCCGCCAATGGCGATCTTGTCCATATAGGTGTC
>DMER01000186.1:16386-17681 GCA_003451645.1 Alphaproteobacteria bacterium | reverse complement strand
GCAGAGTACCCCCTTGCGCGACGGCAACAACTGCCAGCGCATTGGCCATCGCTTTTGCCGTTAGTGTTGTGCCCTCCAAAGGGTCGAGGGCAATGTCGACGCGCGGGCCCTTGCCGGTCCCGACCTTTTCGCCAATGAACAGCATGGGGGCCTCATCGCGCTCCCCCTCCCCAATAACAATCGTGCCGTCAATGTTGCACGTGTTGAGCGCAGTACGCATCGCGTCAACCGCAGCTTGATCGGCCGCCCGCTCATCGCCGCGGCCAACTTGGCGCCAGGCGGCTATGGCTGCTGCTTCCGTCACGCGTGCGAGCTCCAGTGTTAGGATGCGCTCCAGTGACGGTTGTACCTCGATCTTGGTCATGACTGCCCTCCTCCCCGAAATGCTTCTAATTTTGCGTCATGTGGGTAGTTCAAGTATCCGGATCATACAAGGCGGCTCGATGACGGTATCGCTGCGGCCGATGGCATCCAAGGCGTTGCTCAGTGCGCCATCCCGAGCCTCATGCGCGACCATCACGATGTGAACGGGCTCATCTGGGCTGCGGCCGCGCTGAATCATGCTCTCGATGGAGATGCCATGCTCGGCGAGCGCACCGGCAATCCGCGCTAGAACCCCGGGCCGGTCCAACACGCGAAACCGCAAATAGCTCGGTCCGGTAAGATCGCCAATAGGGACTGGCGCGGGCCTGCGCAACTGCGATGGTGCACGGCCAAAGGCTGGCAGTTTGAGGCCCCGTGCCGCATCAAGAATATCGGAGATCACAGCAGACGCGGTCGGGCTGCCGCCGGCGCCTCTGCCTTCAAAGACAGAAGGACCCGCAAGATCACCCTGGACCATCACGGCATTGAAGACGCCATGCACATCCGCCAGGGGCGACCCTAAAGGGATCATCGCTGGATGGACGCGCTGGCTGATCCCATCGCCAAGGGCCTCGGCAATCCCTAGGAGCTTGATGCGGTACCCAAACTCCCGCGCGAAACCAATATCAAGCGCAGTCACCCGCCTGATGCCCTCTACACTGAGGCCATCAAGGTCTGGCACGCACCCAAAGGCAAGGCTCGCAAGGATGACCAGCTTGTGGGCTGTATCCATCCCGTCCACATCAAAGGTTGGATCGGCTTCGGCATAGCCCAGGGCTTGCGCTTCGGCGAGGACATCCTCAAAGGACCGGCCAGAGGCCTCCATTGTCGTTAGAATGTAATTACACGTGCCGTTCAGGATACCAAGAACGCGTGCTACGCGATTGGCCGCGAGCCCCTCGCGCAACGCTTTGATGATGGGGATGCTGCCT
>DMER01000186.1:15804-16162 GCA_003451645.1 Alphaproteobacteria bacterium | reverse complement strand
CTGCCGCTGCCTCGAAATGCAGCGCCCCGCCATGCGCCTCGGCAAGCTTGGCAAGGGCGAGCCCGTGATGGGCAATCAGGGCCTTGTTGCCCGTGATCACATGACGGCCGTGGGCGAGGGCCGCTGCGACGGCGCTACGCGCGGGATCGCCTTCGCCGCCAACAAGCTCCACAAAGGCATCCAGTCCAGGCGCGCGGGCAAGTGCCACGGCATCATCAAACCACGGCACTCCGTCCAAGGAAAACGGCCGCGCTTTATGCCGGTCACGTGCGCTGACACCAGCTAACGCGATCGGACGGCCAATCCGATGTGAAAATTCCTCCGACCGGCTCAGGAGCAGCCGCGCCACTTCAGCGCC
>DMER01000186.1:15091-15593 GCA_003451645.1 Alphaproteobacteria bacterium | reverse complement strand
AGCAGCCGCGCCACTTCAGCGCCAACCGTTCCAAGACCTGCCAGGCCAACACGAAATGGCTCGCTCACGCGTTGACATCCTTTCCAAGAGAGACTTGGCGCATTCGTCTATTGCGCCGCATCGCGCGTCTGCCGCGCATCAATATGGGCGGCTGCATTCGACAAAAGTTTTTTCACATTGCGCGCCGCCTGGCGAATGCGCTGCTCGTTCTCCACGAGCGCGATCCGCACATGCCCATCGCCATATTCGCCAAAACCAATTCCAGGAGCGACCGCAACCTTGGCTTCTGTCAGCAAAAGCTTTGAGTATTCCAGTGAACCTAAAGACCGAAAAACCTCTGGTATCGGCGCCCAGGCGAACATGGATGCCGGCGGAGGCGGGACTGCCCATCCTGCCTTGCCAAAACTTTCGACTAGGGCATCGCGACGGGCCTTATAGATCGCGCGCACCTCATCCACGCAGGTTTGCGGGCCGTTGAGCGCGGCCGCGGCCGCGACCTGGA
>DMER01000186.1:395-14873 GCA_003451645.1 Alphaproteobacteria bacterium | reverse complement strand
CGCGGCCGCGGCCGCGACCTGGATAGGCGTATAGGCGCCATAGTCCAAATAAGACTTGATCCGCCCCAGAGCGCCGACAAGCCGCTCATTCCCGGCCGCAAATCCCATCCGCAAACCGGGCATCGAATAGGTCTTGCTCAAGGAATTGAACTCGATCGCATAGTCCTTCGCACCTGGCACCTGCAGGATCGAGGGCGGCGGCCCGCCGTCGAAATAGATCTCCGAATAGGCAAGGTCGGACAATATCCAAAAGCCATGCTTGCGGGCGAGAGCGACCACGTCCTTGTAGAAGTCCAACTCCACGATCTGCGCTGTTGGATTGGACGGATAGCTGACTATGACCGCGAGCGGCGCCGGGATCGAGTGGCGCACAGCGCGCTCAACCCCGCGCAAGTACTGCTCGGGCGACGACGCCTCAACGTGCCTGATAGAGGCGCCTGCGAGGATAAAACCAAAAGCATGGATCGGATAGGCGGGATTGGGTGCTACAATCACGTCACCCGGCGCCGTCATCGCTTGCGCGATATTGGCAAAGCCCTCTTTCGAACCGATGGTCGCAATAACTTCGCGGTCGGGGTCAACCTTAACGCCAAAACGCCGCGCATAATACTTGGCCATCGCCTTGCGAAGGCCCGGAATACCCCTGCTGGATGAGTATCTATTGGTTCTAGGAGCCTGCGCTGTTTCGATAAGTTTATCTAAAATGTACTTTGGTGTCGCCATATCGGGATTGCCCATCCCGAAATCGATGATGTCAGCGCCCTTGCCGCGCCCTTGCGCCTTGAGGCGATTAACCTCCTCAAAAACGTAAGGCGGCAGTCTCTTAATGCGGAGAAAATCCGCGTTTGGCAGCTTATCCATGGATTTTCCGCTCATCGCCTCTCAAGGGCCACGGCGCAACCGCGATTCGGGCGTCTCAACCTTTTTGGCGGCTTCCGCATCCTCACGCAAGCGCTCGCGCTCACTCACCAAGCCATCCCGGATCGTCTGCCGCTGTGCGGGTGTTGTCGAGACAACTGGCACTTCAGGTGTCTGAGATAAAAGAGGAAATTCCCCTGCAGGGTTGGCCTTTGCCTTCTGCGCCTGACGTTCCTGTTCCTCGGTCGCCTTTTGAACCGCCTCGGGATCTCCCGCTACCGCGTCGTACCAAGCGGAAGGCTTGGTCCAGCCGGGCATGGTCGAACAGCCCGCCAGGCCTGCTGCCAGGGCCAGAGCGGCGAAAAGTTGTGAGACAATGCGGGCATTCGGCATAGAATGAGCTCCCTGCACTATTGTGCTTGGTCGCATGTGGACCATATCGCACCTGTCCATGCAAGGGGCGGTTGCGACATTGGGTCTAGCCTTGAAACGCAAAACAGGTATAACGCCCGGCACTCCCCGGGCTGCTTCGACCCGCTTGCGACACCCCCCGCTCCTCTCCCGCCACCTGCAAAAGGCCGCGCCATGAACAAGCACGAAAAACCACAACAGGACGCCTATCCCGTTCCAGATCCTCAGGAATTTGCCAGGAACATGGTCAAGGTGGCGGCACAGAGCCAGCGGCTGGTGACCGACTTCATGAAAGGGCAAGCGGCCCAAGCTAAGGGCGGCGCAGCCGACCCGCTCAACCTAACCGGCACTTTCCTGGAATTCCTCAGCCATGCGATGCGCGACCCGACCGCCATTTGGCAGGCGCAGTTCAAACTCTGGCAAGGCTATATGGAGCTTTGGCAGAACACGGCTCTGCGCCTTATGGGCGAGCAAGTGGGCCCTGTGATCGAGCCGCCAGCGGGCGACAAGCGCTTCAAGGACAAAGAGTGGACCGAAAATCAGGTCTTCGACTTCATCAAACAAAGCTATTTGCTCAGCGCTCGCTGGTTGCAAAACACGGTTGGCGAGGTCAAGGGGCTTGATGAGAAGACGCGCAAGAAGGTGGATTTCTACACAAAGCAATTCGCGGACGCGATGTCGCCCACCAATTTCGTCATGACCAACCCTGAGGTCTTGCGCGCGACGCTGACCTCAAACGGCGAAAATCTGGTCAAGGGTTTGGACAACCTGCTGCATGACCTCGAGCGTGGCAAAGGCCAGCTCTCGATCCGCCAGACGGACATGGAGTATTTTGAGGTTGGCCGCAACATCGCGACCACGCCAGGCAAAATCGTGTTCCGCAACGATTTGCTCGAATTGCTGCAGTACTCCCCCACCACAGATGAGCAGTACGAAATTCCTCTGCTGATTTTTCCGCCTTGGATCAACAAGTTCTACATTCTCGACCTGCAGCCCACAAACAGCTTCGTCAAATGGGCAACGGCAAAGGGTTACACCGTCTTTGTCGCATCCTGGGTCAATCCGGATGCACGTCTCGCGCAAAAGACCTTCGAAGACTATATGCGCGAAGGGATTTTCGAGGGCCTCGATGCGGTCGAAAAGGCGACCGGGTCACGCAAGGTCAACACCATTGGCTATTGCATTGGCGGCACTCTGCTCTCGGCAACGCTGGCCTATATGGCGTCCAAAGGCGATGACCGTGTGAATTCCGCGACCTTCTTCGCCGCGCAAACAGACTTCTCAGAGGCTGGCGATCTGCAGGTCTTCATCGATGATGAACAGTTGCAATCGATGGAAGAGATGATGAAGGCCTCAGGCGGCTATCTTGACGGCTCCAAAATGGCAACTACCTTCAATATGTTGCGCTCCAACGATCTAATCTGGAGTTTCGTGGTCAACAACTACCTCTTGGGCAAGGACCCAATGCGGTTTGACTTGCTGTATTGGAACGCAGACGCCACCCGCATGCCGATCAACATGCACATGTTCTATCTACGCGAATGCTACCGCCAGAACAATTTGGCGACCGGCCGAATGGTGCTAGGCGGGGTAAAGCTCGACTTGAGCAAAGTCACCGTTCCAGTCTTCCTGCAGTCATCGAAGGAAGATCACATCGCGCCCTATCGCTCCGTGTACAAATCAACGAAGCTGTTCAAAGGGCCTGTCACCTTCATGATGGCGGGATCGGGCCACATCGCGGGCGTGATCAACCATCCGGATGCGAAGAAATATCAGCATTGGCGCAATGAGAAGCTCCCCGAATCGGTCGAGGATTGGATCGCGGGCGCCAAGGAATTTCCCGGATCCTGGTGGGATTACTGGGATGGTTGGCTGTCGGAGAAATCAGGGCCTAAGGTCAAGGCGCGCGTGCCCGGCGACGCAAAACTCAAAGTGATCGAGGACGCGCCAGGCTCCTACGTCAAGATGAAGTAACGGACCGCATCTGGCTAGCAAGGTCAGCGCGTCCCAGAGCCTCAAGCGCCGCCGCAGCACGAGCCACGTCTGCGGCGGATTTGCTTTGGCTGAGTTTGTATTTGCCCAAAATATGGGTCACCCGCAATTCGACTCCCTCAATGGCGGCCAGTAAACGTGCATCGCTACCCTGTGCCATCTTGGCCCGCGTCCAGGGCTTTTTGGGTGCGAGCCGCGCCTCATGCTCCGCCGAGAGGGCATCGATCTGGGCGGTAAGTTCCTCGTCCGAAAGCAATCGCATCGGCCCTTCGGCATAGACACTCACATAATTCCAGGTCGGGACTTGGTTCTGGCTTTCATACCAATCCGGCGAGACATAGGCGTCCGGGCCGCTGAAGACAGCCTTCACGTGCGCCCCCGCGCGCGCAGCATCCAGAAATCCATTGCCCCGCGCCAGGTGAAACCGCAGGACGCCTTCGCTCACAATCACTGGTGCCTGGGCAATGACCACCTCGCCCAGATGAACCGCCACCATCGTCCCGAAGCTCCGCTGACGGATGAAATCGTACAGTGTCTTTGAACGGTTCTCGCGAAATGCTGCTGGGATATAGGCGATTTCACTCACAAACCGGGCACCGGGAACCGCGCACAAAGCGCCTTGGTCTCGGCCCGCAGCTTGGCCAAATGAGCCGCGTCATCGTGTTGCTTCAGTGCAGCGGCAATAACGCCCGCCAGCACCCGCATCTCAGGCTCCTTCATCCCGCGCGAGGTTGGCGCAGGCGTACCCATCCGCACGCCGGACGGGCGCAATGGCGGATGCGGATCGTCGGGGATCACTTGCTTATTGGTGGTGATGCCTGCGTGATCCAGCGCCTTTTCCCCTTGCGCGCCATTGATGCCAAAGCTCTGCATCACGTCCAGAACCATCAAATGGTTATCCGTGCCGCCAGTCACCAGATGGATATTGTGCTTCATCAGCTCGGCCGCGAGAGCCTTGGCATTCGCCAGCACTTGACGCGCATAGAGGCGGAACTCCTCCGTATCCACCAAATGCAGCGCTGTTGCTGTCGCCGCCACTTGGTTCATATGCGGCCCGCCTTGCAGGCCCGGAAACACCGATGCATCGATGCCCTTGGCATGCTCGGCCTTGCAGACAATGAGGCCGCCGCGCGGGCCACGCATGGATTTGTGGGTCGTGGTGGTCAGGAAATCAAAGCCCGCATCCATCGGGTTTTTCAGGGCACCCGCCGCAACAAATCCGCCATAATGGCTGACATCGGCCATGGTCAGCGCGCCCACTTCATTGGCAATCGCTTGGAACTGCGAGTAATCCAAATCGCGCGGGTATGAGGAATATCCGCACACGATCAATTTGGGCCGCTCCGCCTTGGCCACTTCGCGCAGGGCGCCAAAATCGATCGAGCCATCCTTCGGGTTCGTCTTATAGCGGACAAAGCGGTAGATCTTGCCCATGTGGCTCACCGGTGCGCCGTGGGTCAAATGCCCGCCATGGCTCAAATCCATGGCCAGGATCGTTTCGCCCGGCGGGATGAATTGCAGATAGACCGCCTGGTTCATCGGCGATCCGGAGAGCGGCTGAATATTCGCATGCTCCGCGCGGAAAAGCTTCTTCGCCCGCTCGCGGCCCGCATTTTCGATGATGTCGACGAATTCCGTCCCGCCGTAGTAGCGCCGCCCAGGATACCCCTCTGCATATTTGTTCGTGAAGGACGAGCCAAGCAAAGCCAGCACTTCCGGGAAGGCGTAGTTTTCGGACGGGATCAATTCGATCCCCTCCCTTTGACGCTGTTCCTCACCCAAAAGGGCGTTGAAGACAGTGGGATCGGACTTGGCGAGCAGATCGCGATAGCTTTGCGGATTGACGCTCATTGGATGCGGCTCCTGGCTTTCGACACGGCCTCGTTGCAGGCTGTGCACAGTTATCACAAGCATGGGGCCCAGGCGCGCGGCATCTCTGCATCCCTTGCGGCTTCCCCGTGGTGCCTTCCACGCGTTCGCCAGTCGCCAGCAAAGGCCTTGTGACCCCATCAGAAAGCGCGAGTGGGGCGTATTCGTCAAGTCAAAACCCCAGGTGCGCCAACGTCGAACGCCGGGCGCACCGGCGCCTCAGGCATTGCACTCGAATTGTGCATCGCCAGTGCCCTCACCCCTCACCTTTCAGCAGAGCGCGCGCAATTACGATCTGCTGGATTTGGCTGGTGCCCTCATAGAGGCGGAAGATGCGCACATCGCGGTAAAAGCGCTCGATGCCGTAATCGGCGACATAGCCCGCACCTCCGAAAATCTGCACCGCGCGGTCGGCCACGCGCCCCACCATCTCCGAGGCGAAGTATTTGCAGCACGCGGCCTCCATCGAGATCGGCTGGCCGCCATCGCGAGCGCGGGCGGCCTCCAGGATCATGGCGCGAGCGGCAAAGGCCTCGGTCCGGCTGTCCGCGAGCATCGCCTGGATGAGCTGGAAATCGCCGATGCGCGAGCCGAACTGGGTGCGCTCCTGGGCGTAGCGCACGCACTCCCGGATCAGGCGCTCCGCGACGCCCGTGCACACTGCCGCGATGTGCAGCCGCCCGCGGTCGAGCACCTGCATCGAATGGCGGAAGCCCTGGCCCTCCTCCGTACCCAGAAGGCATGAGGCGGGAATGCGCGCATCCTCGAAAATCACGTCGCAGATATGGGCGCCTTGCTGGCCCATCTTTTTCTCAGGCTTGCCGACGGAAATGCCAGGCAGCTTCGCCGGTACGACGAAAGCGGATATTCCGCCTGCCCCCTTATTCTCCGGGTTCGTCCGTGCCATGAGCGTAAAGACAGAGGCCTTGTTGGCATTGGTGATGTAGCGCTTGGTGCCATTGACGATGTAGCTGTCACCCTGGCGGATCGCCGTGGTTTTGAGGGAGGCCGCGTCCGATCCCGCCCCCGGCTCTGTCAGGCAGAAGGAGGCAATCGCCTCCCCGCTGGCGAGTTTTGGTAGCCATTCGCGCTTCTGCTCCTCCCGCCCGAACATGACGATGCCTTGCGAGCCAATGCCGACATTGGTGCCGATGACAGAGCGGAAAGCGGGCGAGGTCTGGCCCAGCTCGAAACAGACCAGAACCTCATCCTCCTTCGAGAGGCCAAGCCCGCCATACTCAACCGGGATGGAGAGGCCAAAGAGGCCGAGTTGGCGCATCTCCCCCACGATACGCTCCGGGACGGCATCGGTTTCGGAGACTTCTGCCTCAATGGGCACAAGCTTGTCGCGCACAAAGCGGCGCACGGTGTCGAGGAATTGGTCGCGGGTCTCGCGGTCAAGGGCCATTGGGATGCTCCGGCAAAGTCATGTTGTTGCCGTAAGCATAAGCGGACCTGCAATCCGGGCTCCAGCCCTAACCGCACCGCACCAGCCACATTGTTGTGGTGACCGGCCTGCCCGGCTTTGTCGGGCGCCACTCTAGGCGATGCGACATGCCATCCTTACGCCTGGCGGCAATAGACACTTGGATGATCTGTCCGGTGACCTCATTGCGGAGCATTAGCATGTTGGTTGCGGGTGTTGAGGACGTGACGGTGTAGTAATTCTTCATGTCCGCGTTATGTCGGCCGCCTCTTGCCCAGCCTTCCACCGAGTCGGCGTCCACCGCCCGGAAGAGAAAGGTAAAGACGATCGCTTGAGATCCGCATTCTTCCTGTCCCGCCTTCGATAGGGCACCCCATTGGCCAATGATGTCGGCAGGCGGAGAGGCATTCGCGCTCGCGCCCGCCAAGAATGTCGCACTGATCGTCAGAATTCCAGGTGCGCAGCGAGCCAATGACCTCAGACCAAAATGCATGACACAATTTCACCCAGGTTGAACCCGGCCAAGGCCGGGTGCCATTCGCCGATGCATGTGGCATTAAAACGTAGAAACAACGCCTCCCCGTCGCGCCAAAAAAGGTGCGCGGCGTCCGGCTAAAAGGGCTGCTTGTCCGAGGACATATTGTTAGCACAAACTGGATTGCATGACCACACAGCATTCGACGAATCGAGACGGCGCCTTGGCAGGACTTCGCGTGCTGGACCTAAGCCGCGTGTTGGCGGGCCCTTACGCGACTCAGATCCTCGGTGACCATGGCGCCCATGTCATCAAGGTTGAGCCACCGATTGGCGATGAAACGCGCGAGTGGGGGCCCCCATTTCGTGAACCCGATGGACCGCGCGACCGGCGGGAAAACCCAAGCGCTTACTATCTTAATATCAATCGCAACAAAGTGGGGATCGCCCTCGATCTAAGCCACCCTGAGGCGCGCGCAATCGTCCTGCGCATGTTGGAGACCGCAGACGTACTAGTTGAGAACTTCAAGATCGGCACCATGGAGAAATGGGGCCTGGGCTATGCGGAGGTATTGGCCGAACGATTTCCCCGCCTAATCTACGCGCGTATTTCCGGGTACGGAGCAGAAGGCCCGCTCGGCGGCATGCCAGGCTATGACGCGGTGGTCCAGACGATGGCGGGACTGTCCTCTACCAACGGCACACCGGCCTCCGGCCCCGTGAAGGTTGGCGTGCCAATAGTCGATATGGTCACGGGTTTGAATACTGTGATTGGCATCCTCATGGCGCTGCACGCACGTCAACTCTCCGGGCGCGGACAGTTTATCGACATGTCGCTTTACGACGCCGCAGTGAGTATTTTGCATCCGCACACCGCGAACTGGTTGTGGGGGCAGCGGCTGCCCAAGCTGATGGGCAATGCGCATCCTAGCCTTGCGCCTTACGACCTGTTCGAAACGGCGACACGGCCGGTTTTTTTGGGCGTGGGCAATGACGCTCAGTTCAAGAAGGCCTGTGTAGTGTTGGGCTGTCCCCAGATTTCTGCCGATCCGCGGTTCACAAATGTCGCACTGCGCAATCAGAACCGCGAGGTCCTCACTGAAGAGCTAGCGGCATATCTGTCGAAAGCCGACGGCGTGGAGATCGTACAAACTCTGCTTGAGGCAGGCGTTCCAGCCGGAACGCTGAATTCCATTTCTGAGGTTCTGACCGACCCGCAAGCCCGAGAGCGCAATCTGATCTGGGAAAATGAGAGTTACAAGGGGACGGCGCCGCCCGTGCGCTTGTCCAATAATGAGCCCAAGCTGCGACACACGCCGCCGGACTTTGGTCAGCATAACAACGCAGTGCTGAATGAATTCGGGTATACGGACGATGAGATTGCCACCTTAGTGAAGAGCGGCGCCGTGCGCAGGTTGGACACCCCATGACAATTCAACTTTCCGTCCTGGACCAATCGCCTATCCGCTTCGGGGGCTCCGGCGCGCAAGCATTGGCCGAGACCGTCGCGCTTGCCAAGGCCGCGGACGATTTGGGCTATCACCGCTATTGGGTGGCAGAGCACCACAACACCAAGGCGTTTGCAGGCTCGAGCCCTGAAATCATGATCGCTCGGCTGGGGGCGGAGACAAAGCGTCTCAGGATCGGTTCCGGCGGCGTCATGCTGCCTCACTACTCCCCACTCAAGGTCGCGGAAAACTTCCGCGTATTGGAGGGTCTCTATCCTGGCCGTATCGATCTAGGCCTTGGCCGCGCGCCGGGCGGCGACCCCATGACTGCGGCGGCCTTGCAGGCAGGCCCTAAGAGCTGGGGTATCGAAACCTTTCCGCAGCAAGTCAATCTCTTGCGCCATTATCTCGAAGAGGCGGCGGGACTGACGCAATGGCCAGAGGGGCATCCCTACCAGCATGTGCATGCGATGCCGAAAGGTGCGTCTGTACCCGACATGTGGATGCTGGGCTCAACCGCCTATGGTGGGATCCTGGCTGCGGAATTGGGCCTGCCTTTTGCTTACGCGCATTTCATCAGCCGCGACGATGACGGCCCGGAGATCGCGCAAGAATACCGCGCGCGCTTCAAGCCACGCGAGCCTGGCGATAGGCCCAGAACCGCAGTCTGCTATTTCGTCCTCGCAGCGCCGACACAAGCCGAAGCCGAGCACTTGGCTTGGAGCCGGACCCTGTGGGTCCTTGACTTGTTGGCAAACAAAGCGGGGTCGTTCCCTGACCCCAATGATCCGCGAAAGGTCTCACTGTCAGAACCCGAGCAGGCGCTCGCGCGGCGCATCGCGTCCAGGGCGATCGTCGGTTCTCCCGGACAAGTCCGGGACGGCATTGAGGCCGCAGCTGCACGTTACGGCGCCGAAGAGGTCTTTGTGCTGACGATCACCTATGCCTTCGCCGACCGCCTGCGCTCTTATGAATTGATCGCAGACGCGTTCGGTATGCGCCAGGGGCTCATGGCTGCCCCGGATGCTGCTTGATCCAATCCGCCTCGCGCTTCTCCAATTCGGACCGAATGCGCTTTTGCTCTTCTGGCGTAATAGGGAACGTCCACAACAGATACAAGGCCGGGATCCACAAAATGACCGGGAATGCCACATAGACCAGTGCCAGACCGTCAATAGCCTCTTTGGTATTGGTGGTGCAGCGCTCGGCGTTAAAGCCAAAATAGCCGACCAAGAACAAGGCGATTCCGGCTCCCAGTGCGTCGGCCAACTTGACCGAAATTTGGAACATCGCGAAGAACAGTCCTGCGCGCGGCTCGCCTGTCTGCAGCGTGTCCAGGTCGACGACATCCGCCGCCATCGACTGACCCAGAGTGAACGGCGCGGAATAGGCTGCACCCACAATGGCAAAGACGATCAAATTGGCGACATAGCCCGCCGATTGCAGAAATGGCAGGGCCAAGAAGGCGACGATGGCAAGGGCCATCGCTATCGCCAGTGCACGGTGCTTTGTCCAGGCCGATCCTGCCCAAATCCAGAACGGCGCAAAGATCACGGCGGGACCCAACAAGGCCAACACGGCCGTCCGCGACTGCTGCTCGCTAAAGAAGGCAACCGAAATCAGATAGAAAATCAGCAAGACTTCGACGCCGCGCGACCCCATGCGGATAAAAAAGGAGGCACCGAACAGCTTCAAAAAGGCCGGATTTGTCGCGGCCATTTGGACGCCCTTCCACAAAGAGAAGTGCTGGCCATGGAGGGACTTTGGCTCGGGCGTTGTCGCATAGAGAATGAGTAAGGTGACCGGGAGCATCACCAGAATGATGATGCCCATGACCCGGATGGTCTCGAACAGTCCGCCTTGGCCGCCACCCTGCACGACAAGCTTGCCTGCCTCACACACTTCGGCCGGGGCGCCAATGAGCACCGGCGTCACGCCCGCGATTGCGGCACCAATGAGGGTGAAAATCTCACGGACGCCTGTGACCCGGTTGCGTTCAGCGTAATCGCCCGTCAGTTCGGCGCCCCATGCTCCATAGGGGATCGTGATCATGGTCCAACCGAGATAGAACACCGCGATGGCTGCGAGAAAATAGAGCCACTTGTCCGTATCGGTGGCCTCAGGTGCGGAAAGGCTCGCCGGCGGCATGAAGACCAAATAGATGCCCAACGCAAAGAAGTGTGCACCGATCAGAACCCAGGTTCGGCGCCGGCCGAACCTGAAGGTCGTGCGATCGCCTAAGATCCCGACGATCGGGTCGACGATAATGTCGGCCAGGCGTGCCGCGAGGAGCGCAAACCCGACGGAAGCAACACCCATGCTCAAATCTGTGGCATAGAACTTTGCAACGAAGAGGGTCATCGGCAATTGTGCGAACGCCAATGGCACTGCCAACTGCCCGAATCCGAGCAAGGTCGCCCATGACAAGCGGCCGTTCGTGCTCTGTGTAGTATTCGCCACGGTAACCCCCTAGGTGAAATTTGTGTCAGGCCTTGGCGCTTGGCCGCTCACTCACCCGGGCATGCCAGCTGAGTAGTCGCAGACAATCTTGCGGGATAGGTACCCGCGCGAATTTGGCAAAATCCGCTGCACACAGCGCAGTAATGTCGGCAATGGTAAAGATTGGACCGGCAATGAACTCGCGCCCGTCACCCAATTCCCGTTCGAGCCAATGCCAGACCTTGTCGACGACGCCCTTATTGTACTCACCCCAATCTTTGAATTGGGTCTGAATGACAGCCAAGGCTGGATGGGTGTGACGCATCACCATGGCGACGGGAACAAAGAGGGTCAATTCCATACGCCGGTTCCACATCTCAACCACCGCTTTAGTCTTGGCGTCCGTGCCAAAGAGCGGAGTCTCGGGATGGAGTTCCTCAAAATACCGGCAGATGGCTACGGTCTCGGTGATAATGGACCCATCGTCGAGCTCAAGTGAGGGAACGCCGCTCAAGGGATTGATCCGGCGGTACTCGTCACTCTTGTGCTCGCCCTTCATGATTTCGACATTGACCTTAGGGACCTCGATCCCCTTCTCGGCCAGAAATATCCGTACACGGCGCGGGTTTGGCGCCAGTTTGTCGTCATAGAGCTTCATGAACGGGACCAAGTTTTGAGATAGGCGATGAGGAGACAAATAAAGCCCACAATCAGTTGCAACCCGTCAATCCGGATTATCGGCAGCACGATGGGCAAACTGATAAACGGCAACAACGTGATCACGGCTGCGGCAGCATTGGCCCACAAGATGGTCGACAGCGTCGTGCGCCCGTGGACCTGTTCCGACGAAAAGCCGGCGGCCGCGCACAACATGGCAACGATGGGCATGAGCATGTCGATCTGCACGAAGAGGATTTGCAAGGGCAGCCGGGCGACCCCGACCGCGCCCAAAATGGCAAGAACGCCTGCAATCCACAGCATCCAACTCTGCACATTCGACATGTTGCTGCGCCCCCGGCCCCTCTTGTCTTCCCACATTAGCCTGTGGTGAGCAATCCAACAACTGCACCCGTCATGCAGGTCGCAAGGGTCCCCGGTATCAGAGATTTAAGGGCTAGACCTACAATCTCGTCTTTGCGAGAGGGCACAAGTGCGGACATCCCGGCGATCAGAATGCCGACCGACGCCAGATTGGCAAAGCCGCAGAGGCCGTAAAGCATAATGAGACGGCTGCGCGGCGCGAGATCCTCCGCAGGCACACTTGCAAGCGTTTGATAAGCAATGAACTCGTTGAGGACTGTCTTGATGCCGAGAAGCGACCCTGCCTTCACACTTTCCTCGTACGGAATGCCCATCAAATAGGCGATGGGCGCGAACACCCACCCGGCAAGCCGTTCAAAAGTCAGGGGTGCGCCATCAACGCTCAAGGTCCCAAGCATGGCATTGGCGAGCGCGACCAGGGCCGTGACGGCGATCAGCATGGCAATGATGGACAGATACATGCGCATGCCGTCTTCTGTGCCGCGGGTGACAGCATCCATCGACGACCGGTAAAGCGCATCGCGGCCAGGGTCAGCACTGGTCGCCTCATCACCCGGGATCATGATCTTGGCGAGCAGGATAGACGCCGGCAGAGACAGTACTGAGGCCACCAGAATATGGCCGATTGCGCCGGGGATGGCGTTCCCTAGCATCGCTGCATAGATGACCATCACGGTCCCTGCCACATTGGAAAGGCCACATGCAAATAGTGCGAAAAGTTCGCTGCGAGTAAGACGCTCCAGATAAGGGCGGATCAACAACGGGCTCTCGGTCATGCCCAGAAAGATGTTGGCTGCGGCGCCAAATCCCAGCGCGCCGCCAATCCGCATTGTCCGCTCCAGGACGAATGCAAAGCCCTGAACGATGAGCGGCAGTATGCGCCAATGCCAAAGAAGCGCCGACAATGCCGACATCACAATAACCAAGGGCAAAATGCCAAAGGCTATGGACACAAGGGCATTGGGATCGGTCACTACAAAGGGCGGACTGCCGCCTCCAGCATAGCCAAAGACAAAGGATGTTGCCTTCCCGGTGGCATTTTGGAGAGCAGTGACAGCACCATTCAGGACTTGGAGGCTATCGCGTATTGCAGGCACAGTTAGAAAAACTGCCGCCAGAATGACTTGCAGAAAAAGCCCAGCAATAACCAGGCGCCACGGAAAACCTTGCCGGTTCTCGCTGATGAGCCAGCACACGCCAATAAAGGCCACAAGGCCGCCCAGACTTTGCACCTGCAACATCGACATGATTGGCCCTGTTCGCTTGCGCTGCACACCGCACCGCAGTCTGCATGGTAGCGGACATGCAAGGCCGGGCAATCGTGCTCCTTGCGGCAGTGGCCAACCGCGACAACTTGGCCTATGCTTTGCGGCATTCAGCGGCTGGGGGCGGACATGAGAAGGACTGGCACATCACTCATCGCAGCACTTGCGCTTTTGGCAGCGGCGCCAGCTCTTGCGGCGGACAAGCAGTTCTCGATCATGGGTGCAGGCGCGCAAAGCTGCGCCAATTATCTGAAGCACACGAATGAATTGACGTCATCAGACGACGCCCGCCATATGGACGACTTGTATTTCAGCTGGGCACAAGGGTGGATGTCCCAATTGGGCCGCAATGGTGGCGCGGCAGGTGCGCCCATCGCCAACCTCAACCCCTCGGGCTTTGGTCCGCCAGAACAACGTAAGTTTCTGCGCATCGTGTGTCAGGGGGAGCCCGCGATACGCTACCGCGACGCCGTTGACCGCCTGTACCAACAATTATTGGTTAGATCGGCACCTCAAAGCTAGCTTTGAGGGATCGCGGGCTCTCGACATAGCGGCGGAAGGCGGCGAGATCGCCAGCGACAGCGCGCTTATAGACCCCGCCCATAATCCAGAACATGAGATCGCCAAACCAGCCCAACCCCTTGACCTCGCCTTGCAGTGAGATCTGCGTCAGTCCACCTTTGGGGACGAATTCATAGTCAAACAGGAACTCCCCCCGGCCCGTTGTGCCCTTTGTTCCATCGACACGCAGGCTCAAGGACTGATTGAGAACCATCTCGGTCACTTCAAAAACCTCCGCGCCCTCCCGCCCCATAAACCGGCGGACTTCCCGCCAAGAAAATCCTGGGCCAAAAGGCTTGTGGTTCAGCCGCTCCAGGCGGACCAGATTTGGCATCCAATCCGGCCAGCGGTCAAAATCCGTCATGGCCTCAAAGCTGCGCTCCACCGAGGCGGTAACCATTTGATCGATCGTAAACAGATGTGACATTTTCGAGGCCCCAAGACGAATCCGGTCACATCTTAGCCTTTGCTGCTCACAAAGGCGAACACGGGCTTGACCAGGTCAACCGGCCTCGGTCAAAAATGCTGCAGTGCAACTGACAATTCATCAGTCTTATTGGAGAACGAACCTATGGCGCTGCGCTTTGACGGGAAGGTCGCGATTGTAACCGGTGCTGGCGGCGGCCTTGGCCGTTGCCATGCTTTGGAGCTTGCCCGGCGCGGCGCCAAAGTCGTTGTCAATGATCTCGGCGGC
>DMER01000186.1:0-189 GCA_003451645.1 Alphaproteobacteria bacterium | reverse complement strand
CAATGATCTCGGCGGCGCAGTCGACGGCTCGGGCGGCTCGTCGCAAGCGGCGGAACAGGTGGTTGGCGAAATCAAGGCGATGGGCGGGCACGCGATCGCCAATGGCTCTTCGGTGACGGACGATGCGGGAGTTGCAAACCTCGTCAAGCAGACACTGGAGGCCTATGGCCGCATCGACGTGCTGATCAA
>DMER01000169.1 GCA_003451645.1 Alphaproteobacteria bacterium | reverse complement strand
CCGGATCGACTACTGACCTTCAAAAGAAAACACCCGGCTCAGGGTCTGGGCCGGGTGCTCAATGAATTTCGGCGGAGGGCGGGTAAACCTAGCTCGCCTTCATGACGGGGATATCGAGGTCGTCGTCATGTCGGAGCCGCTCCAATTCCTCTTTGATACGCAACTTTCGCTTTTTCAATTCCATGACCCGGAAATCGTCCGGATGCGGTCGAAGAAGCTCATTGTGCAGATCTTCTTCCAGTTTGCGGTGCTTATCGGAGAGTTCAACGAGGTGCGACTCTAAGCCCATTGCGTATGCCTCCATGATGTAGGGCCAGATAAGTAGAGCACTTTGTCAAACATCTGTCATCGGGGGTTCTTCACCCAATGGAAAATTTTTAGTTAACGCCGAGTATAAAGTCTGACACACTCAATCGAAGCTTGAACGGCGATCAAGGCCGGTCAAAGCGGGTGACCGCGCCGCGCCGTTGTGTTACGTTGAGAAATAAAGAAATAGCCAATCCGGAAAGCGGGTTGCATACATGTCCTTCATGCGCACTGGTGATTCTGACCGCGACACGCCAACCTTGACGATCGTCGAGGGCCCCAACCTATTGAAGGTTGTTGGCGATGATCTTGGCTTGTCTGAAGAGGAGCGCACTTTGCGTGCGCGCCTTTCGCAACTGCGGCAAGAGCACCGGGATCTGGACGCGGCCATTGATGCGCTATTGGCAACTGGATCGCCCGATCAGCTGCAATTGACGCGCATGAAGAAACGAAAATTATCGTTGCGCGATCTGATCTCCAAGATCGAAGACGAATTGCTGCCTGACATCATTGCCTAAAGCGGACCCTCAGCGCGCGACGGCGCGCGCCCGCTTGGCACTATACATCGCCATGTCCGCCGCAGAGAGCGCGTCCGCAGCACTTAAGCCTGGCGCCAGCTGATATGCGCCATACGACACAGACAAGAGGAACATTTGCCCTTTCCATCCGAAGGGTTGCGCAGCCAAGGCGGCATTGAGCGCGTCCGCCTTTTGCAAGCCGGCGCTCTGATCGGCTTTGGTCAGCAAGATGCCGAACTCATCACCGCCCAGCCGCCCAACGACATCAGAGTCCCGGATTTGGCTCCGCAAAACTTGCGCCACATGTTGGAGGGCCGCATCGCCTGCCGCATGGCCCTGCTCGTCATTGATACACTTGAAGCCGTTCAGGTCGAGATAGAGCAAACAAACTGGTACGCCATACCGCTCGGTAAAGGCCATCATACGCGAGAGCTCTCGCACAAAAGCCCGCCGGTTCAAGATCGCGAGCAGACCGTCCAGGTCCGCCTCACTTTGCAAGGCGTCGATGCGCCGGCGCGATTGTTCAAGTTCTTGCCTGAGCCGGTCGACCTCGGCCATGAGCGTCATGATCGCGCTGCGAACTTGCGTTGTGAGCTCAGTGTCGGGGATCCCCAAGATGGACGTGCTCGAGGCCGCCATGTCGGTGGCAATCGCTGGCGCTTGACTTTGCAACGAGCGGGACGTGCTGACCACGGTACCTTTCGGTGTATAGCGCACAGACAATGGCCGCTCGCTCGTGACCTTCATTGTGAAGCACCCTGTCTCCGCTTTCTGCGCAGGTAACAGGGATAGGATGCTGTCCTATGCCTACCAAAACATTAAAGTGCATCGCGCGCTTTGGGCTGGCACTCACCCTTTTGATTGCCCATGATGACGGCCAATAAACGCCAACCACAACAGCTTAGGGAAGACCTTCAGAGAGATGACGAGCCCCATTGCCTTTCCTGCCATGTCCATTGCGGACGCGCACAATCTGCTCCTCACCGCGCCAACCTCGCCTTTCCACATCGAGGAAAAGGCGATCCGCGGGATCACCTTCAAGACCTGGAAATTGGCCCCGCCCACGCTTGCTGAGGTCTTTGCGCTGAGCGGCAATTTCGCCACCCGTGATTTCCTGGTCCTGGATCAGGACCGCGTGACCTTTGCGGCCCACGCCAAAGCGGTAGCAAAGCTCGCCGCTCAATTGCAGGCCGACGGCATCAAAAAGGGCGACCGGGTCGCCATCATCATGCGCAATCTGCCGGAGTGGGTCGTGGCGTTTTGGGCCTCCGCCCTGGTTGGCGCCATTGTGACCCCGCTCAATGCCTGGTGGACCGGTCACGAATTGGAGTACGGCCTCTCGGACTCTGGCAGTACCTTTGCCTTTGTCGATGGTGAGCGCCTGGAGCGGCTGAAGGATCACCTCTCCGCGCTGCCCAACCTCAAGAAAATCTATGTGACGCGCGCGAGCGAGCCGCAGACGGAGGCGCGCATTGCAAAACTTGAGGACGTCATTGGCATCCCCAACGCCTGGACCCATTTGCCCGACGCAGCATTGCCCGTGGTCCAAATGGCTCCCGATGACGACTGCACGATCTTTTATACGTCAGGCACCACCGGAAAGCCCAAGGGCGCGGTGATCTCCCATCGCAACATTGTCTCCAACATTTTCAACGCTCTGTGTGCCCAAGCGCGCGGGTTCCTCCGCCGCGGTGAGATCCCGCCTCAGCCTGATCCCTCAGCGCCTCAGCGTGGCGTGCTACTTTCGGTGCCGCTCTTTCATGCCACGGGCTGTTTTGCCGTGATGATCCCCAACGTCATGGGTGGCGGCAAGCTGGTCATGCAGCGCAAATGGGATGCGGACCAAGCGCTGGAGCTGATCCAGCGCGAGAAGGTGACCAATGCGGGCGGCGTCCCCACCATCGCTTGGCAAATCATCGAGCATCCTCGGCTGCAAGAATTTGACCTCTCCTCGCTCGACACCATCTCCTATGGCGGCGCGCCGAGCGCCCCGGAACTCGTCCGGCGCATGAAGGAGAAATTCCCCAAGCTGCAAGTGGGCCAGGGCTGGGGCATGACCGAGACCTCGGCAACCGCGGTGTCCAACACGCGCGAGGATTACGAGCGCAAGCCCTCCTCCTGCGGCGTGCCCGCCCCGTCGGGCGAGGCCAAGATCATGGGACCGGACGGCAAAGAACTCGGCCTCAACGAGGTCGGTGAATTGTGGTACAAAGGGCCCATCGTTGTGCGCGGCTATTGGAACAAGCCGGAAGCCACCGCCGAAACCTTTGTCGATGGCTGGGTGAAAACCGGTGATCTCGCGCGCATCGACGAGGAAGGTTTCATCTACATCGTGGACCGCGCCAAGGACATGCTCATCCGCGGCGGTGAGAACATCTACTGCGTCGAAGTCGAGAACGCGCTCTATGACCATCCGGCTGTGATGGATGCGGCGGTGGTGGGCAAACCGCATATGACATTGGGCGAGGAGCCGGTGGCTGTCGTTCACCTCAAGCCTGGCCAGCACGCGAGTGAAGCGGAACTGCGGGCCCATGTGGCGGCCAAGATCGCGGCCTTCAAGGTCCCCGTGCAAATCCAGTTCATGCCCGAGACGCTGCCGCGCAACCCCAATGGCAAGATTCTCAAAAAGGATTTGCGGTCGTTATTTGGCGCTTAAAGCAAAGCGGCCCCGGTAACTCGGGGCCGCATCGCCATCAGTTTCGAACCGTTAGGCGCGGCCCATAAAGTCCCACTTGCCAACCTCGACCCCATTTTTGCGCAGAATGGCGTAGGCCGAGGTCATGTGGAAGTAGAAGTTGGGCAGAGAAAACCGGTTGGCAAAGTCCTCACCTGAGAACGTCATCTTGTTCCCGCCCGGCGCGATGGTGATCTCACGCGTCATGGCGCCAGCAAATTCGGCGGGCCCAATTGTCTTAAGATAATCAATCGTCTTGGCGATCCGGCCTTTGAGTTCAGGGATCGTCGTTTCGGTGTCAGCAAAAGCTGGCGGCTCCTGACCCGACAGGCGCCCCGCCGCCCCTTTGGCGAAATCAGCGGTCATTTGCACTTGCCGCTTGAAGTCGAACATATCGGGAAACAGCCTGGCATTGAGCAGGACCGACGGATCGATTTTCTTGGCCTCGCAATGCTGCTCGACCTTGTCCAAAATCTTGGCTAAGGCGGTCAGCATCCCGCCCATTTGCTGCACGGTTGCTTTGTGGAAGGCATCGCTCATGGTTGGAAATCCTTATGTTTGGATGACGATCGCCTACGCATAGCAGACTGATCCGCCCCCCGCATCGGGGTCGCGCCAACAAAATTGTGTAAGTGTGAACCCTGACGGCCCACCTTGCTCCGCCCGATCATCGCCCTATAATGGGCCGCTTCCTGGAACGCGGGCGCGACAGTCGCCTCCCAAATAATGGTACGCGATCATGACCAAGAAGCGCCCCGAAGCCCCGGCCGATATTGGCATCATTATGGGCAGCCGCTCGGACTGGTCCATCATGTGCCATGCCGCTGAGACCTTGCGCGCCCTAGGCATTGATTTTGAGGCCCGCGTGGTCTCCGCCCACCGGACACCTGCCCGCCTTTTCGACTATGCCCGCACCGCCAAGAGCCGGGGCTTGAAAGTGATCATCGCGGGCGCAGGCGGGGCCGCCCATTTGCCGGGTATGACCGCCGCGCTCACGCCCTTGCCCGTTCTGGGAGTACCTGTTGCGGCGACAGGGTTGCAAGGGCTCGATAGCCTGCTCTCGATCGTCCAGATGCCGGGCGGCGTGCCTGTCGCCACCCTGGCCATTGGCAAGCCTGGCGCGATTAACGCAGCCCTGCTGGGCGCCTCAATCCTCGCCTTGAGTGACGCCAAGGTTGCCCGGGCGTTGGACGAGTTCCGTGCCAGGCAGACGGCAGACGTGCCCGATAGTCCGATAACGGATGATCATGCAATCATGCTCGCGGCAGCGACCTAGCCCATGGCGATGTTGGGGATCCTAGGCGGCGGTCAATTGGGGCGCATGCTGGCGCTTGCGGCTGGCAAGCTCGGCCTCTCTGTCCACATCTATGCGCCGGAGCCGGACAGCCCCGCTGCGGCGGTCGCGGCGGCCTTCACATGCGCAGCATATGACGATACCGACGCGCTTCTGGCCTTTGCGCAGAGCGTCGCAGCCATCACCTATGAGTTCGAGAATGTCCCGGCCGCAACGGCGGAACTTCTCAACGCGCATGCGCCAGTCCGGCCCAACCCGCGTGCGTTGGCCGTGACGCAGGACCGCTGGCACGAGAAATCCTTTATCCGCGCGCAGGACATTGCCACTGCTCCTTTCTACAATATTGAGAGCGAGGCTGACTTGGGCCCAGCTTTGGCCAAGATTGGCCCGCCAGCGGTTCTTAAAACCCGGCGCCTCGGCTATGACGGCAAGGGTCAGCGCCTGATCCGTCAGGGTACGGACCTTGCCGCAGCCTTTGATACGTTCAACCGCGTGCCCTCGATCCTGGAGGGTTTTGTGGCCTTCAAGCGGGAACTGTCCGTGATTGCCGCGCGCGGTTTGGACGGGCAGTTTGCCGCCTATGACCCGGTTGAAAATCAGCACCAGGATCATGTCCTGCATCGCTCTCTGGCGCCGGCCAAGCTAACCCCGGAGCAAAGGGACAAAGCGCTTGCCATCGCCGCGGCCATATTGTCCGCGCTCGACTATGTGGGTGTCATGGGCATTGAGCTGTTTGAAGCAGCCGATGGCAGCCTCATGGTCAATGAACTGGCCCCCCGCGTGCACAATTCCGGCCATTGGACGCAGGACGCCTGCACGGTCTCCCAATTTGAGCAGCATGTACGCGCCGTCATGGGTTGGCCTCTCGGTTCCCCAGAGCGGCACAGCGATGCCATCATGACCAATCTCTTGGGCGAGGCCGCCCAAGGCTGGGACACGCGCGCCCTCGGCCCCCATACCTCGCTCCATCTGTATGGAAAAGACGCCCCCCGCCCCGGCCGCAAGATGGGACACTTGACGGAACTCAAGCCCAAGACTTCGGGGCATGAATAGTGCGGCAGCCTGCCGCATCTGAGCCAACACATCCGGCGTTAAACTGACATATCCGGTATCATACCGCTATTTGCCAAAGGACGTGGCGAGATGCTCAGCAAACCGCTCCTGACCGTGCACGAAACCGCGCAGACGCTCAAAGTAAAGGAAAGCACTGTCCGCACCTGGATACGGGACAAGAAGTTACGAGCGATCAAATTCGGCCGCGAATGGCGCGTGGCCCATATCGACCTGGAAAAATTCGTGAACGATCACGCCAACCGGCAAGAGGCATGAGCAACGGGCTGAAAAGTGCACTTGCGGTTTCCAGACGACCCGTTGCGATAAAAAAACTTAGAACCTTGGCTCTAAGATTATCGGGCGCGCGGGTAGCGCAACCGCCCTGCAAGCGCGAAGGGATTGGGAAAGCCGCTGGCGGCTTTTGATGCTTGCGCCTTAAGCTTTTCGAATTGCATCACATCCGCAATGCGCCGCTCGATAAAGGCTTGGGTATCGCTCGCACCCTCGCTCTCATCGGTGAACCAATAGAGCAGGCAGGCCGAATAGACCGCCCCCATGGTCATGCGCCGGGTGTAGTAGCTGAAATCCGCTGATTGATCGCCCATCGCCTTCCATAAGGCATCAGAGGTCCGGGCCAAACATTGCACCGCATCCGCCGCATACAGAGGAAAAGTCAAAAAAGCGGCCGCGCGTTTCTCGGCCAGCTTGTATTGCCCGGCCACGTCGATCCGTGTGCGGATGGCCAAGATTGCCCGCTCGCGGATCTTCAAGGCCGCAAGATCAACCGCTTGCATGCGATCCGCCATTTGCCGGTCGCAGTCGGCCGCATACTGAACTACCATATCGACAGGCCCGCGCGGATAGAGCGCTGCCAGCTGCGCCGCATTGGCTCCTGCCTCTTGTGCGGCCTCCGACAGCAACCGCGCCGAGAAGCCATAGAATTGCACGCGCGGCAAAGCGGCAGCCAATACCTCATCCCGCAAATCGTCCAATGAAGATCGTTGCGTGGTCATGCCTCGTCCTCCTCCGCGCGCAGATGGCGGGCTTCTGATTCAAAGATCAATTTGCTTAAGTCGCGCATGCGTTGCGGATAGAGAATGCCGTCCAGATGATCGCACTCGTGCTGCACGACCCGGGCGTGGAACCCGCGCGCGACGCGCGACACCGTCCGCCCTTCCAAATCGATCCCTGAATAGCGGATATGCGCAGGCCGCTCGACAAAACCCCGCAAGCCCGGCACCGACAAACATCCCTCCCAACCGCCTTCGACCGCAGGCGACAGGACCTCAATGACCGGATTGATCAGGACCGTCAGGTCAGCAGTGTGATCAAAGGCCTCTTCCGCCGAGAGGCCCGGATCGGCGCGCTCGCCCGGCGCCTGAAAGACCACCACCCGCACGCTCTCATGCACCTGCGGGGCGGCGAGCCCTGCCCCATTGGCGTCGATCATGGTCTCGATCATGTCGTTGACCAAACGGCGCAATTCCGGATCGCGGGGGTTATCGACGGCCCTCGCCTGACGCCGCAGGACAGGATGTCCCATTCGGGCAATTTTTCGTATCGTCATGCACTTGATATGCGCCGGGTTGGGTCTTTGGACAAGAGCTAGACAATTCCACGAGCCTCTGTTACACACCCTCACCGGACAGTGTCGGGGCACTGGCCGCTTTAAGTCTTTCATTGAACATCTTGGCAGAGGAGAGTCCGCTTGCAGATCGTCGTTCGCGATAACAATATCGACCAGGCCTTGAAGGCGCTTAAGAAAAAACTTCAACGCGAGGGCCTGTTCCGCGAGATGAAGCTGCGGAATCACTTCGAAAAGCCATCTGAGCGCCGCGCACGTGAACGTGCTGAGGCCGTCCGTCGCGCCCGCAAGCTCCAGCGCAAGAAGCTGCAACGCGAAGGCCTCCTGCCCCCGACCCCCAAGAAGGTCTAGCGCAGCGTTGCTGCTCCTTGGGTGCTGACGATGACGTCCATCCTGACCAATGTACTCGCCACCTTGACTGGCGCCGCCGTTGCCGTCGGAACGGTGACCCTAGTCGAATATCTGGGTCACCAGATCTACCCTCCCCCAACAGACCTCTCGCTAGATGGGCTGAAGGCCTATGTCGCCTCCGCGCCCTGGCAGGCGCTTGCAATCGTTGTGGCGGGTTGGACGTTGGGCGCCTTCTTGGGCGCCATTGTAGCGACGGCCATAGCGCGCACCACACTTTGGCCAGGGCTTTTGGTGGGTGCCTTGATTACGGCCGGGGCTGCAATGAACCTCACGTTGATCCCCCACCCTTTGTGGATGGCGGCCCTGGGGCTATTGCTGCCGCTTCCTTGCGCGTGGCTTGGTGCACGGCTGACGCGCACCAAAGCCCAGAACTAAGCCGTTCGCCTTAGCGATAGCAGCGGCAGCCGCGGCGCCACTTGCGCTTTTTCTTGTAGTAGCGCGGACGGTACTCCTCCGCCTCGCCGTGAGCGATGAAGTCAATCTCGCCATTGCGGGTGTGCCGATAGTGTTGGTTATCCGTGTGCGGATAATGATGGCCAGTCCCTTGCGCGCTAAAGGTCCGGTCCGAATAGCCCAGAACAACGCCTGAATCCGGCGCGCGATCGGAAATCGTGAGCCCAAGCGATTGCACCGACACCTTGGGCGGCGGCGAGCCGGGGTGCGGTGTCACCTGCACGGCCGCAAGGCCCACAATGTTGGTGGTGCCATCGGCTTGCTGGCCGACATAGGTGCAGGCGGAAAGGGCTGCGCCAAGTGCGCCAAGCACCAGGACCTTACGAGCAGAAGACAAAATCTGATTGATCGGGGGCATCGGTTACCTCACGCGGTTACGAGTAAACCCTTCTATGCCATGGATGTGCTGCTGTGAACCGCGCTCAAACATGCTGACCGCGCATCGTTGCAATTTGGTGACAGCTTACAACGCTGCCTCAATGCCCCAACGCCTTGACGATCCCCTCGGTCATTTTCTTCGCATCGGCGAAAAGCATCATCGTGTTGTCGCGGAAGAACAGCTCGTTCTCGATGCCCGCATAGCCTGAGCCCATGCCGCGCTTGATGAAGAGCACGGTTTTGGCTTTCTCGACATCCAGGATCGGCATCCCGAAAATGGGGCTCTTGGGATTGGTCTTGGCCGACGGGTTGGTGACGTCATTGGCGCCGATCACATAAGCGACATCGGCCTGCGCGAATTGGGAATTGATGTCCTCAAGCTCGAACACCTCGTCATAGGGCACATTCGCTTCGGCCAGGAGCACGTTCATATGGCCCGGCATCCGCCCCGCGACGGGATGGATCGCATAGGTGACCTTGACCCCCTCTTTCTTTAGGATGTCCGCCATCTCGCGCAGCGCGTGCTGTGCCTGCGCCACCGCCATGCCATAGCCCGGCACGATGATGACCGAGCCCGCATTCTTCATGATAAAGGCAGCATCGTCGGCGGAGCCTTGCTTGACGGGCCGCGTCTCCACCTTGCCGCCGCTGAGATCCGTCTCGCCGCCAAAGCCGCCCAGAATGACCGAGATGAAAGAGCGGTTCATGCCCTTGCACATGAGGTAGCTCAGGATCGCGCCCGACGATCCGACCAGGGCGCCGGTGATGATGAGGGCTGTGTTCTCCAGCGTAAAGCCGATCCCGGCAGCAGCCCAACCTGAATAGGAATTGAGCATCGACACCACGACGGGCATATCCGCGCCGCCAATCGGGATAATGATCGTGACGCCAATGATAAAGGCCAGCAGCGTAATCGCCCAAAAGAGATAGAGCGCGCCGTCCCCCAGACCGCCAGACCGGGCGAACAGAATCATGTAAGTGACCATCAGCCCAAAGAGGAACAGGTTCAGGAAATGCCGGCCCGGCAACATGATCGGCGCGCCCGACATGTTCCCGTTGAGCTTGGCAAAGGCAATGACCGACCCTGAAAAAGTGATGGCCCCAATGGCCACGCCCAGAGACATCTCGATCAGGCTGGCCATCTTGATCTGATTGCCCGCCATGATGTGGAAATCGGCCGGCGCATAGAGAGCCGCTGCAGCAACAAACACGGCGGCCAAACCAACGAGGCTGTGGAAGGCGGCCACCAATTGCGGCATCGCCGTCATCGCAACGCGGCCAGCGATTGCGGCGCCGATCAATCCGCCGATGAGCACACCTGCAGCAATCATGCCCCAGGTCAGTCCGTCAAAGCCGCCACCTGCCGTGAGCGCCAAGGTCGTCGCCACAGCGATCGCCATGCCGAGCATGCCATACATATTACCTTGGCGGCTGGACTCCGGGCTCGACAACCCGCGCAAGGCCAGGATGAACAACACGCCCGAGACCAGATAGAGAAGCGCTGCGATATCGGCGGTCATGCTCATTTGGCGGCTCCTGGCGCGCGCTCTTTCTTCTTATACATGGCCAGCATGCGCCTCGTGACGAGGAAGCCGCCAAAGATATTCACGGATGCGAGGATTACGGCGAGGAAGCCAAAGATCTTGGACGTCCATGCTGCGCCTGATGGCTGAGCGCCGCCCGCCGCGACGGCAATGAGCGCACCCACGATGATCACTGACGAGATCGCGTTGGTGACCGCCATCAGCGGCGTATGCAGTGCGGGCGTAACACTCCACACCACGTAATAGCCCACGAAGATCGCCAGCACGAAAATCGAAAGACGGAAGACAAAGGGATCGATGGCGTCCATGGGTGACCTATTGCAAGGCGGGGTGAATAACGGCGCCATCCTTGGTCAGGCAGGTGCCTTTGATGATCTCGTCTTCCCAATCGATCTTGAGCGACTTGCCGCCCTTCTCGATCAGGGGTGTCAAGAAATTCAGCAGATTGCGCGCATAGAGCGACGTGGCATCCGTTGCCAGCCGTCCAGGCAGGTTCAGAAGCCCCATGATGGTGACGCCATGGACGTCGACAATCTCGCCCGCCTTGGATAGGGGGCAATTCCCGCCTTGCTCGACCGCCAGATCGACAATGACCGATCCAGGCTTCATCGACTTGACCATGTCCTCGGTGATCAGCACCGGCGCAGGCCGGCCTGGAATGAGCGCTGTTGTAATGGCGATGTCCTGCTTCTTGATAGTGTCGGCAACCAGGGCCGCTTGCTTGGCCTGGTACTCCGCCGACATCGGCTTGGCATAGCCAGCCGCTGTCTCAGCTTGTTTGAACTCCTCGTCGATCACCGCGACAAAGGTCCCGCCGAGCGACTCAACTTGCTCTTTTGCTGCTGGACGCACATCCGTCGCAGAGACGATAGCGCCAAGCCGCTTGGCGGTCGCGATCGCCTGAAGACCGGCGACACCCGCGCCGAACACCATGACGCGCGCGGGCGCGATCGTGCCTGCCGCCGTCATCATCATGGGAAAAGCGCGATTAAACTGCGCGGCCGCGTCGATCACAGCCTTGTAGCCGGCCAAATTGGCTTGGCTGGACAGCACATCCATCGACTGCGCACGCGTGATGCGCGGCATGAATTCCATGGCAAAGGCGTTGATCCCTTGCGCCGCATATTTCGCCGCGTCCGCCTTGTTCGCGTAAGGCGCCAGGATGGCCGCGAGCATCGCGCCGCGCTTGAACAAGGGCAGCTCGTCATCCATCGGCCGGGCGACCTTGAGCACAATATCCGCGTCCTTGAGGACGTCCGCCGCCGATCCTGCAACCTGCGCACCGGCGTCCGCGTAAAGCTGATCGGCAACCTTGGCGCCTGCGCCCGCGCCTGCTTCGACGACCACATCGCAACCAAGGGCCTTGAACTTCTTGACCGTGTCTGGGGTCGCGGCAACGCGCGTCTCTTGGGGCCTGCGTTCTTTTGGTATCGCGATAAGCATAGGCGGGTAAGTCCTTTCAAACCCTAGGTGACACGCAGTCCGCAGCCCAAATGGCCGCGCAGGCTGTCATGCAGACTCAAGCCGGGGGAACGCGAAGCAGGCGGGAGTATCGGGACTAAACGAGGAAGATCGCCATCAAAATAAGCGTGAGCACGACAAAAATGGTTCCCCACTTGGTCAGGGACCAGAACAGATCAAAGGTTTCATTCTGTGCGCGGATATCCATCTTTCCACGGACATGAGGGTGGTTGTCGGCCATCGCGGTCTCCTTGGTACCCTGTAAGGCAATGATCAATCTGGCCGGGACTATAGCAGCCGATTCGGCCTGAGCAACCGTCCGTTAGCGGACCTTAGCAGCCGCCCACTCCTCAATCCTGGTGAAAGCGGAGTGTTGGCCTGGTGCGCTTCTGGGATCGGCAGCCGTTCCGGTGACCAAATAGATGGAACCGCGTTTGGCCGCGCGATCGATCCACACCCCGCCATAAAGTCCATAGGCCTCGCCGATATGGCCTGCCCGCGATTTGCCATCGGCGAACACATCATCCCGGCAGCCATGTTTATTGGCCCCCGACAGCAAATGGATCGACAGACCATAGCCGCACATGGTCCCCTTCTCTGTCTCGCCCGCACTGGGGACCTGCCATCCTGGAGCAAAGATCTGAGCTACCGATCGCGGCATCAGAAACGGGCCTGCCGGTCCCTGACCATCGCTCAGAAGCATCGCCACAATCCGCCCCAAGCCTGCCAGCGAGATGCGCAATCCCCCTTGCGGGCTGAACAGGCCGCCATTCTCTCCAGGCTTGTAGGCAGTGAGATCGCACGGCGCCGCCGCGTCCTCGCGATAGACCGGGCATGGCGGGCGCAGTCCTTTCAGGTCATCGACCTGCGCGATCCATGGCCCCTCCGGCGCCCATTGGGTTTCATCCGGCCCGGTGCGGTAGAGCACAGCGGCCTTGGCAAGCGCACCATCCGGACACTGCGCCCAGTTGAAACACCCCTCAATGCTGAGAGGCGTCAGCACCAAACGATCCATCAACCGGTCAAAGCGCTCCCCGCTCACCCGCTCCATGATCGTGCCAATGACCACAAAATTGTAATTGGCGTAACGGAAGAACGCGCCCGGCGCATGGTCTGGATCGAACCGGCCCGCATCGCCAAAGCTAGGCTCTACCCGGGTGCCAAGGCCAAACACATATCCCGTACCATCGGTCAGCGCGGAGGTGTGCGTGAGAAGCTGCCGCAAGGTCAAAGCCCGATCCGGAAACTCAGGATGCTGCACCGGGTAGCCCAAATACCCCGAAATATCCGCATCGAGATCAAGCTTGCCCGTTTCCACCATGCGCATCACGCCGAGTGCGGTGACAAGCTTTGAGATTGACGCTACCCGCACCAGCGCATCTTCCCGCATCGGCCGAGCGCAAGTCCGGCCGTCCTCGGCAAAGACTGCACACCCTTGCGCTTGCAAGCGCGGCGGCGATCCAGCCTCGATCACGGCGGTGAGCAGCCCTGCAATCCGCGGCTCCTGCGCGATGGCATGGCCAGCAAACACCAACCCCAAAAAAGCAACGAGAAGAACGCGACCCATACCTAAAGCCCCATCGGTTTACGGCTGGGCGAGGAGTGCTCCCAATCCGCGAGCAATGCCCGCATCGCGGCAACAAAGGCCAAAGGCTGATCAAGCATCACATGATGGCGCGCTTGCGGGATTTCGACCACGGGCGCGGAGCGGCCCAGAAGATTGAACATATATTCCCCCACCTCATGCGGCATCAGATCGGACAACTCGCCCCGGAAGATCGCGATCCGGCATCGCGTCGCCTTTAGCCGCGCCGCCATATCGCCAATGGAAAAGCGCGTCCAGATCGACGGATCGAACTTCCACGTCCAGCCCCCTGGCACCTGCACCAGAGATTTCCGGGCGATGAAGTCGACAATATAGAGGTTCTCGCAGGGCTGCTCCGGGGCCAGGCGAAACCGCCCCAAGGCTTGCGCCAGCTCCGGATAGATGCGATGCGGGCGGATTTCGCGGTGCGGCGGCCCTTCATGGCGCCGCTCTGGAGGGGACACGGGCGAGTCCACAATCACAACCCCACCCAACCGCTCGCCATGCAAGGCTCCGGTCAAGATCGTGACAAAGCCGCCAAAACTATGCGCCGCGATGATCGGCGGCCGGGGCGCGTCAAACAGGCCCGCATGCTCGCACACGGCCAATTGCTCTGCGACGAAGTGCTCCATCGTATAGGTCGTCCGCCGGCCGCTATCGCCCATGCCCGACAGGTCCATCGCGACCACGTTGAACTCGGCCGCAAAGAACGGCGCGATGAAGGACCACCAAAAGGCGTGTGCGCCATTGCCATGCACCAGCAGCAAACCTGGCCGCCCCCGCGTGCCCCATTGCAGGTAATGGATTGGGCAACCGTCCACCGTCACCACATGCGACTGGGCCGGTGTCGCCACCGCGCTTTCAAACCAATCGGGTCCGGCAACCGCCTCGCCATGAAAGGCCGAGAGCAATCCGGGCTTGGGAGTTTCAGCGGGACCAGCACTCATTGGGGACGCTTTCTCTGTGGCCGGATACCCAGCGCCTTGAACACGCCTGTGGCGGTCATGATCACTTTGGGCCCTGACCAGATGCGCCCTTGGACAGTGAAGAAGTCGTCCTCTGATGCGGCAATCGTGCCGGTTCCTTCGACCCAATCCCCCACATGAGCTGCGTCCACAAAGTCGGTCACCATCCGCACCGTGACCCAGAACCTGTTGGTCTGCATGGTCACCGCATGGCCCAAGGCCATATCGGCAAAGGCCATCAGCATACCGCCATGGCAGTTCTTCATGCCATTCGTGTGGTGCTCGCACACCAGAAACGCCCGCACATAGCTGCCGTCAGCGTGGTCGAGCTCATAGAGCGGCCCTATCGCCCGGCCAAACCCTTGGAACCAATTCATCCGCTGATAGCCGGGCGGGATGTCTGGCGTGGTCTCTTCAAGCAAATCATCGGTCATAAGGGGTACGTCCGCCCGAACCATTGGAAGCCCCACTCTAACCCGCAAGCCGCCGAGCGCAAGACTGCCTCTGGTGGGAAGGCGGCGCCTGCGCTAAAAGGGCCAGATGCCACATGCGCAGAAAGCGTCCGCCGCAATTGATGACCTTGAGCGCCTCTATGCCAATGCCGTGACAGCGTTGCGCGAGGCACTGAGCCGCTTTGCCAATGACCGCACCGCACCAACACCGCAAGAGCGTGCGCAGTTCCGCTATCCGGAGTTGCGCGTCCATTATGATCCGGCAGGAACAGTGCCGGTCTTGAGCCGCGCCTATGCAAAATTGTCCGAACCCGGCACATTTGCGACCACGCTGACCCATCCCCGCTACTTCCGGCCTTATCTCCTGGAGCAGTTGACCGCGCTGAGCCGCGATTACGGCATCACCATCGAGGTCTTGCCCAGCGCCACAGAGATTGCCTATCCATATTGCCTGGAGAACACCGACGAACTGGCCTTTGGCGGCGCCTCGCCAGCCGAACTTGCGCGGGCGTTTCCCTATCCCATGCTCAGCAGTGTGGGCGATGAAATCGCCGATGGCGACTGGATCTTTGGCCCGGACAGCGCCAAGCCGCTGGCGCTCTTCGATGCACCGCGCACGGATTATTCCTTGCGCCGCTTGGTCCATTACACGGGCACGCCCTGGCGCCACATTCAGCCTTGGATCCTGTTCACCAATTATCACCGCTATGTCGATGCGTTTATCGACTGGGCGCTGGCCCAGATCGCGGACGGCTCGGAATTTGAGGCGCTCTCGGCGTCGGGATACGTGGTGGCTGACCGCAACACACCCAACCCGCGTGAACTGATCCAGAACGCCCCCTGGCGCCGCTTTCAGATGCCGGCCTATCACCTGATGCGCCGCAATGGTGAGGGCCTGAGCCTCATTAACATTGGCGTCGGCCCCTCAAACGCCAAGAACGTGACCGACCATCTGGCTGTCTTGCGCCCGCATTGCTGGCTGATGATCGGCCATTGCGGGGGCCTGCGCCAAAGTCAGCGCATTGGCGATTATGTGCTCGCACACGCCTATCTGCGCGACGACAACATTCTGGATGAGGTCATGCCGCCGGAAATCCCGCTGCCTGCCATCGCCGAGGTGCAAGTGGCCCTGCATACGGCCGCCAGTATCATTACGGGCGCCAGTGGTGAGGAACTGAAGCATCGCCTGCGCACGGGCACTGTCGTCACGACCGATGACCGCAATTGGGAGCTGCGCTTCACTGCTCAGCGCCGCCGCTTCAACCAGTCGCGCGCCATTGCAATCGACATGGAAAGCGGCACGATCGCGGCACAAGGGTTCCGCTTCCGCGTCCCATACGGCACGCTGCTCTGCGTCTCGGACAAGCCGTTGCATGGTGAGATCAAATTGCCCGGTGCCGCCGACCGCTTCTACGAGACCGCCGTGGGGCAGCATTTGCAGATCGGCATCGAGACCTTGGAGCTGTTGCGGCGGGAGCAGTCGCGCCTTCACTCCCGCAAACTGCGTGCTTTTGACGAGCCGCCGTTCCGCTAGGCAGTGTTTGTCAGGCGTGCCATTCGAGCCAGTGCCCATGCGGATCGCAAACGCCAAGCACCCGCTCGTTGACCGTGCCGCGATCATAGCTCTGCAGGCGGATGGGATAGCGGCCCTCGTGATACTCAATGCTGACCCGCGCGACCGGCCGCGCGGCACTAGCCTCCAGCAAGATTGCGTCGAGCTGCTCGCGCATGAGCGGCGTAAACTGATAGGTGACATGGGTGTGGCTGACCACAACCCGTCCATCCTTGGGCGTTTGCGCAAGCTGCGGCCCCAGAAGCGCCAAGGCATCGCCAAAGCGGATGGTCACGGGGTGCTCCATCAGCACACGGATTGCCGCATCGAGCCGCGCATGACGCTCCAGAAGCTCCGGCCAAACAAGCGCCTTCAGCCATAGCCGGTCCTCTGCATTATTGAGGTCGACCGGATTGAGCTCCAGCCCCACCCGCGTCAGGATCGCGGGCATTGACAGGCCGAGGGTAGGCACCGCGCCGCCACGCATCTCGCATGAGAGCGTCACTGGCGCATCTGCAGCGCCCCGAGCCAGTGCGACGGCCCCACCCTGCTTGTACTGATAGCCGTACCGGTCGAAATTCAGATTGAACCCTGCGGATGGGCCGATCTCGATCAAATGCAAACCCTGACCACTCTCGCGCGCGACAAGGTCAAAGACCGGCATCACACTCGTGCAACGCCCGACCTCATTGGTGTTGGTCACGCGTGACCGGATCATGGGCAGCAGAGCGGCCTCATGGGCGTCCACGAAATCCCGGAACAGGAGGACAGGATCGCCGTGTGGGCGTGCACCTGGTCTCACTGATGGGTAATGCTCCGCCAACGGATGGTCTGCACCTTTCAGAAGCAAGGCATGCACGCTGCCCAGCAGGATGTTGGCATGGGGCTGCCCATCGCGCACTTGCGCCGCCAGGTCTTGAAGGCGCTGGTCCTCGCCAATACCAAGTGACAATCGCTCATAGAGCGGGCTTTGGCCACGCGCGGCCTCTTGCGAGAAAAATGTCCAGTAGCTCACGCCGCCTCCTACTGCGGCAGTGGCACACCCGCCGCCGCAAAGGCGTCTTGCTGCCGGGCCGCCACGGTGTCAAGCCGGAACCCGTCTATCGCCTGATTAAAGAGCGTGTGGAAGTTCAGCTCCGCACCCAAATGGAGGAACACACCGCCCAGACCTATGGCCGCCCGGTCCATGAACACGAACTCGCGCGGCGGCTTGACAGGTCCATGCTTGCGCAAGCGGCTATGCACCTCAAAGGCTTCCCGCCGCCCATATTGCCCCGGCTCGACCCCATTGGCGATCGTCCGTACACGGTCTTCCAGCATAGGCGCATAGATGAACCGCGCCCAGATGCTCAGAGTCTCGATCGTCTCGCGCGACAGGCCCTTGAACCCCCAAGTCTCGAAAGCGTGCACCGCAAGGTCGCCGTCATTGCGCAGCATGGCATGATAGAGATCGACCACCCCGCCAACAAAGTTGGGGTTAAATGTCCGTATACAGCCATAATCCAGCAAGTTCAGCGCCAGGTCCGGTGCTACGGTATAATTGCCCAAATGCGGATCGCCATGGATCACGGCCAGATTGGCAAAGGGCAGCCACCAGGCCTGGAACATTTGTGTGGCGAGCCGGTTACGGTCGGCCAGCGGCCCGTCCTTGAAACTCAGCATCGGCCGGCCGTCGAGCCAGTTCATGGTCAAAAGCCGCTTGGTCGACAGCCCATCCACCACTTGCGGGATGCGGATGCCGTCATGCCCTTCAAAGAACCGGCTATAGAGGCGGATATGGGCCGCCTCGCGAAAGTAATCCAATTCCTCGCGCAATCTGGCCCCAATCTCGTCGACCATGTCGGACGGATCGATTGCCTTGTCCATTCGTTTGTACACGGACAGAAGCAGCTTCAATTGCTGCACATCGGCCTCAACGGCAGAGGCCATGTCCGGGTATTGCAGCTTGGCAGCGAGCTTCGCGCCATCGAGACCCACCGCCCGGTGGACCTGCCCCAAAGAGGCCGCAGCCGCCGCCTCCCGCTCAAAGGAGTGGAATTTGCGCTCCCAATCAGCGCCCAGCTCCGCCATCATCCGCCGCCGGACGAAAGGCCAGCCCATGGCGGGGGCCGCCGCCTGCAACTGCATCAATTCCTGCGCATATTCCTCCGGCAGCGCTTCGGGAATGGTCGCCAGCATTTGCGCGACCTTCATCATCGGACCCTTCAGGCCCCCAAGCATGGCCTTGAGGTCGGCGGCCGTCGCCTTGTGGTCGACCGAGCCCAGCGCGCGCGAGCCTGCGAACTTCGCCGCCGCGACACTCGCTTGCGCGCCGACGCGGGCATAGCGCGACAGGCGGCCGCTCAGCGAATTGCGTTCGGGATCGTCGCCGTTGGGATTGCTCATGGGTCCTCATTAGGCGGTGCGCGACGGTGGACTATGGCCGCGCCTTAACCAGCCTTGCGGGATATGGACCTTGCGCCTCCCGCGATCAATGCAGCAAATGCCCGGACGGCGCGATGTCACACCGCTATGCGCTCTTGCCGCATGCCTTGAGCGCCTGCTCAAATCCTTCAAGCGCGGGGCCTGCGACTGATGCGTCATGGGCATCTGCCAGCCATCCATCATACCGCGCCAAGGCGGTCCCACAGGCACATTCGTCGCGTGCCGGAAGCGAAAACGCGGCGAACAGCCTGTCGCGCTTCTCCTGCGCCCCTGCGGCGGGGGCGGGCAACCAGGGCTCATCTCCCCACGGCGCCAGGTGCTCATTCCGCTGCGCGGCCTTGGCCTTCTCCACAAAGCGCGCGGCCGTGATGTAGTTGACGTCGCGCCGCGCCTCAATGGCCGCCCTGGCGCGATAGGCCCGCGCGGCACAGGCGCCAAAGGTATCGCCTGTGATCTCTTTCTTAAGATACGGGTCGACGGCAAAGGTGGACTCCAAAGGCGCACACCCTGCCATGGCCGCCAAGAGCCATACTGTTGCGAGAAGGCACCGGCCGGTGGTCATCAGGTCACCCTAACTCAAAAAAAAGGGCGCGCGCAGGGCTTGGCAGCCCGCGCAGCGCCCACTGTGCCCCCACACAGGTCCCCTGAGCCGATCAATTCGAACGCTGCGGATGCGTCCCCTCTGCGATGGCTCAAGAAACTAAACAAGGGTCACACAATGTGGGCTGACCGGCAAGCGCGGCAGCGCCTGTGTGCTTTGTTTGTAGGCCGTGCGATGCAAGCCCGCAACAGTGCCATTTTGGGCCATCCTAACCTGCCCTTTACGCAAAGCCCGCCATGCTCCCTTTCGCAACCATCCGCCTTTCTGGAGCTGGACAATGAACCCTACCCTTTTGGTCGTCGACGATGATCCCTCGCAACGCCGCCTGTTGCAGGCCATGGCGGAACGGCAGGGCTTTCGTGCGCTGACGGCCGAGGGCGGCCAACAAGCGCTCGACCTACTCCAAGGTCCTCAAGGCGAGGAGGTTTCCCTCGTCCTGCTCGATCTGGTGATGCCCGGCATCGACGGCCTGACAGTGCTCAAGACCATGCGGCCCACCAAACCGGCCCTGCCGGTGATCGTCTTGACCGCGCAAGGCGGGATCGACACCGCCGTCACCGCGATGCGCTGTGGCGCGGACGACTTCCTCGTCAAACCCGCAAGCCCTGAACGCATCCAAGTCTCCATCCAGAACGCCCTCAAGATCAAGGCGCTGACCGGGGAAATCCAGCGCCTCAAAAAGCGCACCGAGAACCGCTTCGGCTTCAAGGACCTGATCGCCCGCGCACCCGCGATGCGCGAGGTCCTGCGCATGGCCGAACGCGCCGCGCAAAGCGCCATCCCCATCCTGGTTGAGGGCGAGAGCGGTGTGGGCAAAGAGGTCGTCGCCCGTGCCATCCAAGGCGCCTCCGATCGCGCTGGCAAACCGTTCGTCACTGTCAATTGCGGCGCCATCCCGGAGAACCTGATCGAGAGCATCCTGTTCGGCCATGAGAAGGGCGCCTTCACGGGCGCGCATGACCGCCACACGGGTAAGTTTCAGGAGGCCAATGGCGGCACACTGTTCCTCGACGAAATCGGCGAACTGCGCCTGGACATGCAGGTCAAGCTCTTGCGCGCGATCCAGCAAGGCGAGATCGATCCTGTCGGCGCCAAGCGCGCGATCAAGATCGACATCCGCCTGATCAGCGCCACCAACCGCAACCTGGCCGAGATGGTCAAGGCGGGCACCTTCCGCGAGGATCTCTTCTACCGCCTGAATGTCTTCCCGATTGCGATCCCGCCTTTGCGGCAACGCAAGGACGACATCCCCGCCCTCGCCAGCCACTTTGTGGAGCGCTTCGCCATTGAGGAAGGCAAAAAAGTGCTGGGCCTCGACCGCGACGCGCAAGAGCTGCTTCTGCGCTATGACTGGCCGGGCAATATCCGCCAATTGGAGAACGCGATCTTCCGCGCCGTGGTCCTGTGCGATGCGAACCAGCTGCGGGTCTGCGACTTCCCCCATGTAGCGAGCCAGCTGGGCGTCGCCTATGACATGCCCGCCTTGCCAGACCTCGATGCCGAGACCAGCGCCCTGCCCTATGCGCCACGGCTGGAGGCCGCAGACACGGCCGCAGCGGCAACAGGGGAAGGCCCGGTTGCGCTGACCACGCTGGACGGCCATTTGCGCCGGCTGGAGGAGATCGAGCACGACCTGATCCGCCACGCCATCAGCCGCTATGAGGGCCAGATGTCCGAGGTCGCCAGGAGGCTCGGGATCGGCCGCTCAACCCTCTATCGCAAATTGCGCGACATGGGCATCGACACGGGCGACACAGCGGCTGCGTAAAACCACCGGCCCTCGGGCCGCCCCCGGGCGGGCGGGTGCGCTGACACTGCTTCCCACCTTTCACATGTCACCCCGGAAACTGCGATAGCAGTTGTCCGGTGCCCATGACCGCCCATGGCGCCCTGTGCGAGCAAGAATTTCGCGCCAAGCCGCTAAGATGAAGGCGAAGGCGCCAAGTCAACGGTGCCCATCCTTCATCTCCCCCCAACGCGCATGCGTTTGGGGGGAGTGCCGCCCCTGACTTGATCCGGGGCGGGAGGGGGGCAAACGGCAGGCGAAAGAACCCTTCGCGGCCTTTGCTCACTTGGCGCCTTGGCGTGAAACCAATGTTGTTACCCCGGACACTGCGCCAGCTTTTGTCCGGCGCCCATGACCACGGACCTCAATCGCTTTGCCCGGTGAGAGTTCATGGGTTCCGGGCTCCCGGCTGACGCCGGTCCCCGGAATGACGCTTTAAGCGCGCGGAAAACCTAAGGGGCGGGGGCGCTTTGGGGCGCATCCAAACCCATCCCCTGAATTTCTTCCAAAATTCAGACCCTCCCTCAAGGGGAGGGTATCCGTACACAGAGCGTCGCATTGCAGCCTACCCGCCCCTCGTGGGCGGGTCGAAAAATGCGCTTGAGCATTTTTCGGGGCGGGGGTGCTTTGGATCAAACTACCCTTTTATCATCCCGGGCGGAGCGCCTTGGCGCGCAGACCCGGGACC
>DMER01000054.1:662-4733 GCA_003451645.1 Alphaproteobacteria bacterium | reverse complement strand
ATGACAACAGCCATATCCAGGGCGCGCACGCGATTGGAGCGTTTATAGTCGCGGGCCCTGAAGGCTTTGAAAAAGGGCAGTACCGGAAATTCAACATCAAGTCCGCAGACCTGATCCCCGGTGACGATTTCGGCATGATGCGCGAGGTATTGCGGCGGCGCTTTGCGCGTCTATTGAAGGAAAACATTCAATCCACGGCCCCGGCCGATGCCAACGAGGCGCCCGTCTTTGATGAGGTGGCGGATGCAGCGTTAGAGCCCGATCAACTGGATGGGGCGCCTGATTTGGTTCTCATTGACGGCGGGGCAGGGCAATTATCTGCCGCGCGAGAAATTTTGACTGAATTGGGCCTGGCCGAGCGTATTCCTTTGGTGTCAATCGCCAAGGGGCCGCAACGCAACGCCGGCTTGGAGCGTTTTTTCATGCATGGGCGGGCGCCACTATCTCCCGATCCACGCAGCCCAGTGATGTTCTTTCTGCAGCGTTTGCGCGACGAGGCGCACCGTTACGCCATCGGCACCCATCGCGCGAAGCGAGCCGCAGCGCTCAAGACCTCAAGCTTGGACGATATCGAAGGCATTGGGTCCGCCCGCAAGCGAGCACTTCTACATCATTTCGGGTCGGCACGTGCTGTGTCGCAAGCAGGCCTCGCTGACCTTGAAGGCGTTGAGGGGATATCCGCTACAATGGCGCGGAAAATCTATGAGCACTTTCACGATAAACCAACGCAGTAGTACCCTGGTCCGCATACCGCTATGATCCAAATCCCCAATCTGCTGACTTTTTTGAGGCTGGGCCTGATCCCATTGATTGTGCTGGTCATTTGGGCGGATTGGCATGGTGTGGCGTTTGCGCTGTTCGTGATGGCTGTGGTGACGGATTTCTTGGACGGTTTCCTCGCACGGCGTTGGGGTCAGCAATCCTCCATCGGGCAGGTCCTTGACCCTATTGCGGACAAGGTCCTCGCCGCTGTGGTCATTTTGCTGCTGACCTCCGAACAAATCATCACCGGTTGGCACGTGGTGCCGGCGATGGTGATCCTCGCCCGGGAGGTTTTGGTCTCTGGTTTGCGGGAGTACCTGGCAGGATTGGCCGTTGCGCTGCCGGTCACAATGCTCGCCAAAGGCAAAACGGTGCTGCAGTTTTTAGCTTTGGGCCTTTTGATTCTGGCTCCAGCATTGACCCAAGGGGCGCAGGCTGCCTATTTCACCGGCTATGCTTTGCTTTGGGTTGCTGCTGCAATAACGGCGTTCACAGGCTACGCCTATGTCAGGGCGGGTCTGGTGCACGTGACGAATGGGTCCGCACGATGAAGATACTCTACTTTGCTTGGGTTAAGGCCAAGATCGGCAAGGGAGAGGAAGACCTCACCCCGCCAGAGGACGTGCGCTCCGTGCAGGCGCTGGTGCATTGGCTGCAAGCGCGAGGGGAGGGCTATGCGGAGGCTTTTGCCGATCAGACCCGGATTCGCGCTGCGGTCAATCAGGACCACGCAGACTTCGCGGCGGCCATTGGGCCTAATGATGAGATTGCCTTTTTCCCGCCTGTGACCGGCGGCTAGGAGAGCCTCGGTATGATCAGTGTCCAAAGAGAAGATTTCGATGCGGGTGCCGAGATCGAGCAACTCGGTCAAGCGGATGGAGATACAGGCGCGGTCGTCTCATTCACCGGTGTCGTGCGCCGTGGAGCGCCGGACGATCCGCTGTTGAGCATGACGCTGGAGCATTACCCCGGCATGACGGAGAAGTGCTTGGCGGACATTGAGGCTCAGGCGCGCGAGCGCTGGCCGCTGTCGGATGTCCTCATCATTCACCGCTATGGGACTCTCAAGCCCAGTGACAGGATTGTGCTTGTGGTGGCAGCCGCGCAGCACAGGGCCGCAGCCTTTGAGGCCGTGCAGTTCCTGATGGATTATCTCAAGACGGACGCTCCATTTTGGAAGCGCGAGGTGCGCCACTCTGGCACCGTCTGGGTGGAAGCAAAATCCCAAGATGCCAGTGCGCGCGCGCGTTGGACTGCGGCTTGAGACCCAAGCCTTAAGGTCAGGTGTCCATCCCTCGGACATGCATCGCATAGTCTTCCATCAGGGTCTTGGTGATGTCACCTACGGCGAACTTCCAATCGCCAATTTCGGAGACAGGCGTAACCTCCGCCGCTGAGCCTGTGAGGAAGCATTGTTCGAAACCGTCGAGTTCTTCTGGCTTGATGTGTTTTTCAATTACTTCAAGCTGGCGTTCGCGGGCGAGGCGGATGACCGTCTGGCGCGTGATACCGTTCAAGAAACAATCGGGCGTTGGCGTGTAGATCTTGTCGTTCTTGACGAAGAAGATGTTGGCGCCTGTCGCCTCTGCCACATAGCCACGATAGTCGAGCATCATTGCGTCGGAATAACCATCCCGCTCGGCTTCGTGCTTAGACAAAGTGCAAATCATATAAAGCCCGGCCGCCTTGGCCTCACAGGGGATGGTTTCGGGCGAAGGACGCTTCCACTTGGCAAGGGTCAGACGGATACCTTTTGCCCGTTCCTCGGGCGAGAAATAGGATGGCCACGGCCATACAGCCACCGCAACACGAATGTCCGAGGCCTGGGCGGAGACGCCCATCACGTTTGAGCCGCGCCACACCGCAGGCCGCATGTACGCGTCCTTGAGCCCGGCGGCGTCCACGACCTGCCTGCAGGCATTGTTGATCTCGGCTTGCGTGAACGGCACGCGCATGTCGAGCAACTCTGCGGAGCGGAACAAGCGCGCAGTATGCTCCTCCAAGGCAAAAACCTTGCCATTGTAGACGCGCTGGCCCTCAAAAACGCAGGAACCGTAATGGAGGCCGTGGGTGAGGTAGTGCACCTTGGCATCGCGCCAATGCTGTAAGCGGCCATCCATCCAGATAAATCCGTCGCGGATATCGAAAGGCAATGCGGCCATCGCTGTGTCCTCCATGGGGCTTGGCTTGTTTTGGCCACACTGTGCCACTGTCCGTCTCATGGGCAATGGCGGATTGCGACCGCTCATAAGATTTCTGCAACCGGCTCAATCGCGACGATAAATTTCGGATGCGTTGTACATGCCATAATGAACAGTCCAATGAGGCGCTCTTGCACGCTCAAAGCGGATCATGATAGGACATTATTGTTGACCAAATCTGGCGCACCGATGAAGCCATCCAATTCGGCCCTCTATTTGCGAGATGAAGAGTTGGACGGCGGGACCGAGCTCTTGCTGCTCGCGCATCGTGACCTATTCTTGGCGATTGACGGTGCGTTGACAACATTGGCGCTGGGCAGAGCGCATTTCCGCGCACTGTTTTTCATTGGGCGCCGCCCGGGATGCCCGGTGAACGATTTGATCAAGTTGTTGGGCATCACAAAGCAGAGCCTCAATCGCGTCTTACAGGGTTTGTTGTCGAGTGAGCTTGTGTCTCTCTCGCCAGGACGAAGGGACCGGCGCCAGCGTCTTCTTGCCTTGACCCCCAAGGGGCTCGAATTGATGCAGCAACTAGCGCGATTGCAAAGGCAACGCGTCGCGCAGGCTTACCGGGAGGCCGGACCGGAGGCCGTCAACGGTTTTCGCAAAGTCATGAGTGGCCTTCTGAACGAACGCAACAGGCTCACCACTCTCATCGAAGGAACGCGTGAATGAGTGAGGCAGGACATCCGGGCAAGCCTATCGACGGCGCACAGAGCGACCGCCGGCATGTGCTGGTCATTGATGATGACAAGCGAATTTGTTCGCTTCTGCAGCGCTATTTGTTGGAGAACGGTTACATGGTCTCAACGGCCAATGATGCGGCCGAGGCCGGACGTCTCATGGCCAGCCTGACCTTCGATCTCTTGATACTGGATGTGATGATGCCTGGCGAGGACGGCCTAAGCTTTGCGCATCGCGTTCGTCAGAATTCCGATGTGCCAATCCTCTTGTTAACAGCACGGGGTGAACCCGAAGACCGGATCGCCGGCCTCGAGAAAGGTGCCGATGACTATCTCGCCAAGCCCTTTCAGACTGAGGAACTGATTGCTCGCCTGCGTGCGCTTATCCGCCGTGCATCGGGCAATGCCTCGTCGGAATTGACTGC
>DMER01000054.1:0-502 GCA_003451645.1 Alphaproteobacteria bacterium | reverse complement strand
ATGGCCACGATACTGCGCCGGGCTCGGGCAGCGGAGCCAGCCAAGCGCATCCTGCATTTGGGCCCTTGCCGGTTTGATGCGGAGCGGGGCGAGCTTTGGCGCGGGGACAAGCTTGTGAAGCTGACATCAGCTGAAGTGAGCCTGATGAGGATATTCGCGGGAAGTCCGGGCCAGCCATTCAGCCGCACCGATCTCTCCGAGAAGATTGGCGCCGTGCTCGAGCGGACCGTCGATGTACAAATCACGCGGCTGCGGCGCAAGATTGAGGCAGACCCGCGCATGCCCATCTATCTGCAAACGCTTCGTGGCGTTGGTTATGTCCTGTCACCGGAACGCATGAGCTAAGCCGTGGCACATGGCCCGATCATCGCTCTGTTCAGGCCGCGGGGCATTCTGCGCCGTTATTTGCCGCGCAACCTGTTCAGCCGCTCGCTGATCATTATCGTGACGCCAGTGGTGCTCCTGCAGGGCCTCGTCACCTATTTGCTCATGGAACGGCAAT
>DMER01000191.1:7646-7882 GCA_003451645.1 Alphaproteobacteria bacterium | reverse complement strand
TCGCTGGCCCAGCTGATGCCCCGGCCCTGATGCTCCAGCGAAAAGCCCATCAGTGTCTTGTCGATAGGCAATTTCAGTTCGCCAAAGAGCTGCATCAGCCCCGGATAGGTATGCACGTTGAAGATGATGAAGCCCGTATCGACAGCGATCCTGTGGCCGTCATAGTCGATGACTTTGGTGTTGGAATGTCCGCCGAGGCGCGCCTCCTTCTCAAAAAGCGTGACGTCGTGGATGTC
>DMER01000191.1:891-7432 GCA_003451645.1 Alphaproteobacteria bacterium | reverse complement strand
GACGTCGTGGATGTCTTTGAGTTTGTGGGCGGCATTGAGGCCTGCGACCCCAGCGCCAATCACGGCGATCTTCATGGTGGGCTTCTCACGCTGCTGGCGGATGGAGCGGGTGGGCGAGGGTGGTGTGCTGCGGCGCGATCCTCATCGCCTCCGCCGGTGGCGCGTGGTACTGCCCGCCTTTGCGCCAAATGCGCAGGGCCTCCCACAAGATGCCGATCATCACGGTCCCTAGCATCATAGGGCGCGAGGCCAATGCTTTCATCAGGGTCCAACTGGATAGGTCTCTGCGCTCGGCGACATGAGTTGCCACCAATTGCGGGCCTTCGTCGACACTCTCGTCGATCTTGAGCGCGAAGTCGTCACCCGGGGCCTTGAGCGTGAAATGGTAATGCGCCTGCATGCCAATAAAGGGCGAGACATAGAACACTTTCTCAGCCGTATGATGCAGCGCGGTGGCACTGTCCGCGTCCGCGACAGGCACCACATAACAATGCTGCCCGCCGACAGTGTTGTGGACCTCATAGATCACTGCGCGCAGCGGGCCATCCGGCGCATAGCAGCAGATCAGCGAAATCGGATTGAAGGCAAATCCCAGGATTCGTGGAAAGCACAGGATCTTGATTGGCCCGCCCGGCGGCGCGATGCCGGCCTCGGCAAGGACCTTTTCAACCCAAGGCCGCAATGGGTTGTTCACCCTGGGTCCATGATCCCGGTCGAAGAACGAGAACAGGTTCCAGCGGTTATAGCTCAACAACGCCAGGCCTTGCGCCGCATCGCCAACATGGTCGATGTCCAGCCACAGCGAAAACACGCTGTACCGGAAGCTATGCGCAAATGGCCGCTTGCGGGCGTGCATAACACGGCCGAGGTAGAGACTGTCAGTGGGCGGCATTTGGCGCATGCTTCATGCTACCTGGGTTTTCAGCTGCGCAAAGGCGGCAAGAGCGCGCGCGCGGCTCTCGCTCAAATCGACGATGGGGGCCGGATAGGTCAACCCAAGCTTTACGCCTGCGTCCGCCAGAATGGATGCACCGGCCGACCATGGCGCATGGATATGTGCAGACGGCATCTTGGACAGTTCCGGCACCCAACGCCGGACATACAGGCCATCGGGATCGAATTTGAGCCCCTGCAGGACTGGGTTGAAAACCCTGAAATAAGGGGCTGCATCCGCACCACACCCTGCCACCCATTGCCAGCTTGCGGCATTGTTGGCGAGGTCCGCATCGACAAGCGTATCCCAGAACCAGGCCTTGCCCTCCCGCCAATGGATGCCCAAATTCTTGACCAAGAAAGAGGCGACGATCATCCGCACCCGATTATGCATCCAGCCTGTGGTCCACAGCTCCCGCATGCCCGCATCCACAATTGGGACCCCGGTCTGGCCCTTTGACCACGCCTGGAACGCAGCCGCATCTTCGCGCCAAGGAAAGCGCTCAAACTCAGGCCGCAGATTGTCATGGGGCAGTTGCGGCTGGTGATAAAGCAGGTGATACGAGAACTCCCGCCAGCCCACTTCGGACAGGAATTTCTGGTGCCCGCGCCCAGCCTCACGCGTGGTCGTGGCATGCCAGATCTGACTGGGCGTGATCTCCCCGAAATGCAAATGCGGCGAAAGACGTGAGGTCGTCTCGCCATCCGGCCGGTCGCGGTCTTGCGCGTAGGTCGCAACGCGGCGGTCCAGAAAGTCTTGCAGCCGCCTTTGCGCACCTGCTTCTCCCGGTGTCCAGACCGCCTCAAAGCCGCGCGCCCAGTTCGGCCGCGATGGTGTCAGAGCCCAATCCGCGAGCCGCTCGCTCGCCAGCAACTGAGACCCGGTGTTCAATCCCTCTGGGGCAGGCAAGGGCGCGCCAGCAGGTCCCAGACTGCTCAGGGCACGGAAGAATGGTGAGAACACTTTGAACGCGGCGCCGCTTTGCGTCTTGGGCTCCCATGGCTCGCGCAAAAGATTGCCGGAATGGCTTTCAACCGCACAGCCAAATGCAGGCAATTCCGCCTTCAAGGCCCTGTCGCGCGCGATCGCCGCAGGCTCATAGCAGCGGTTCCAGAATATCTTGCTGGCGCCGGTTTCGGCGATGAGGCCGCAGAGCACATCGCGCGCGCGGCCGGAGCGCAGGATCAACTGGCTGCCGCGAGCCTCCAGACTTGCCGCTAAGGCCGACAAACTATGATGCAGCCACCATTGCGCCGCACCGCCGGGCGGCCAATCGCCGTGCCCTTCCGTGTCGTGAATATACACCGGGATCACCGGCTGCCCCGTCGCAACCGCAACGCTCAGCGCTGGATTGTCGCTGAGGCGCAAATCCTGCCGGAACCATAGTAGAACAGGACGGTTGGAACTCATGGGGCGGGACGATCCAAAGAGGCAGGGCAGGGGCCGCCTGGGCCATCGCAAAGACCCTAACCGGCTTGAGCCTATACGCTGCGCGCGCTTACCTGGATCAAGCCGTGGCCTGGACGTGCGGAAACGCCTTGAGCGCCAGCCGCTCCATCGTGGTGAGCGTGTGGCCTACTTTGGCGGGCGCCTCCGCCGTCACGTTGACCGCGCGCAGGACCACCCGTACCGCTGCGCCGCCCTCCACGGGCATATCGACGTCGATCACATTGAGGCAGCAGGTGTCCTGCTCAAAGGCTCCATAGGCTTGTCGGCCTGATCCGACAATATGGCTGAGGATCGCGCGGTTGACCCCGCCATGGGCAACCAGAAGCAATGTGGTCCAGCCTCGGTGCCGCAAGATCGCTTCAAAGGCCCCCGTCACGCGGGCGTGGAATGCCTCCAACGCCTCGCCTGCTGCATAGGTCGCCCCAGGTCCACCCGCCAGGAACATGGCATAGGCATGATCATAGGGCGCAAGCGTTGCCCGTTGCGCAGGCGTGCCGCCGCGAATTTCTTCAAGCTCTGGCATTGTCTCGAGCGAGAGCGTGCGCCCGCCCAGGACGATCCCGGCTGTCTCCACAGTGCGCGGCAGGCCTGAGCAAATCGCCCGGTCAAATGCTGCGCTTTCCATGAGATCGCGCATGGCCAGCGCCTCATTGCGCCCCTTGTCCGTTAGTACGACCAGGCGGCTATCTGCCACGCGTTGGCCCTGCGCATCGAAATAGGCGACATCGCCATGGCGCATCAGGTAAATGCGCCGCCTGATGCTGTTGTCAAAGGGAAGGCGCATGTGCATCCATTCTTTAAGGGTGTAGGGTCCGCTGGCAAAGTGCGTCAGTACCGAAGCCGCACGCCCACCCTGACATCATTGACCTGATACACTTCGTCCGGGTCGTTCGATTGACGCTCCGTGTACCGGTAATTGACAAACCAATTGGTGTTGTTGCTGGCATACCAGTCGAGACCGGCAAAGGCCGTGACGATGTCGTCGTCCCTGGCAATCTCTTGATACTGATCGTCGCGATAGCCGATGCCGATTGTGCCAAGAAACTCCGGCGTGAAAAAATGCTCAAGGCGCGCATCGACCGCCGAGCGCAAGCGCAAGGATGCACCCCTTACGGTGGTGACATGCTCCGTGCGGGCAAAGTCGACGATCAACGAGGTCATACGCGCCAAGTTCCACACCATGCCGCCATCGGCAGCCCAGGACGTGAAATTCGAAAAGCGCGGATCGTCAAAGCGGTGACCATTGGCGCCCCCTGCAATCCGCAGCGAGAAATTCCGCACCGGGCGCCAGGTCACACCGATGCGTGCGCCATAGCCATCCCAATCCCGGTCAAAGCCTCTATCGTCAACGACGTCATCATAGGAATTGCTGGTGAAATCGAGCCCCACATAGGGCGTCAGCTCCCGGCTGGCCGCCCAGCGTCCGCGTACCGAGGCCTGGAACAGGTTGCGGTCGCGATCATTGTCACGATTGGCGACGAAATCGACCCGGGTTCCGGCCAGGACCGTCCGCAGCGAGAACTGGCCCATCTCCCAATAATGGGTTGCCTCCCCATAGACGCGATCCTCCTCGGGCTGGGCGCCACCTGAATCGTTGGGGTCGCTGCGCTCAAGGACGTTGCGCTGCGCGCCCGTGCGCAGGGTAAGGGTGTGCCGTGGTTCAAACCGGATCCGGGCCTGCGCATTCAGGCCCCCTTCGGTCACGGTCGCGCTGGTGCCGTTCAAATAGTAGTGGTGAAAGGCATTGCCATCGATTGTCCAATCGATGTCCTGGCCTTTGCGGCTCAGCGTGAAGGATGGCCGCGCCAACACGATGCGATCATCCGCTGTGTTGTTGGGTTCGAAGAAGACATTGTCCGTCGTTTCAGATTCAATCCGAACGCGGACCCTCAGGCGCCAATCGCCAATGGCCACGCCCTTGGGCTCTGTTCTGCGGAGATAGCTTTGTGACAGCGGCGTTAACGTGGACACAAATTTGGGCGCGGATGGCGTCTTGCGCTTGGCCTTGGCGGCGGGTTTTGCAGGCTTGGCTTGAACGGCGGGCTGTTGCGCGCTGGATGACGCCTCTGCATGCGCAAGACACAGCGCTAAAAAGGCCACGCCAATCAGACGTCTCGACAGCATTCTGCTGCTCCTCAGCGAACAATGGCATGACCCGCATGATGCGAGACGATCCATGTCCTCCATGCCTCTAACCGCAAAGCCTTAACCAAAGACCAATACAGACTGGCGCCCCGCGCGCAAGGCGCAAAACTCAGTCCGCCCAGCCTTTTTCCAGGGCGTTGCGTTCTTGTTGCCGGTTCAAGGACGCCCCCGCCATGAGGCCTTGGACAACATCGTCAAGCGCTGTGGCGTTGAACCCTGAGGCGGGTTTGTAGGCGCCATCGGAGGCCGATTGCGGGGCTGCAGCCAGTAGCAGCTCGATGCGCCACCGGCCATCGGTGCGGCAAGCGATGCCTACTTGCGCGCTGACCGGACTGACCGTTTCAAACTCGCGACAGTAGCGGCCATCCTTGGTCTTGAAGGTTAGAACCGCGCTCACTTGTGCACCGCCTCGGGCTGCAATTGCGTCACCGCTCGCCGCTGTCTCCAACACTTGATGGATCGCGGTACCGCGCGCGATGGCGCCTTTATCGAGGATCACCTCGGCGCTGCGCAAATCTACTTTACCGGTCAACGCGCCAGAGGCGAACAAGGCGCCTGTGCAGAGCAATGCGGACACGCCTGCGGCAATCGACACCGGCCAGCTCCAGTTGCCGTCAGCCTTGGGCTTGGTCTTGCGCGCGAAGGGCACGACACCGGGTGCTGGCTCTTGCGACGCCTCTTGCGCAGCGGCAAAGGCTCGGACGGCATCAAGAAGGTCTTTGGGTGGCGGATCTTGGGGCAGCGGCGCGAAGGCATCCCGCAGGCCTTGGTTGAGCCTGCGCAACTGTTCAAGCCGCGCAACCAAATCCGCGTCGCTCTTCAAAGCGTCCTCCACAGTCCCGGCCAGCACGGCATCCAACTCCCCATCCAAGAACGCGTTCAAGATTTCATCGGAGAAAACAGATGGCTTTTCAGTCATGGCCGCCTCCGGTGCTGCCGAAGACGAATTTGGACAACGCCGCGCGTGCCCGTGCCAGCCGGCTCATGACCGTCCCGATCGGGACCTCAAGGACCTCCGCAGCCTCGGCATAGGACAGGCCCTCCAGGGACACCAGCGCCAAGACGACACGCTGCTCCTCAGGGAGACCTTTCATTCCTTCAACCAGCCGCTGCACTGACAAAGCCGCCTCCGCCGCACGCTGACCATCTGTGGCGCCAGAGCCCTCGACAGACTCTAGTGGGATCGTGTCTCCCCGCAGACGGCGCGCGCGCACCGTATCGATCCAATGATTTTGAATGATACGGTACATCCAACTATCAAGCCGTGTCCCTTCTTTCCAATTTTGTTTGTTGACTAAAGCTTTGGTTAACGCACTCTGCACCAAGTCATCACCATCATGAACTGAACCCGCCAGGGCCCTGGCAAAGCGCCGGAGCCTTGGCAAAAGAGCGACCAGTTCCTGTTCGAAACGGCCGCCTGTGGCGTTCGAGTTCGGCATGACAACGTTGGACTACACTAGAAATTCCCGCTGGTTGCGGGGAATAACATGAAGCGGGCAGCGTTCTAAAGCTTATTTTCTTTGTACGAACAAATCGTTGTCGTAAACGTCTGCGTACCAAACCCTGAGGACCTAAGGATGCGCGCTTCAGACATCATTCGCCTGGCTGCCATCATGTGCTGCATGAGCATCGCCCTGGACGCGCAGGGGGCCGCTCTGCCAGCCCAGTCCAGTCAAACAATCCACTTTTCGAGCGCTGTGTTCTTACCCCTCGCGCTCTTCGCGCAAAATGACGATGACGACGACGACGACAATGACGGCAACACCGGGGGCGGCGGTGCCGACGATGGTGGAGCGGATGATGGCGGAGCCGGGAATGGCGGCTCAGGCAACGATGATGGCGGCGCTGGCGGCGGCGCGGATGACGGGGGAGGGAACGGTAACGGGGCCGATGACGGCGGGACCAATGGCGCTGACGGCAACACAGGCGACGATAACGGCGCCGATGATGGGGGGGCGAACGGCAACACCCCAGATGACAACGGGACCGATGACAACGGGACCGATGACAACG
>DMER01000191.1:327-695 GCA_003451645.1 Alphaproteobacteria bacterium | reverse complement strand
TGACAACGGGACCGATGACAACGCCACCGGCGATAATGGCGCCAATACAGGCACGGATGACGATGCCAGCGATGACGCCACAAATGCCGGCGCTTCTGATGACGACGATGCTAATGGTGCGGCGTCAGACGATGATGCCAGCGCCCCAGCGTCTGTAGGCCCCGGCGGCCCTTCAGCAGACAATGACGGCCAAGACGATCAGCCCGGTGACGATGGCGCGAACGCATCGCCGTCAACAGGCCCCACAACAGGCGGTGATGATGGCCCTGCCGCTGGACAAGGCCCTGCGCCCTCGCAAGGTCCCGGCGCCGGTCCGGGTGGCACGGGGCGAGGCGCCGACGGTGACGACGATGACGACGGCCCAAGCC
>DMER01000191.1:0-137 GCA_003451645.1 Alphaproteobacteria bacterium | reverse complement strand
ACGATGACGACGGCCCAAGCGCCGGTCCGTCTCCCGGCCCAGGCGCAGGACCGCCTCCGCGCAGCACGGCACCGGCCGCGGCGCCGCCCGCGCCTGCTCGCCCGGGGGCAGGATCCTCAAGCAGCTCCGCCCCCATC
>DMER01000081.1:445-7128 GCA_003451645.1 Alphaproteobacteria bacterium | reverse complement strand
GCGTCGACCACGAGCAGCGCGCCCTCGCAGGCGGCAAGGCAGCGCGAAACTTCATAGGCGAAAACCACGTGGCCGGGCGTGTCCATCAAATTGAACACATATTTGCGGCCATCCTTGGCGCGGTAGTTCAGGCGGACCGTCTGCGCCTTAATGGTGATGCCGCGCTCGCGCTCGATCTCCATGTTGTCGAGGATTTGATCTTTCATCTCGCGCATTTCCAGCGCGCCGCATTTCTCGATCAGGCGGTCGGCAAGGGTCGACTTGCCGTGGTCGATATGGGCCACAATGGAGAAATTGCGGATGAGGTCGAGGTCAATTAGGGTACTCATGATACCCCATGAGATAGCGGCCAGGAGGGGTGGCGTAAAGCCTCGCGTTTGGTCTGCGGCGTGCGCTGCACCGGCCTATTCGTCGCGGCGGCCAGGGCGGTGAGGCGGGTTCGGGGTGCCTTGCCCTTGATGCCCCGGTTGATCCGCCCTTTGGCGGGTGCGCTGAATTTGGTTCTTGATCCGGCGCAAGGCGCGCTTCCTGCGCTCTTTGCGGATTTTCCAGCGCCCGCGCGCTTTTTCCAGGCCATCCGCCACCGCAAGCGAGCGCGATCTGTGGACAAAGCGCCGCAAGCCGCCCCGCAGACGGCCATCGGCGCCTATAATGAGCGAGCGGCCCTTGCCGACGCGCAATACCTGCCCAGCGGCGCCGCGCGGGGTCCAGATAGCCTCGCCATCCTCAGTCGACGCTTCAACCTCGCCCAAGGCATCAATATCGATGACAAGCTCAGTCCCTCTGACACCCAAAGTTGCGGTGGGGGTTTCGATTTTGATGTTTTCCTTGGCAACCGCCCCAGACACATACCGAAAGGCGCCTTTGGTGAGCGTGATTGCCTGCGCGCCCAGCCCCTGCGCTGGGTCATAGACGAACTCGTCGATGACCATCTCGCTGTTCTCACCCATGGTGAGCTTTGAGCCGTCGGCGAACTGGATCACCAGCGCACTTTCATCCTCGGTTTGCAGAAGTTCTTGCATGAAAGTGGGGTCTTCATGCTCGATTTCCTCGCGAGCGCGGCCCGGCGGTGTGCCCCAGGCAACGTTAACGATGTCGAGCACTGTCCCAACCGTGGTGTCCTCAGCCGCATGCGCGCCCGGACCCTGACTGACCAGGACCAACGCCATGGCGCAAGTGCCCTTGATAAGGCGGCGTCGGGTTAGCGGCATGGCAGAACTCCCCTCCTATGACGCGAAGCATATGGCCAGGCGCACATGACTGTGCGATGAACACGGAATGCGCGGCAAGCGGTCAACCCTCACACAAGCGCCAGAATGGCAGGCCCTGTGGCCTGGGCCTAGCCCAGCGCAGGCGGAGCCATTGCTGAAGGCCTTGCATATTCTCACCGCGGAAGGCCGTTTGAACCAGGACTCCCGGCGCAAGCTCAAACAAGTCCTTCATCTCCATGAATCGATCCGCCGTAGTCTGGAAACTGCTTGGGAGGTCACTCCAGACCCATTGTTGGCGGATCTAGGCGCGGGGAAGTCTTACCTCGGTCTGATCCTCTATGACCTCTTGATCGGTCCATCGGGCAAGGGCTCGGTCACCAGTATCGAAACGCGCCCGGAGTTAAACGAGGCAGCCGCGCGTATTGCCGGCCAGTGCGGGTTCAAGCGCATGGCGTTCCTCACCGGAGCCATCGGACAGGTTGCACTGGACCGCCCCGTCACGGCTGTAACTGCCTTGCATGCTTGCGACACTGCGACTGACGATGCGATCGCCTTTGCGCTGCGCCACGAGGCCGCGCTTGTCGTGCTGGTGCCGTGTTGCCAGGCCGAAGTCGCGCGGCAGTTGGAGGCCGTGCGCGAGCATCCTTTGCGGCAGTTGTGGCGCCATCCAATCCAACGGCGCGAGTTCGGCAGCCACATCACCAACGTAATCCGGGCGCTGGTCCTGGAGGCCGCAGGCTACAAGGTGCGCGTGACGGAGCTCATTGGATGGGAGCATTCGATGAAGAACGAACTCATCATCGCCGAGCGGCACCAGCGCAGTAATCCGCAAGCGCAACGGCAGCTCGATGCGTTGCTTCAGCAAATGCCAGTCCGCCCGCTTTGTGCTAGACAACTGTCTGTGTGTAACTGATTTGAGGAGTGCCAGCTTTGAGTAAAGTTGTCGCAATTTGGAACCCTGACACGGGTATTCAAGAACTACACCCTTATGACCGCAGCCGTCCCAATTCCCTCGAGGGCATCAAGAATTCTTGGGCATCGTTGTCGGATTCATTGAAACACTCGTCACTACTGAACGAATTCCGCGAGCGCCTTGACCGCGAGTGGTCCATTGAAACCGGGGCTTTTGAGAAGGTGTATGAGCTTGATCGGGGCGTAACGATTACGCTTATCGAACAGGGCTTTAAAGCAGAATTAATTTATCACGGCGCTACCAACAAGCCAGTTGACTTTGTGGTCAACGTGTTGAGAGACCAATATGAAGCAATCGAGAGTATACGAGACTTTGTCGCCCGGAAGACACCCTTGACCACTTCTTATGTCAAGCAATTGCACGCTTTACTCTTGAGCAGCCAATCAGAAACTGACGCGGTAGTGCTCGGCGCGTCAGAGAGAGAGCCCGCCCGATACATCAAAATTCCACTATTGAAAGGCGAGTGGAAACAACAGCCGAACTCACCAGATCGCGACGGCGTGAAATACGAGTACTGCCCGCCTGTACAGGTCGCGTCAGAAATGGATCGCCTGATTAGGCTGGCGAATGAATACGACAGTTCCGGTGTCTCACCGGATATGTTGGCGGCTTGGCTGCATCACCGTTTCGCACAAATTCACCCGTTCCAAGATGGAAACGGCCGTGTCGCTCGAGCTCTCGCGTCCTATGTATTTCTTAGAGCTGGTTTGTTTCCCCTTATCATTCAACGAAACGAGCCTGCGTATATTCCGGCTTTGGAAAAAGCTGACAATGGCGATCTGTCGCCGCTCATTGATCTCTTCGGAGCGATCCAAAGACAATATTTTCTGAAGGCGTCCCAAATATCAGAACAATTGTTCGCACCGGAGAACGAACTTGAAGTCTTACTCACGCAATTAGAACAGAATGCAGCGCAAGATCGAGCGGCTTTGGATGCGCAGCTGAGAACAGTCTTCGCTTTGTCAGACAAATTACTACTTACCTGTATAGACCAATTCCGTAACATCGAGAACCGTCTCGTTACAATACTGCAGTCAAAGGCACCGGCTGCCTGGTCTAATTTAGCTCAATCCACGCAAGAGCGTGCCCATTACTTCCACGCACAAATCGTCAAACATGCCAGAGAACACTACTCTTACTATGCCAACATGAATGAAGACGCTCGATGGGTTGCATTAACTTTGACTTGGACGCGAAAGGCCAAGATCGTCTTTCCATTTCATGCGCTTGGCAGGCCGTTCAGCGGCTCCATGGTTTGTGCTCCATTCATTGAGTTCCGGGAGACCAGCGACTCTCAAGACGCGCAAGTCAATTCGACCCCAATCGCCAAGGAGGCGTTCGTCTTCCACCATTCAGACAAAACTGAAGCCCTAGCCACAAGATTTCAACCATGGCTCCAATTGGCACTGAATGCAGCGATTGCTGAGTTGGCACGGAACTTATGAATATTGGAACAGACGTCTAGGAGGTCAGCCGCGCAGCACCGCACCCGTCGCCTTCGTGACCGCCGCGACGATCTTTTGCGAGACAGCATCGATATCCACGTCCGTCATGGTCTTGTCCTTGGGCTCCATCCGTACACTGAGGGCCAAGGATTTGTGACCAGGCTCAATGCCCTTGCCCTCATAGACATCAAAGATGCGCACCGCGGTGATGAGCGCCTTGTCCGCCCCTTGTGCGGCTTTTGCGGCCTCACTGGCGGGTACGGAGGATTTGAGCAAAAAGGCAAAGTCCCGCTCGACCGGTTGAAACGGTGACAATCCCAGTTTCGGCTTGGCCTTGGTAGGGCGCGCCTTGGCTTCGGGCAACGCACTCAAAAACACTTCAGAGGCCGCGACCGGCCCTTTGACGTCCAGGGCCATAAGGGTCTTGGGATGGAGCTCGCCGAAATAGGCCAGCACGGTCTTTGGGCCTAGCTTGAGCGCGCCAGACCGCCCCGGGTGATACCAGCCCGGCGCATCCGCAGTAATCTGGAGCGAGTCCACCGGCGCGCCCGCTGCCTCCAAGACCGCGAGAGCATCCGCCTTCGCCGCAAAAACTGAAGACTCCCAGGGTTGCTTGGCCCAATGCCGCGGCCCCTCACCTGAGCGCAGTGCAGCCGCGACAAGGGCCTGCTCGCCCGGTTCTGGGCCATCAAATTGCGGACCGATCTCAAACAACAGGCTGTCGTGGAGACCCCGCGCCGCGTTGCGCGCCGCGGCACTCAGCAGCCCCGGCAATACGCTCGGCCGCATGACATCGAGATCAGCGGAGATGGGATTGGCCAACTCCAAACGCTCATTCCCATGACCAAATTGTTCCGCATGTGCCTTGGACACAAAGGACCACGTCATGGCTTCCGCGAAGCCGCGCGCGGCCAAGGTGCGCCTCGCCGCCCGCACACGCTTTTGCTGCGCGGTCATGACGGGCCGCGTCACTGCGGCAAGGCGCGGCAGCGGTGTTGACGGGATGCGATCGAGGCCCACAATGCGGGTGACCTCCTCCACCAAATCCGCAGACCCTTTGATGTCCGGGCGCCAGGAAGGCGCCTTTACCTGCGAGGCACTAATCGCAAAGCCCAGCTTGCGCAAGATGTCTAAGGCCTCTGCATCGGCGATCTCAATACCGGTCAGGCGGCGGACATGCCCGGGATCGAAATTCTCTACCGTTGCGCCGATTTGCGGCGGCGTGCCCACGACCGTCCGCTCACTGACCGTTCCACCGCACAGTTCAAGGATCATTTGGATCGCGAGCTCAAGGCCTCCCGTTACGAAGTTTGGATCGACGCCGCGCTCAAAGCGGTAGCGCGCATCGGAATTGATGTTCGCGATGCGGCCCGTTCGTGCTGTGCGGACGGGATCGAAATAGGCACTCTCTATGAAGACAGTCGTGGTGGTCTCAGTGCACCCCGTCGCCTCGCCGCCCATGACCCCGCCAAAGCCCAGCACGCCGCTATCGTCGGCGATGACGCACATCTCTGGGTCCGTGTCATAGGTCTTGCCGTCGAGGGCCGCCAGCTTCTCCCCCTGGCGAGCCAGTCTCGCGTGGATTTCACCCTTTAGCTTGTCCGCATCATAGACATGCAGCGGCCGGCCGCGGTCAAAGGAGATATAGTTGGTGATGTCAACCAGCGCCGAAATTGGCCTGAGACCAATGGCCTTAAGCCTCTGCTGCAGCCAGGCCGGTGAAGGGCCGTTCTTGACCCCGCGCACGGTCGCCCCTGCAAACACCGGGCACGCATTTTCCGTACGCGGAGCAAAGTGCAGACTGATCTGAACCGGATTAGGGAATGTGCCTGCGGGTGCCGAGGGCGCCTTAGTCTTGATCGTGCCCAGTCCAGCAGCGGCGAGATCGCGTGCCACGCCTGCCACGCCTAGACAGTCGCCGCGGTTCGGGGTGATGTTGATGTCGATCACCGCATCGTCGAGGCTCATGTGCTTGGCGAAGCTCATGCCTAATTGCGGCGTGCCCGGAAGATCGATAATCCCATTATGATCCTCGCCCAAACCCAACTCCCGCTCTGAACACAGCATGCCGTTGGATTCGACGTCGCGAATTTTGGATTTCTGGATCGTGATGCCTGATGCCGGGATCAGCGTGCCAGGCTTGGCAAAGACCGCATACATGCCTGCGCGCGCATTCGGTGCACCGCAGACGACCTGCAGCGTCTCGGTCCCCGTGTCGACCATACAAACGCGCAATTTATCCGCATTCGGATGTTTCTCGGCCGATTTGACATAAGCGATCGTGAATGGCGCGAGCGCCTTGGCCGCATCGTCAACGCTTTCAACCTCAAGGCCGATGGCGGTGAGCTTTTGCGCGATCTCATCGGCGGTCGCGGTGGTTTCGAGGTGATCTTTGAGCCAAGAGAGGGTGAATTTCATCGGCTCAAGCCTCGCAATCACTGTTTGATAATTCCTCCCCTGCCGAGGGGCGGGGGAGGTGGCGCGCCGCGCCTGTGGGGGCCGGGGATATGCCCTCCGTGAGAATGCGGCCCCCCTCCCGTCCTTCGGACGGCGCTCCCCCCGCGTTGCGGGGGGAGATGTTTTCGGGCGACTTCATCGGCTCAAGCCTCCCATCAACGTCGGGATGTCCATCGCCGCAAAGCCATAATGCTGCAGCCAACGTTGATCGCCCTCGAACATGTCACGTAAGTCCGGGATGCCGTATTTCAACATCGCCATGCGGTCGAGGCCCAAGCCCCAGGCAAAGCCCTGATATTTGTCCGGATCGAGACCGCACATCTCAATCACGCGCGGATGCACCATGCCGCACCCCATGATCTCCAGCCAATCATTGCCTTGCCCGAATTTGATCTCGCCACCGGAGCGGTCGCAACGGATGTCAACTTCGGCGGACGGTTCCGTGAACGGAAAATGCGAGGGACGGAACCGCATCTCAACATTCGGCACTTCGAAGAAGGCCTTGCAAAATTCCTCCAGGATCCATTTGAGATGGCCCATATGCGAGCCCTCGTCGATCACCAGCCCCTCGATCTGATGGAACATCGGCGTGTGCGT
>DMER01000081.1:0-167 GCA_003451645.1 Alphaproteobacteria bacterium | reverse complement strand
CGATCACGCGGATCGGCGGCTTCTGGCTCATCATGGTGCGCACTTGCACGGGGCTCGTATGCGTACGCAAGACCCGCGTCGTATCATTCGTGAGCTGACCATCCGCCCCCCGCCCTTTCAGGTAGAAGGTATCGTGCATTTGGCGCGCGGGGTGATCGGGCGGGATG
>DMER01000099.1:10305-12371 GCA_003451645.1 Alphaproteobacteria bacterium | reverse complement strand
GGGCGATCCGGCGCGAACGCCACGGCCGCCCCAAGGCGGCGATGCAGCTCGAGGTCGTACCGACGCCGAAAATCGCCTCGGACGAGGTGCTCGTCCTCGTGATGGCAGCAGGCGTCAACTACAATGGCATCTGGGCCGCGCTCGGCGAACCCATCTCGCCCTTCGATGGTCACAAGCAACCCTTTCACGTTGCCGGCTCTGACGCTTCCGGCATTGTCTGGGCGGTCGGGGACCGCGTGAAGCGCTGGAAACCGGGCGATGAAGTGGTCATCCACTGCAACCAGGACGATGGCGACGACGAGGAGTGCAATGGCGGCGATCCAATGTTCTCGCCGACACAGCGGATCTGGGGCTATGAGACGCCGGATGGCTCCTTCGCCCAGTTCTGCCGCGTGCAGTCGCGCCAGCTCATGGAGCGCCCCAAGCACCTTACCTGGGAAGAAGGCGCCTGCTATACGCTCACCCTCGCAACCGCCTACCGCATGCTGTTCGGGCACCGCCCGCATGTGCTGCGCCCGGGCCAGAACGTCCTCGTGTGGGGCGCTTCAGGCGGACTCGGCTCCTACGCGGTTCAGCTCTGTGCCGTCGCCGGCGCCAATGCCATTGGCGTGGTGTCCGACGATTCCAAGACCGACTTCGTCCTGCAGATGGGCGCTAAGGGCGTCATAAACCGCAACAACTTCAAGTGCTGGGGACAGCTGCCAAAAGTGAACTCGCCGGAGTTCAACGATTACATGAAGGAGGCCCGCAAGTTCGGGAAAGCCATCTGGCAGATCACCGGCAATAAGGATGTCGACATCGTCTTCGAACACCCGGGCGAAGCGACGATGCCGGTCTCGGTCTTCGTCGTGAAGCGCGGCGGCATGGTCGTCTTCTGTGCAGGCACCACCGGCTACAATCTGACCTTCGACGCACGTTATGTCTGGATGCGGCAGAAGCGGATCCAGGGCTCCCACTTCGCCAACCTCAAGCAAGCGAGCGCGGCCAACAAGATGGTCGTCGACCGCCGCATCGACCCTTGCATGTCCGAGGTTTTTGGCTGGAACGACATTCCTGCCGCGCATACGAAAATGTGGAAGAACGAGCATCTGCCCGGCAACATGGCCGTTCTGGTCAATGCGCCGCGCACGGGTCTTCGCACGCTTGAGGATGTGATCGAGGCGGGCAAGCGGTAAGCCTCAATCTCCCAGGACGATGTCAGGAATGGGCTGCCATTTGGCGGCCCATTGCTTTTGTTGGCGCCAGGTTGGTGGTAAGGTCCCTCCAGACTTGCTTTGGGGATCGCCATGGTTGCTGTGAAATATTTGATCTTGGTACTGATGGTAGCGGCGCCTGCTTTCGCTGCCAGTCCGTCCGCCGCACCCCAAGACATCGAGCGCAGTGCGACCGCCAGCGTTGTGCTGGGGCAGCGGCTGACCTTGCGCTTGCCGAACCGGTTTGGCTCTGCCCGGCAATGGTATGTGATGAACGATCCGGGGCCCCAGCTGCAGTTTGTCTCAGCCACGCTCGCCAAGCCGGAAACGCCCTTGCCGGACTTCCCGCAAGATCAGATTTTCGCGTTCAACACCAAGCTCGCTGGACAAAAGGTCTTACGCTTTGGATATGGGGCTCCGCCGCCTGCGGCCGCGCCACCCGCACGCATTCTCAACATGACCGTGACCATTGTGGGCAAGTGAGCGACCGCCTCAGGTTGCCGAGCGAAAGCGGCCAGACTGTCTTTGCATAAGTGCCAGGGCCCAACTGTCCGGCAGCAATCGCGGCACTTGCACGAGCGTCTTGTAGAGAAGCCCCGGCACCTCAACCGCCTTGTTGCGCATCACCGCCTTGTAGCCGCATGCAGCGACGTAATCGGCGGTCAGCCAAAAGACCTTGGGCAATTTGTTCACAAGATCGCGCATGTGGTTGACGTCGTGGAATTCCGAATAAGTGAAGCCCGGACACAAGGTCGAGACATGCACGCCCGTGTCCTTGTTCTCAGAATGCAGCGACTGACTGAACTTGACCATGGCAGCCTTGGCCGCGGCATAAAGCGTCGCTCCCGCCGATCCGGGCATCAGCCCTGCAAC
>DMER01000099.1:9162-10060 GCA_003451645.1 Alphaproteobacteria bacterium | reverse complement strand
TGATCCGTCCATAACGGCGCTCTTGCATGCCCGGCAGCAGCAAATGCGCGAAGGCGCACGGGGCGGTCACCAGCACTTGCAAAAAGTCCCGCTGGGCCTCCCATGTGCTAGCGTGATAGCTCCCCGTCAGCCCATAGCCTGCATTGTTGACCAAGGCGTCGATCTGCAGCCCCCTGGCGGCAAAGGCCTGGCACAAATTGGCAGGGGCCACGGGATCACTCAGATCGGCGGTAAAGATATGAGCCTTGATCTTGTATTTCTGTTCGAGCTGGGCGCCCAATTCGCGCATGCGCCCTTCACGGCGCGCCGTCAAGACCACATCAAAGCCGTTGCGGGCAAACTCTTCCGCCAGCGCCTTGCCTATGCCTGCGGATGCTCCCGTGATCAGGGCCGTGCGGCCCTCCCCGTCCCTTGCCATGTCTGCTCCTGTGATTGGCGGACCGGAGCCTAATCTGATTCGACGCCGTCCAAATCCTTGGGCCGCATGAAGTCCACAAGCGCGCCCTTGCCAGGGCGAAGTTCGCCCCATGTCTCGGCCTGAAAGGTCAGCACCGCCAAAGCCGCCGTCGGAAATTTCTCGGCCATTTGCGCATTGCGCAGTTTTTCCTGTGCACTCTTGGGCGCGCGCGCCAGCAGATGCGCCAACTGCTCCATGCCCGGATTATGACCGATGAGCATGGCCGAGGCGACCTCGTCGTCGATCCAATTGAGCCGTTCGAGCAATTGTTCAGGCTCGGCGAGATAGAGCGCATCTTCATAGCGCAATTGAGCATCGGCCCGCAGAAAAGGCTTGATTAGGTCCAAGGTTTCGGTCGTCCGCCGCGCGCTGGAGCACAGAATAAGCTGCGGCGCATAATTTTGCGACTTCATGTAGGACCCCATCATGGGCGCTGCATAG
>DMER01000099.1:7156-8923 GCA_003451645.1 Alphaproteobacteria bacterium | reverse complement strand
GCCCCCCGCGCGGGCCCAAGGGCCGATGCTTGTCATTGAGCGAGCCATCGCTCCAATCGGACTTTGCATGGCGCAGCAATAAGAGCGTTTTCATGGGGCTGTCCGCTCAAAGGGCGCCTTGACGCACCACCACAATTGGTTCGGGCGTTCATCCTGGTACTGAGTAAGACCGATGCGCAATCCATCTTGGGGCGCGCCGCGCCACGTCCCAAACAGCCGGTCCCAAATCGACAGTGTGTTGCCAAAGTTCGAGTTTGTCTCGTGCGGCTTGTCGGAGTGGTGGATGCGGTGCAAAGCAGGGGTCACCACAATCAGGCGCAAGGGCCGCTCCAGCCAGGCTGGCAGCACGACATTCGCATGATTGAAGGCCGCCATGACATTCAGCATCACCTCATAGGCGATGACCACCACCGGGTCGATGCCGAGGCTCACAATGATCACGGTTTTGTACAAAAGGCTCGCGATGATCTCGGCAGGGTGAAAGCGTACCGAGGTACTGACATCCAATTCCCGCTCTGTGTGATGGACCATATGAAGCCGCCAAAGCAGGGGTACGCGGTGCGTCGCGACATGCTGAATGTAAATGGCTAAATCCAGGAGGATGAGCGCTAGGATGACTTCGGCCCACGCCGGCATTTGCAGAAGATTGAACAGGCCGGCCCCGTTCATCTGCGCCCACAGCGCCGCCAATACCGTCAGTCCCCGCAACAACAGACCTACAAAGACTGCGGACAGGGCCGAGAGACCCAGATTGGCCGTCCAGCGCCGCAGCAGCGGCTGCGCACGTACCACTGCCGGCGAAAAGCGCTCAACCGCAACCCACGCAAGCAGGCTCCCAAAAAAGATGCCCAGCCGCACCGGCCCTTCATTCGCAAGGATCCAACTGGCGTCAGGCATTGCCGCGCTCTAGAGCCGCGCGTGGCGCGCGCGCGCCGCACGGGACAGGGCCGCCGCGATTAGCGGGTCGATGTGCAAGGCCGCGCGCAGCCGCTGCAGAACCCGGCTTTCCTCCGGCACCACCGGACTGTCCGCAAGGGCCACATCCAATGCAATCAGATAGGCCGTCTCGTACAGATGCGCAGGCAGCGCGTCGCTTACCATCGCCAGCACATGCTCAAGGCCGTTGGTCTCCTGCAGGATCAGCGCGCATTCGCGGGCGGCCGGGATCAGGGATTTCTCGTCAAAACCGTCAAAGGCCGGCAGGCTGCGGACGAAATGGCCGATGGTGTGAAGCTCTTCGTCACTCATGCGGGCGTCCGACGCCGACACCACGACCATCACGTAAATCAGCGCAGATTGCGGTGTTAAGGCGCCAGTCATTGCAAAGGGGCTCCTGGTCTGAAGTCAGTCTATTCAGCTCGTGTGAACTTATTGCTGGGGTGGCGCCAGTGCAAGGGCGGCGGGCTTGAGAAACTGACGCACGATACCGATGGCGTCCTGCAGGCCCGTCCTGTGCACTGGCGTTTGCGATGGTAATCCGGTGAGCAAGCGCGACGGTGTGCGGGCATCCAAGATGACAAAAACCCCGTGGTCGCTTTCGCGACGTATCAGGCGGCCAAAGGCCTGCGCGATCCGCCCGCGCACGAGCGCGTCATCATAGCCACGGCCAAAGCGCGCCCGGCGCGCTTTGTGCAAGATATCGGGCCTGGGCCATGGCACGCGATCAAAGACGACCAATCTTAATGACCGGCCAGGGACATCAACGCCATCGCGCAATGCATCCGTCCCCAGCAAGCACGCGTCGTCCTCGGCTCTGAACAGCGACAC
>DMER01000099.1:5792-6952 GCA_003451645.1 Alphaproteobacteria bacterium | reverse complement strand
AGCTCTGAACAGCGACACCAGAGTGCCTGGATCGAGCCCGTCGGCATGCTGCGCATAGAGGGTCAGACCCGCTTCCGCGAGAGGACCCGCAATCCGGCTGTGCACCGCTTTAAGAGCTTTGATCGAGGTGAACAGGCCCAAGGCACCGCCCCCCGCCGCTTCGAACAGCGCACGCGTGGCGCCCGCCAATTGCCCGCTATCGCCAAGCGTCACGTCATTCACGACGATCACCCGGGTCTGCTTGGCATAATCAAAGGGCGAGGCAAAGGCGCCCTCATGCACGGGCCCTTTGAGGTGGTGGGCACCCGTGCGACCGCGCGCATAGGCCCAGACATCGGGCTGCGCATTCCCCACCGCATGGTCAGGCCTGTCGTTCAAGGTTGCGGAAGTAACGACCACGCCTTGCACTGGCGTGAAGACCTCATGTGCCAGAGGCACCGTCGGATCGATCCAGTGACGGAACAGACCGGCATCGACATCTCTGCCCTCCGACCGCTCGATCGCGAGCCAATCCGCAAAGGCCTCCGGCGTATCCTGATGCATGCTCGCCAGGGCGTTGCGCCATGCGGGCAGCAGCATCGTCGCCCGCCGCTCCAATCCTCGTGCCAGGGCCTCGGCACGCATGCGGTCGCTGCGATCCCAGGCCTCGGCCTTATCTTCCAGGGCCTGGCGCAACGCCTTGGCGAGCGCGCTCAAAGGCTCCTGAAGTTTGCCGAGAACGCTGTGCAGGCGCGCAGCCGCCTCTGCCAGGCCTTGCGTCATTGGCCGTACATCGCATTCCGCGCCATAGGGCGAATGCGCGTCCTGGCTGCGCGCCAGCACCTGGCTTATTGCCGCGCTCAAGAATTGTTCCCAGGCGCCTCGAGGGCCGCCTTGCTTGATGCGCTGATGCCAGCCATCGCCCGGCAGGTCGCGGGCAAAGCCATCCGCATTGTCGATCCACTGGGGGGCCTCTGCTTCATGAAGCAGCAACTCGCCCACGCGCTCCCGCAAACCCCGGCCGCGCCCGGACGAGCGCCCCTCGGGCCCGCGGATCCAGCGGCGCAGTTCGCTGCCTTCCCGCCCTGTAACATGGATGGCAAAGGCGCCGTCAGCGGCGTCAAACAGGTGATGGCCTTCGTCAAAGACATAACGCACAGGCGTGCCGGGTCCGCGTTGCC
>DMER01000099.1:3912-5591 GCA_003451645.1 Alphaproteobacteria bacterium | reverse complement strand
CTTCGGCCATCACTAATGCGTGGTTCGCAATCACGATGGGGCTCGCACGCGCTTTGCGGATCGACTTCTCGACAAAGCATTTCCGGTAATGCGGGCAGGCCGAATAAATGCACTCCCCCGCCCGCAAGGTCAGATGCGCTGGAAAGCCTGGCGCGGGCCAAGCCCAAGAGGGAAAATCGCCGCTCATGATGTCCCCATCGGCGGTCGCTTCCATCCAGCGCGCCACAAGCCCCAAGGCAATCGCATCCGGCCCGCCGCCAAGCCGCCTGCGGCCGATTGCATCCTCAAAATTCAGCATGCACAGATAGTTCTCCCGGCCCTTGCGGATCGTGACCATGCTGTCTTTGACATCGGGGTCCGGATAAATCTGCTCCAAGGTCTTGGCCAATTGCGTCTGCAACGCCTTTGTATAGGTCGACAGCCACAGCCCGCTGCCATTGCGCTCGACCCAACTGAGCGCCGCGGACAGATATCCTGCGGTCTTGCCTGTTCCCGTTCCGGCTTCTGCCAAAACGGCAATTGGGCCTGACGCGTCCTCACGCGGCTGGAACGCTTCGGCGATCAATTCCGCGTAACTGATTTGCGCCGGGCGCGCTTTGGCCTGCCGCCCCAGGACTGTGGACAGCCTGTTGCGAACATGCTCCGGTTCAACGGCATTGCTGCCCGGCGGGTCCGGCAACGGTTCATCCTCCCAGTCCGGCACCGCGCCGAAATCAGGAAAGCGCCCAGGTCTTTCATTGGGGTAGGGTGCGCCCAACGCCTGCAAAACCAAGCCCGCCCAAGGCCAGCCGCCTGATTGCATGGCGTTCACGATGGTCCGTATACGGCGTTTGTCGGCTTTCTCCCAGCGTGAAATCTCCGCGAGTAGTTTGAGCGCCCCCTCCCGCAAGGCGATCGCCTCGTCTTCCAAGCTCTGTGGTCTGTCGAGGTCTAGTGCGTGCGCGAGGCCCCGCGCATGGGGCAGCGTGTTGTGCGCCGGGCGCACGAACATGAAGAGCTCGAGTACGTCGTAAGGCGCAGGCAGGCGCATCCCTTCGCCAGCCCCCAACCGGCGCAGTGTGAAGGCCGTATGGGCCAGGCCCACAGGTTGCTGCCCCATGAGGCGCAGGGCGTCCGGTGCCGCCACAAGGTCGAGGCTCCCATCGCTGCTCAGGATGGCCGCGCGGCCATGCTGGGCCGCCACCATTGCAGGCAAAGTGAGGGTGTGGAGGGCCAATGTCATGCCGCACTCTTGGCGAACTCGCCGCCAAAGCGCAATCGGCGATCGCGGCCGCTCGGACGAGCGCTAACCCGCAGACGCGGCCTTAGCGCCAGAGGGTTCGCGAACAGCGGCGATCTGGCTTTGCACGGGCCGCAGCGCACACACCCGGTCGATCTCCGCCAAGAGCCGATCGGCGGCGATGGGCTTGACGAGGACCGCGTCCGCCAATTCTGAAAGGCCCGATAATTCAATGTGCTCTTGCTCGTGGCCGGATACCGCGATGATTGGCGTGTCCTGATGCGCAGGCAAGGCCCTGATCAGTCGCGCCGTTGCTGCCCCGTCCAAGTCGGGCATGTCGAGATCGAGCAGGATCACGTCCGTTGCTACTGTGCCGAGGAGTTCAATCCCCTCAAGTCCGGAACTGGCTTCCCGCACCGCATGCCCGCCTGCGGCCAGGACTGCCTTCAGCATCCGGCGC
>DMER01000099.1:3489-3694 GCA_003451645.1 Alphaproteobacteria bacterium | reverse complement strand
TTCAGCATCCGGCGCATATGGATCGAATCGTCGATGACAAGGACTTGGCGCATTGATGCCTCCACTTGGTTTGACCTGGCCGTCACCAAGGACGGTTGCTCCTCAGGCGCAGCGGTAGCTTTTTGCACGGGCACTGCGCCCGGCAATTCGATCCAGAATGTCGAGCCGCGCCCAAGCGTGCTCACGACCCCCACCTGCCCGCCCA
>DMER01000099.1:2543-3257 GCA_003451645.1 Alphaproteobacteria bacterium | reverse complement strand
CCCGCGAGCCGCTTGACGATGGACAGGCCCAAACCTGTCCCGCCATAGGCCCGGGAGAAGCCTTTATGTGCTTGATGAAAGGGCTGGAACAGGTCCGCCAAAGCGTCTTGCGGGATGCCGATGCCGGTGTCTTCGACGCTCAAGCGCACGCCGCTCGGATCGCCGGCAACCGGCTCCGCGCGCAAGGTCACATGGCCCGTATCCGTGAACTTGACGGCATTGCCTACCAGATTGATCAGGATCTGCCGCAGGCGCCCTGCATCCGTCCGGATCAACGGCGGCAGCAAAGGATCCAGGTGCAAGGTAAGGTCAATCTTTTTCTCCCAGGCCTTGACCCGCAGCATTTGCAAGCTGCTGTCACAGACCCTCATAAGGCTGACGGTCTGGATATTGATCTCGGCTTTGCCCGCGTCCAACCGCGACAGATCGATCAAGTCGTCAATGATGACCGTCAGCGCCTCACCCGCATCACGGATCGCGCCCACCGCTTTGCGCTGGTTGGCATCGATGTCGCCTGCCTCCAGGATCGCCGCCATCCCCAGAATGCCGTTCAGCGGTGTGCGTAATTCATGGCTGACAATCCCCAAGAACTGCGCTTTGGCGCGTTCGGCGGCCTCCGACCTGTCGCGGGATTCCTTCAGCGCGCCGATCAGCGTTTCATTGTCGGCGAGCAGCTTCGCCGCCGCCCAATGGTGTTTGCGCAGGAAGATGGCT
>DMER01000099.1:0-2340 GCA_003451645.1 Alphaproteobacteria bacterium | reverse complement strand
GCAGGAAGATGGCACAAGGGGCCAGCCACAAAGCATAAACCGCAAGCAAGAGCGGCAAGGCGCCGTTGCTCGTGTCAGCTGTGTTGAAATACAATGTAAGCATTGCAGTGATGGGCGGGCCGACTGAGGCCGCGCAAGACATCAAAAGCGGCGCCCGCAAATAGACCATCCCCAAGCCCACCACCGACAAAACGCAGACCAGCAGATATTGCGCCCCCAGTGACGCCGGGTCGAACCACATCAGTGCCGCGAATGCCCAGCCAATTCCCAAAAGACCGCAGGCCGCTGCATGCCATTGCCACCATTTTGGGTGGCCTCGTTCCACAAGTGGCGCTCTGTTGTACTGGGTCGTAACCCACTGCATGGCGAAAATGCCAGCCAAGTGAACCACTATAACAGCGAGCGTTGCCCAAAAGCCTGTAGCGCCATAGAAGACAATGCTCAGAACACCCATCGCCACGACGGGCGCTAGCTTGCTGACGCGCTCATGTTGGATCACCCACTCGGTCAGGCGGTTAGCGATCTGCGCATCGCCGGTTGAGATCGTTTGGGCCGGACGCCAGCTGAATGGGGGCATGCGGAGCTTCATTGTGTGGCTCTACTCAGCATGGGACTGAATGCGTCCTGACGGCACGGCAATTGACGGGCTATGGTCGGAACAATACGGTGTCGGCCTTGCAAAAGGTTTAAATGAATGCTCGTTAATTCTACCCACGCCGCCGAACTGGCCGCCGCCGCTCGCACTGCCAAAGCCTGGCCCTTTGAAGAGGCCAGGCGGCTTGCCGCCCGCATTGACGCCCAGGAAGCCAAAAGCGGACAGGCCAAAGGACCGGTGATCTTTGAAACGGGCTATGGCCCGTCCGGGCTGCCCCACATCGGCACCTTTGGAGAGGTTGCGCGCACGAGCTGGGTGCGGCGCGCGTTTGAACTACTCACGGGCCGCAAAACACGGCTCATCGCCTTTTCGGACGACATGGATGGCCTGCGCAAAGTGCCGGACAATGTCCCCAACCAGGAGCGTTTACGGGCCGATCTGCACAAGCCCTTGACGGAGGTTGTCGATCCCTTTGGGACCCACCCCTCCTTTGGCGACCACAACAATGCCCGGCTGCGCTCGTTCTTGGATTCCTTTGGCTTTGACTATGAGTTTATGAGTTCTACCGCCTGTTATAAGGCCGGTCTGTTCGACCAGACTTTGCTGCTGGTGCTTGCCCATTACGATGCAATCCAGGAGGTCATGCTGCCGACCCTTGGCGATGAGCGGCGGCAGACCTACAGCCCGTTTCTGCCGGTCTGCCCGCGCACACGCCATGTGCTGCAAGTGCCTGTGTTGTCGCGCGATCTCCAGCGCGGCACCATCGTCTACAGGGACGAAGACGGCAGTGAGCATGAGACGCCGGTCACGGGCGGCCGTTGCAAGCTGCAATGGAAGGTCGACTGGGCCATGCGCTGGGTCGCACTCGGCATCGACTATGAAATGTCGGGCAAGGACCTGATCCCCTCGGTCGAGCTCTCGACCAAGATCGCGCGGATCCTCGGCGCCACGCCGCCCGAGACCTTGTCCTACGAGCTCTTTCTTGATGCCGAGGGCGCCAAGATTTCAAAGTCCAAAGGCAATGGCATTTCGATCGAGCAGTGGCTGACCTATGCGGGCCCGGAGAGCCTGTCCCTGTTCATGTTCCAAAAGCCCAAGACGGCCAAGCGGCTTTATTTCGACATCATCGCCAAGGAAGTCGATGATTATGCCTCCCTGCTGGCGAAGTATCACGAGCAAAGCATCGGCGAGCGCCTTGAGAACCCGGTTTGGCACATCTATGCGGGCAATCCGCCGCAAGAAGCCTGGCCCTTATCCTTCGCCTTGTTGCTCAATCTGGTTGGCGCCGCCAATGCCGAGACGCCGGACATCTTGTGGGGCTTTATCAAGTCCTATGCGCCAGGGCTCAATCCGGATGATCATCCAGCGCTCGACAAGCTCGTGGCCTATGCCATCCGCTACTACCATGATCACGTGAAGCCCAAGAAATCCTTCCGTGCACCGACGGACAAGGAACGCGCCGCACTTGAGGAATTGGCCGCCTCCTTCGATGCGCTGGCGGGCGAGAATGATCCTGAGGCCATCCAGAACCTGGTCTACGAGGTGGGCAAGAAGCACCAGTTCGAACCCTTGCGCGACTGGTTCAAGGGTATCTATGAGGTCCTGTTCGGGGAGCCGCAGGGACCGCGCTTTGGCACTTTCGCGGCCATCTATGGGGTCGAGGCGTCAGCGCGCATGATCCGCCATGCACTCAGCGCAACGGGCGATCAAATCACTTCGATTTGAGAGCGGAAAGTTGCGCTAAC
>DMER01000039.1:2101-3004 GCA_003451645.1 Alphaproteobacteria bacterium | reverse complement strand
AAACTCGACCGCGTGCTCAGTGGCAATCGCGCGACGATCACCGATGCCAAACGCCCAGCCCCATGATGTCGCGCAAAGGGCCCGCCACAGATGGTCTGAAGACGCGGCTCAAGACCGCGCGCGGACGCACTGTTGCTAGCCAGAAGTGGCTGGAGCGTCAGCTCAACGACCCCTATGTCAAGGCTGCAAAGGCCAAAGGCTATCGCTCGCGTGCTGCGTTCAAGCTAATCGAGGTGGACCAAAAGCACCGCCTGCTGAAGCGCGGCGCCATCGTCATCGACTTAGGGGCCGCACCCGGTGGCTGGGCGCAAGTGGCGGCAGACAAGGTTGGGCCGCAGGGCAAGGTGATCGGGATCGACATCTTGGAGATGGATCCCATTCCAGGGGTGACCCTGGAGTGCTTGGATTTCATGGCTGAAGAGGCGCCGGACCGGCTCAGGGCGCTGGCGGGTGGGCTGGTTGATGTCGTTCTGAGCGATATGGCACCCAATACCACCGGCCATCGGGAGACGGATCACTTGCGCATTATGGCGCTGTGCGAAGCGGCACTCGCCTTTGCCATCGAGATCTTGAGACCAGGCGGCGCGTTTCTTTGTAAGGTCCGGCAAGGTGGCACAGAGAAGACCCTGCTCGACCTATTGAAGCGTCACTTCGCGAAAGTTGTGCACATCAAGCCACCCGCCTCACGGGCCGATTCCACAGAGATGTATGTGCTGGGGACCGGGTTTAGGGCTGGGTGATACCGTTATCTTGCTTTGGACTTTGCAGCAGCGGCTGCCTTGGCAACGCGCGCGGCTTTCATCCTCTCGATCGAGGCCTTGTATTCGGCGCAGGTCACTTGACCGTTGCGGTCCTTGTCCAAGCCTTTGAAGCGTGCGCCTGCATATTTGAGATAACGGTCAA
>DMER01000039.1:272-1897 GCA_003451645.1 Alphaproteobacteria bacterium | reverse complement strand
TTTGAGATAACGGTCAACATTGGTCTTTTTCTTACGCTCCGCCGACAGTTCGCTGTAGCGCTGCCCATAATAGGCTTTCCAGATGTCGAGGTTGACGGCACCTGTGCGGCGGGTGTCGATGGCATCAAAGGCCGATGGACTGCCATCAGCTTTGAGGTAGCAAACCCCCGTGGCGGGTGCCGCGGCCGCGGGTGCTGCGGCCTGCTGAACCGGCTTGCGCTTGGCGGCATTGACAGGTGCGGCAACGGCGATTGCACAGAGGGCAATGATCGCGAGAGAATTCATATGGCGCGACATGACGAACCCATGGTCTAGACATGAACAATGCTCAAAATTGCCATAGGTTTAACCATCCTGGATTGTGGCGCACTGTCGCGGTGTTGACTTTGGCGTAGGTCATTCGTCCGACTTTGCGTTTCGCAGTGCAGCGTGATAGGACGCCTCGTCAACGCAATCACTCTGAGTGACGGGAGACCGGATCGTTGACCTCAATTTCCATTCGCGATGCATTGACCTTTGACGACGTGCTGCTGGTGCCAGCGGCAAGCGAGGTGCTGCCCTCGGCTGTTCGCACGAATACGCGCCTAACCAAAACGATTGAGCTTGGCATTCCCTTACTGTCCGCAGCGATGGACACGGTGACGGAGTCACGACTGGCGATTGCCATGGCGCAAGCGGGCGGGATCGGGGTTGTTCACCGCAACCTCAAGCCGGATGAACAGGCCGAGCAAGTCGCCCAGGTCAAGAAGTTCGAGAGCGGCATGGTCGTCAATCCTGTGACCATCGGTCCAGATGCAACCTTGTCAGAGGCGCAAGCGCTCATGGCGCGGCACAAGATATCGGGCGTGCCGGTGACTGAGCCTCGAACTGGAAAGCTGGTCGGTATTTTGACCAATCGCGATGTGCGCTTTGCGTCGAACCCGATCCAGCCAGTGCGTGAGCTGATGACGCATGAGAACCTGGTGACGGTGAGAGAGGGCGTAGATAAGGCAGAAGCCAAGCGTCTCCTGCACAAATACCGGATTGAGAAGCTGCTGGTGGTGGATGATGCCTATCGCTGCATCGGTCTCATCACAGTGAAGGACATTGAAAAGGCACAAGCCCATCCCAATGCGGCAAAGGATGCTGAGGGGCGTCTTCTGGCCGCTGCGGCGACAACCGTGGGCGAGGAGGGGTTTGAGCGGACCGGGCGTCTCATTGCTGCGGGTGCTGATCTCATCGTCGTCGATACCGCCCACGGGCATTCCGTGCGCGTTATAGAGGCCGTTAATCGCATCAAGCGGGAGTCCAACGCGACACAGGTTCTGGCCGGGAACATCGCTACCGCCGATGCCGCGCGCGCGCTGATCGACGCAGGAGCGGATGCCGTTAAAGTGGGTATTGGGCCCGGCTCCATCTGCACCACAAGGGTGGTGGCGGGTGTCGGCGTGCCGCAGCTTACCGCGATCATGGATGTGGTGGACGTGGCGGCCAAAGCGGGCATCCCGGTCGTTGCGGATGGCGGCATCAAATATTCCGGCGATATCGCTAAGGCGCTCGCCGCCGGCGCAGATTGCGTGATGATCGGCTCGCTGCTCGCCGGCACCGACGAAAGCCCGGGCGAGGTGTTCCTCTACCAGGGCCGC
>DMER01000039.1:0-149 GCA_003451645.1 Alphaproteobacteria bacterium | reverse complement strand
AAATATTCCGGCGATCTGGCCAAAGCCATAGCCTCGGGCGCCAACGCCGCCATGATGGGATCGCTCTTTGCCGGGACGGATGAAGCGCCGGGCGAGGTCTTCATCTATCAGGGCCGCTCGTTCAAGGCCTATCGCGGCATGGGCAGTGT
>DMER01000035.1:5344-5561 GCA_003451645.1 Alphaproteobacteria bacterium | reverse complement strand
AGCATCCCGCGGCTTTCCTATGCGGATGTTTTGGCTGGGCGGATCGAACGCAAAGCCATTGATGGCAAGACGATCATTATTGGCGGTACCGCTATCGAGTTGGGTGACCGGCTGCCTGTGCCTCGGCACGGCGTGCTGCCGGGTGTGACCGTGCAAGCACTCGCGGCCGAAAGCATGAGCCAAAACCGGACAATCGCACGGACGAGCCATTGGCTGC
>DMER01000035.1:4671-5103 GCA_003451645.1 Alphaproteobacteria bacterium | reverse complement strand
ACCATTGGCTGAGCGCGGGCATGGGCTTGATGCTCTTGATCCTCTTCCAGGCGCAAGCCCTGCGGGGGTGGATTGGCGCTGTGTGTGGCGCGGTCATTCTTTCCGGACTCTGTCTCGTTTTGTCCCTTTGGCTGCAGAAAACGCATGCCATCAGTTTGGACCTTGGGCCGCAATTTGCGATCTTGGCCTATACGGCGCTTGGAACCATGGCGGCTGATCTGATTGATCGCACTCGAAAGCTGAGGGCCGAGCGCGCGCGCAGCGCTGCCAGACAGGCGCTGATTACGAAGATCGTTGAGGATTCCTCCGATGGCATTCTCGCCGTCGATGAAGGTGGCCAAGTCGTGATCTGCAATGACAAAGCAGCCGATCTTTTCAGTACGCAGCGCGAAGCGCTCAATGGCTCACCCATTGAAGCCTTGCTGCCCATTT
>DMER01000035.1:4208-4448 GCA_003451645.1 Alphaproteobacteria bacterium | reverse complement strand
GTTCCCCTTCACCTTTGAGCATGTGATCCCCGCAGAGCCACCGTCGTCGGCCGCGACCGTTGAGGTGGTCGTCAACAAGTCGCTCTGGCAAGCGCACAGCAACGAGCCGGTTTTCGTCCTAACATTGCGCGACATCACGGCGCGAAAGCGCGTGGAGGCCGCAGAAAGGCGCGCAGCAGAAGAGAAGTTAATGGCCGAGCGGTCCAAGAACCTGTTCATCGCCAATATGAGCCATGAGCT
>DMER01000035.1:400-4007 GCA_003451645.1 Alphaproteobacteria bacterium | reverse complement strand
ATGAGCCATGAGCTGCGCACACCGCTGAACGCGATCATCGGCTTCACAGAAATCATCGAGAGCGAGACGTTAGGGCCCCTGGGTCATGCCAAGTACCGCGAATACGCGGATATCGTGTTGAAGAGTGGGCATCATTTGCTCGATATGATCAACCACGTTCTGGAAATCAGCAGGCTTGAGGCTGGTGGCGTGAAGGCTGAGCGCAGACGCGTGGAGCTTGACGGGATCATCGAATCCGCATTCGGCTTCATCCGCAATTCGCGCGATTACGATGACCAAAGGCTGTCTCATGACATCCAAGGTGGCGTAGGCCTCATCCAGACGGACCCGCGGCTGCTAAAGCAAATCTTGTCCAATCTGTTGTCCAACGCGATCAAGTTCACCAAACCCGATCACAAGAACAGCGCCGTGGTGCGGGCCACCGCCACGCCGGGTGGCGGACTGCGGATCACCGTCGAAGATGATGGCTGCGGCATCGCCCCAGAAATCCTCGATAAGGTAACGGAGCTGTTCTATCAAGGCGATGGCACCTTCACACGCAAGCATGAGGGGCGGGGCCTTGGGCTCTACCTGGTCAAGAAACACATTGAAATCTTGGGCGGCAGTCTGCAGTTTGAATCCACAGTCGGGGCCGGGACACGGGTCCATGTCGACCTGCCGCATGCTATTGTTGCGATCGACACACAGAGCAGTGCGGCTTAGGTAATTCGCCAGTTCACAATCGCGACGCTACACAATAAACTTTGGCAATGGTTGAACAATTGCCGCAATCGCCCTTCACCCGCCTCGCTCAGCTCTTGGGTGACACAAAACTTGGCCAGTCGCCGATCCAGATGGCTCTCGGTGAGCCGCAGCACCCGCAGCCGGACTTTGTCGTTCGTGTACTGAGCGAACATGCGGAAGGGTTCGGCCGGTATCCGCCGATCCAAGGCCCGGAGGTCTTGCGGCAGGCGATTGCGCGATGGCTGGATCGCCGTTATGGCCTCAGTGGCGCCGCCACGGCCGGCGCACACATCTTGCCACTGTCCGGTACACGCGAGGGGCTTTTCTTGGCGCCGCAAATCCTGGGCAAGCGCTCTGGTCAAACCGAACGCCCATCCATCCTCATTCCCAACCCATTTTATCAATGTTATTCCGCCGCTGCCTTTGCCGCAGGCTATGAGCCGGTCTATGTCAATGCCACGCGCGAGACTGGCTTCTTGCCAGAGATTGATGCCTTGCCTGAGGCGCTGCTGGTACGAACGGCCGCCATCTATTTGTGTTCGCCCTCAAACCCGGAAGGCGCCGCAGCGGATGAAGCCTATTGGCGGCGCTTGTTTGCGCTCGCAGATTCTCATGATTTCGTCGTCTTGGCGGATGAATGCTATGCCGAGATTTATGATCATGTGCCGCCTGTGGGTGCGCTCGAAGCGCGCTACCGCCAGACCGGCTCTCTCGAGCGGGCTCTGAGTTTTCATTCCTTGTCCAAGCGTTCGAGCCTACCGGGACTGCGGTCGGGATTTGTTGCCGGTGATCCGGGCCTGATTGGCAAGTTCCGCGCCTATCGCAATGTGGTTGGCCCTGCCCTGCCCCTGCCCATCGCCCATGCCTCAGCAGCCGTTTGGGATGACGAGGCGCATGTTCAAGCGAACCGCTTGCTTTATTCTCAGAAATTCGAGCTGGCACAGTCGATCCTTGGGAATCGGTTTCGCTTCTACCGCCCGGCCGGCGGATTTTTCCTTTGGCTCGACGTCGGGGATGGCGTCGCTGCGACCGAGCGGTTATGGCGGGAGGCAGGTGTGCGCGTGCTGCCCGGTGCCTATCTCGCACAAGACACAGTGACCGGAAATCCGGGTGCATCATACATTCGCGTGGCCCTGGTTAACGACTTTGCAACGACGCAGGAGGCACTGAGAAGGCTGGCTCAGACCCTTTCTTGATGCAGCAGAGGCCGCGCAATGTCAGATGTGCAGACAAGCCCTCATTTCCTGGACCGCGTGTTCGGAACTTCGCAATCGGAGAGAGTGCCCTTCCTGCCGGATGATTGGAGCGACCTCGGCGCTGTCTCAGCCGAAATGGGCAAGAGGGTCCTCGCGAGGGGCCTTGGGGCAACGTTGCTGGTTCTGGCCGTTATGTGCATCGTCGCACTCGTGACGTCGGCGCCCAACGATCCCTCTTTTGATTATGCGGCACCGGTCTAGACACAGAATTGGCTGGGAACCTGGGGCGCAACCTGGATGGGCTTGGCCAGCGTTTGGTTTGGGATCACGCCGCTCGCCATCGCCCTGTTGCTCTGTATCTGGGGCTATTGGCTGATTGATGGGCGCACTGAGTTGGACCTCGTCCGGCGCATACCAGCGGGCCTCTGCGGCGCGGCACTTTTCACGGCTGGGTTGACCGCTCTGAATGACACCATCGCGTCGACCGCACCCGGAGGCTTGGGCGGACTGACCGGGCATCTGATCAATTCCCTCTTGACCAGCGGTACAGACTCCGTAGGCGCGCCCTTCCTAGCTTGGCCATTGGGCATGCTAGTTGGCCTCGCGGGGCTCGCCCTGTATGTCTGGGCTGGCGCCATCAATCCGCTGCGGTGGCAGTTACCGGAATGGCCCAGTTTTCAAGATTGGCGGGGTCCGCGCATTCAGATGCCACAACTCTCTGGATCTTGGCCGTGGAGCAGGCGCGCGAGCAGCGACGAAGACACAGAAACGGAAGCTGATCTTGAGGACGATGAGCCGTCAGTTGCGGATCTTCCCGTCGAAGACCCCTGCCCTCCCCGCCCACGCAAACGGGTCGAACCGCGCATGCCGGGACTCGACGTGATAGCACCTGTTGCCAAGCCCGACTTGCGCATCCTACGCACCGAGAAGCCTGCTGCGGGAAAGCGGCTTGAAGAAGAGGCGCAGCCCGCGCTTGATCTTGAGGAAGACAGCCCCTATGAGCTGCCGCCGCTGACCCTCCTCGCCAAACCAAAGGATGGGCAAAAGATCACCCGCGATTCTGATGAGCTGCTTGAAACCAATGCCAGGCGGCTCGAAGAGGTGCTTGGCGATTTCTCCGTGCGCGGACGGATCGGGCAGGTAAGACCAGGCCCAGTTGTGACACTTTATGAGTTGGAGCCCGCCGCCGGCATCCGCTCGTCGCGTGTCATCAGTTTGGCAGACGATATTGCTCGGTCGATGAGTGCGGTGTCGGCGCGCGTCGCCGCTGTTCCAGGCCGGAATGTGATTGGTATCGAGCTGCCCAACCAGAAGCGTGAGACGGTTTATCTGCGTGAGCTGCTCGCCTCGGCCGAGTTTGAGAAAACGCCGGCCAGCTTGACCCTTGCCCTGGGCAAGGACATTGGTGGCGCGCCCGTTGTCGCCGATCTTGCGCGCATGCCGCATCTGCTCATTGCGGGAACGACCGGCTCGGGCAAGTCTGTCGCCATCAACACGATGATCTTGAGCCTGCTCTACCGGCTGCCGCCCGATATCTGCAAGCTCATCATGATTGATCCAAAGATGCTGGAGCTGTCGGTCTATGACGGCATTCCGCATTTGCTGACGCCAGTGGTCACTGATCCCAAGAAAGCTGTGGTGGCGCTGAAATGGACTGTGCGCGAGATGGAGGACCGCTACCGGCGCAT
>DMER01000035.1:0-192 GCA_003451645.1 Alphaproteobacteria bacterium | reverse complement strand
GAGGACCGCTACCGGCGCATGTCGAAGCTGGGTGTACGGAACATCCATGGCTATAATGAGCGCATCGCCAAAGCGGCACAAAAGGGTGAAAGCCTGACGCGTCAAGTACAGACCGGTTTTGACGCCACGACCGGGCAACCGCAGTATGAGGAAGAAGATATCTCGCTCTCACCGATGCCGTTCATTGTCGTG
>DMER01000158.1:509-9273 GCA_003451645.1 Alphaproteobacteria bacterium | reverse complement strand
CTTCGCGGCATGGCGGGCAACGGCCAGCCCCCCTCGGCGCTTCGCGCCACTCCCCCCAAACGCTGACGCGTTGGGTGGAGATTTGGGGCGAAAGTCTTGTTTATCCAGGCGATCATGGGTGTTCATGGGTCCCGCACAATGGCTGGCGCCGTTTGCGGGATGACGATCAGATTTGGCACCGGCCCCCTTCACCCCAAAAAGAGGGGGAGATGCGTTGTATCGGCGCCGCCGCTATTCCCACTTGAGCGCAGCGCGTAAGTGAATGATCTTTCGCCAGGGCTTGGCCGTATAAGTGAACAGTGATAACAATGCGGCCATTAGACGGGCGAGGGGGCAGGTAGCGTGAGCAGGTTGAAGCAGTGGCGCCGGATCGCGGCGGCGAGCGTTTTGGCGCTAAGTGTGAGCAGCTGCGCGGTGCTGTCAGGCCTGCCGGAACCCACGAGCCTTGAGCAGCGTCTGGCGATGCTGCCGACCGCGACGGCCATGCCGTTTGAGCGGCCGGTTACCATCCATTGGAACGCGCAAGCGGTGCCCTTCATCGAGGCGGAAACCGACCGCGATGCAGCGTTTGCGCTGGGGCTTGTGCATGCGCATTTGCGGCTCGGGCAGATGGAGGTGCTGCGCCGGGTCAGCCAGGCGCGCCTGCAGGAAATGGCGGGGCCGATCGCGCAAGTGGCCCAGATCGAGCAAGCGCTGCGCATCCTGAATTTGGGCAAGACCTCGCGGCAAGTGTACGCGGCGATGGCGCCTGAGAAAAAAGCCTGGCTCGACGCCTTTGTGGCGGGCGTGAACATGTATCAGCGCACGGCCAAGGACCTGCCGCATGAATACACGCTGCTGGGCCTGGATGTGGTGCCGTGGGAGCCGCATGAGGTGCTGACCATTGGCAGGCTGGCCTCCGTCGATGTGAGCTGGCTTGTGTGGATTAGGCTGATGCCCTACCGCAACCGCGCGGACTGGCCGCAAATCTGGGCCCGCGTGCAGGAGGAAGGCACGACCTCGGCGCCCTCCTTCACGCCCAATGGCAAGTCCGCCGCGGCCGAGGGCTTGAGCGATCTGCTGACCACACTGAGCCGGACGGGCTCGAACTCCATGGCGGTGGCGGGAAGCAAGACGGCAAGCGGTGCGGCACTGATCGCCAATGACCCGCATTTAGGGGTGAACCTGCCCAATGCCTGGATGCTCGCAGGCGTCAAATCGCCCAACTACAATATGGTGGGTTTCATGGTTCCGGGCGTGCCCTTTGTGGCGGTGGGACGCAATCCCTGGATCGCCTGGGGCGGCACCAATATGCGCTCGGCCAGCAGCGACCTGTTCGATGTGAGTGCTCTGCCTGCGGAGCAAATCAAAAGCCGCACCGAAGAGGTCAAGGTGCGCTGGTGGTTCGATGAGGAGATCACCATCCGCGAGACGCCTTATGGCCCGGTGCTCTCCGATGCGAGCGCCTTGCCGCTGAAGCCGGGCGAAGTCGTGGCGCTAAAATGGATCGGGCATTACCCGACGGATGAGCTCTCCGCGATGCTGGAGGTCAACCAAGCGCGCAATTGGGAGGAGTTCCGGGCGGGGCTCGCGGGCTTCTCGATCTCGCCGCAGAATTTCGTCTATGCGGACGCGCAGGGCAATATTGGCCAAGTGACTGCGACGCATCTGCCCGCGCGCGGCAAGGACTTGCCCGCCGACATCGTCTTGCCCTTGGACAAGGCCAAGGAGTGGGACCGCATTGTGACCTCGACCGAACTGCCCTCGGCCTATAACCCGGCGCAAGGCTATGTGGCCTCCGCCAACAACCGCGGCGCGGAAGGGGAGGTGCCCATCGGGTATTTCTTCTCCGCCGATGACCGCGTCTTGCGGATGCAGCAATTGCTGGGCGCCAAGCCCGTGCTGACCGCAGCCGACCTCAAGGCGATACAGATGGACACGGTGAGCATCTCCTCGCTGATGATGCGCGATGCCTTCGTCAAACGCGCCCGCGCCGAGGGCAGTGGGTTGACGCCCGTGCAGACCAAGGTGCTCGACGCTATTGCAAGCTGGGACGGGCTCTATTCTAAGAGCTCGACCGGCGCGGTGGCGTTTGAGGCGGCGATGTCGGCGTTCCTGCCTGCGGCTTTCTTGAAGGAGGACATTGACGCCCTGGATGCGGCAGGCAGCCCCTATACACGGCTGTCGCTGGAGCTGGGCCGGGTCGATGCCGCGAAGTTTGGTGCGGCCTTGACGCTTGGGCTCGATGCGGGGTCGGCCGCGATGGCCGCGACCCCCACCTGGGGCGAGATGCACCGCATGGGCGTGCAGGCCTATTTCTCGGCGATCCCGCTGATTGGCGGGCGTTACAATTTCGGCGATGTGCCAGCCGCAGGCAGTGCCGAGACCGTGCTCAAGACCGATCATCCGCTGACCGCAGAGCGGCATCTGACCCGCTATGGCGCGCAGGCCCGCCACGTCTCAGACATGGCCAACCCTGACGCCAACTGGTTCGTGCTGCTGGGCGGCAATGATGGCTGGTATCAGTCGCAGAACTTCATTGACCAGGTTCCGGCCTTTATGGATGGACAAAGCTATCAGGTGCCCTTGCAGATCGAGACTGTGCGCGCCACATTCCCGGTCAAGACCCGTTGGATGCCCGCAACCAAGCCTGGTTCATGATCGACCTGACCCCTGCCTTGCGCCTGTATGCGGCCAACCGGCGCCGCGTGCTGGCGCGTCAGGATCCGGTCGACGCGCAAGAGCGCACCCTCGACAAGCTTGTCTCCACCGCAGCACAGACGCGCTTTGGCTGGGATCACCGGTTTCACAGATTGAGCTCGGTGGCGGACTTTCAAGCGACGGTGCCTTTGCGCCGCTATGACGATATGTGGCGCGATTATTGGAAGCCGACATTCCCGCGCCTCGACAATGTGACGTGGCCAGGCATGGTGCCATACTTCGCCGTGACCTCTGGGACGACCTCGGGCAGTTCGAAATACATCCCCGTGACAGCGGCGATGAATCGGTCCAACACCTTTGCCGGTCTCGATCTGTTGACGCATCATGTGACCCATCGCCCGCGCTCACGCGTGTTTGGCGGCAAGAGCTTTATGCTGGGCGGCTCCACCGACCTGGTCGCAGAGGCACCAGGCATATGGTCCGGCGATCTCTCAGGCATTGCGATCAAGCGTCTGCCCTGGTGGGCCAAGCAATTTGCGTTTCCCCCGCTTGAGATCGCCTTGCTGACCGATTGGGAGGACAAGCTCAAACGCCTCGCCGATTTGAGCCCCAGCGCAGACATCCGTGTGCTGACGGGTACGCCGTCCTGGCTGCTGATCCTCTTTGACAAGCTCAGTGCGGGGGCCGGGCGCACGGTGACGGCGCGGGACGTCTATCCCAAGCTTGAGCTTTTGATTCATGGCGGTGTGAACTTCAAACCCTATCGCGCGCGCTTTGAGGCGTTTCTGGCGGGCGGGGCGGAGCTGCGCGAAGTCTATCCGGCGTCGGAAGGCTTTATCGCACTGCAGGATGAGACGCCCGAGGATGGTTTGCGCCTGCTGCTCGATAATGGCTTGTTCTTTGAATTCGTGCCGGTGGAGGAGCTGGATGCGCCCAATCCGCGCCGGTTCTGGATCAAGACGGTTGAGACAGGCGTCAATTACGCACTCGTGCTGAGCACGTGCTCCGGCTGCTGGTCCTATGTGATTGGCGACACGGTGCGCTTTGTGAGCGTGAAGCCGCCGCGCATTCTGATCACGGGGCGCACCAGTTACTCCATGTCAGCCTTTGGCGAGCATCTGATCGGCGAGGAAGTAGAGGACGCGGTAGCAGCAGGCGCACAAGCGATTGGCGCCGCGGTCACCGACTTCTCGATGGGGGCGGTGTTCCCGCAAGGACCCGGCGAATTGGGCGGCCACCTGTATGTGGTGGAGTTCGACACGAGGCCCAACGAGGCGGCGCTTGTCACCTTTGCGCGGGTGATCGACGAGACCCTGAGCCGCCGCAACGATGATTACCGCGCGCACCGGGCGGATGGCTTTGGCATGAAGGCGCCTCAGGTCAAGGCCGTGGCGCCCGGCACCTTTGCCGCCTGGATGAAGGCCCGCGGGCGCCTTGGCGGTCAGAACAAGGTGCCGCGGATCATCAATGATACGGGCCTGTTTCAGACCCTGGTGGCGTTTGGTTAGAGCGGGATGAGTTTTCTTCGAATCTCCATCCCGCTCTAACCTTTTGTTCTTGCGCGTGCCCTGACGGAAAACCGGTATCCACTTTTCCTGGACACGCTCTAGCGCAACGGCGCCCCAGCCGCCTTATCCCCCACCGCCTTCAGCGCGAAGGCAAAGTCCCGCGCAACCTCCTTCAGGCGATCAAAGCGGCCCGAGGCGCCGCCATGGCCCGCATCCATATTGATGTGGAGCAGATAAGGACCCGCCTCCGGCGCCCGCTCCCGCAAGAGTGCGACCCATTTGGCGGGCTCCCAATAGGTGACGCGGCTATCGGTCAGGCCGCCATAGGCAAAGATCGGCGGATAGGGCTTCTTGGCGACGTTGTCGTAAGGCGAATAGGCGAGCATGGTGTCGTAATCCGCAGCACTTTTGAGCGGATTGCCCCATTCCGGCCATTCGGGCGGGGTCAGCGGCAAGGTCTCATCGCTCATCGTGTTGATGACATCGACGAACGGCACCGCGGCGATATGGCCTGCGAACAAGCCATCCGGTGCGAGATTTGACACGGCACCGACCAGCAACCCGCCCGCTGAGCCGCCATAGGAGACGATGCGCCCTGCCTTGGCATCGCCGCGCGCGACGAGACCCTCGGCCACCGCGATGAAGTCGGTGAAGGTGTTGATCTTCTTGGCCTTGCGGCCGTCCTCGAACCAGCCGCGGCCCTTCTCATCGCCGCCGCGCACATGCGCGATGGCAAAGACCCAGCCGCGGTCCACAATGCTGAAGCGGTTGGTGTTGAAGCTCGCATCCGTGCCAATGCCATAAGAGCCATAAGCATAAAGCATGACCGGCGCGCCCGATCCCTTGGCCGTGGTCTTTAGCCGCAAGGTGGTGACGGGGATCTCGGCGCCATCCTTGGCCTTGATGAAGAAGCGCTCGACGAGGTAGCGCGAGGCATCATGGCCTGAGGGCACTTCTTGGGTTTTCCGAAGGTCGCGCGTGCGCTTGGCGAGGTCATAGTCGAACCATTGGCGCGGCGTGCTGGGCGATTGATAGACAAAGCGCAAGGTGTTGGTCTCAAACTCATAGCCCTCGTCGAGTTGAAGCGCGAAGGCGGCCTCAGTTTGCTCGATGGCGTGTTCGGCGCCCGTCTTGGCCCGCACCACGATGCGGGGCAGGGCGTTGTTGCGCTCCAGCCGGACCATGTAGTTCGCAAAGACCGTCATGCTTTCGATATAGCGCCCCGGCTGATGGGGGATGTAGTCTTTCCAGGACGCGCGGTCCGTCTTGCCCAACTCGCAACTCATGATCTTGAAGTCCACCGCGCCATCGGCGTTGGTATGGATATACCAGCGGCCGTCGTAATGGACGGGCGTGTAGAGCTGTGCCACCTGGCGCGGCGCGAAGAGAACCGGCGCGGCGGTCGGCGTGTTGGCCGGAATGGTGTGGACCTCGCTCGTCTCCTGATTGGCGATAGAGATGAGGATGAAAGCGCGGCTGCGGCTCAAGCCCACGCTTAAGAACATGCCGGGGTCCTTTTCCTCATAGACAAGCGTGTCGGTGCCCCCGCGCGCTGGGCGGCGGAACACCTTTACTGGCCGGGCGTTCTCGTCCGTGAAGGTCCAGAACAGCCAGGCACCATCGGGTGAGAACACAAAGTCACCCGATGCATTCTCGATTGGTGTCCCGACGAGGGCCCCGGTCGCCAAATCCTTGACCAGGATGCGGTAGATGCCGGCACCCTTGTCATCCTCGGCATAGGCATAGAGCTTGTGATCCGGGCTGTGGCCCGTGGCGCTAACTTGATAGAAGGCCTTGCCCTTGGCCTGCGCATCGACATCGAGCAGGACTTCCTCCTTGCCGCCATCGCGCGGCGTGCGGGCATAAAGGGGATGCTGAGCGCCCACCGCATAGCGGCTGTAATAGGCGAAGGGGCCGTCAGGTTCGGGCACGGAGGCATCGTCCTGCTTGAGGCGGCCCTTCATCTCGGCGAACATTGTCTCTTGCAGCGGCTTGGCGTCGGCCATGATGCCATCGAAATAGGCGTTCTCGGCGAGCAAGTGATCGCGGATATCGGCTTGCAGAATCTTTGGGTCACGCAAGACCTTTTGCCAATTGTCGTCCTTCATCCAGGCGTAGTTGTCGACGCGTTTGCGGCCGACCTGATCAAAGCTCTTGGGGATTTTCTTAGGGATGGGTGGCATGGGGCGCTTCTGATTGGGGGCGGCGAGGAGTGGCAAAGAGGTGGCCGACACGGCCGAAAGTGCAAGACTGGACAGCAGAATCTGACGCCTATTCATGTCGCAATGCTCCCCAACGGTGGTGATTTCGCGCAAGATTAGCGATGTTTCCCATCCCCGTCACTCACGATTAGGCGATGAACAACAGGGGATGGGGCGGCCCCGGCAGCCTTTTGCTTCGACCCGCGCCCTCTTTGTGCTAGGCTATTGTCATGACCATTACCCTCACTCCGACCCAAGAGGCTTGGCTCAACGCCTGCGTTGCGCGTGGCGAGTTCAACACCATCGAGGATGCTGTGCGCGCAATGATCGACGCGGTGATCGCCGCGCAAGCGGCATCTGACGATGATGACATGGCATGGGCCAAACCCTTTATTGACGAAGCCGATGCAGCCATAGCACGGGGCGAGGTTGTGCCCGCTGCTGTTGCGAAAGAGCGCGTCGCCACTTTGTTGGCAAAATTGCGGTCCTGATGGCTGAGGTTGAGGTGACCGAACCGGCGATCGCCGACATCGCGGCGATCCTCGAACACCTTGAAGCGCGCGCCGGGCGGACAATTGCCGATCGTTATACTCAAGGGTTCATTGACGCTTATGACCGGTTGGCTCAGTTCCCAGAGCAGGGTGCACCTCGGCCCAGGCTCGGGATGGATGTCAGACTGCTGATGGTTCCGCCTTACAATCTGCTTTACCGGTATGACGGGAACCTCGACTTGGTGCGGGTCCTGCGTGTTCTGCACGGCCGCCGGAAAATCTCACGGAAAATGGTGCCATGAGAGCAATCAGGAAAGGAGCGAAGAGAGCCGGTCTTGCAATATTGGGCCGATTGCCGCTTCCCTTCCCGCTGCGGCCCTGGTTAGGGTGCCGCACAGCATCACCCACAAGGAGAACCAACATGAGGGGCTTTGCGAGCGGAGTGGGACTGACAGCAGCGTTGGCGCTGGCGATATCGGCTAGTAGCGCCCAGGCCGCCAAGGGCGCTGCCCATGTGTGCGCAGCAGACGCGCGCGCCAAAGCCTTGGCGCTGCTGCGCTTGCATGGCGAACTGGACGCGAGCAATGGGTCGCCCGAAGGGGCCATCGACGAGAAGGTCGTTGTGCGGGCGCCGGTTCGGGCGCTTAAAGGCAAAGGCCTCTTGGACGTCCTTGAGGTCAACGGCTATATCTATAAGGCGACCTACCGCATCCGCATGATCTATGCGGTCTCGTTCGGGCAATGCGCGCTGCTGGGCCAGGAAATCCTGGAAGTCGCCGACCCATTCTAAGGCGGGGCGTCCAGTGACAAAAAGAGACAGCGCGCATGCAGAGCTATGACCTGATCGTCGTGGGCGGAAGCTTTGCAGGGCTCATGGCTGCAAAGGTGGCGGCGGCGCGCGGTCTGAAGGTGGCGCTGGTTGAGCGCAAGCGCGACCCAGGCGAGGGCGTGCGCACGACCGGCATCATTGTGAAAGAGGCAGCCGACGGCATCGATCTGCCGCCGTCTGTGGTGCGCAAGGTCCGGGGCGTGCGCCTCTATCCTCCGAGCCTGGCGCATACGGATCATTGGTCGCCCGGGTATTACTTCCTCGCCACCGACACGCCCGCGCTTTTGCGCCACCAAGCGGCTGAGGCCGAACGGGCAGGCGCGACGCTGCTGCTGGGCACGCGCTATGCTGGTCATGAGGAAACGGCCACCGGCGTCCACCTGCCCAATCTGGGTCTGGAAGGGCGGTTTCTGATCGGCGCGGATGGCGCCCAGAGCGCCGTCGCCCGCCATGCAGGGCTGGACCGCAACCGCCGTTTCTTGGGCGGATTGGAATTTGAGTTGGCGCCGCAGGTGAGCGTGGACCAGCGCTTTTTGCATTGCTTTCTGGATAGTGCCTTGGCGCCAGGCTACATCGCCTGGGTCGTGCCGGGCGCGGGCGTGACGCAAGCGGGACTTGCGGTGCGCCACGGTTTGCGGCCCGACCTCAACGCGGCCATGGCACGCTTTGACAAGGTCTTTGGCTGGGGCAAGCCGCAGGTTCTAGCGCGCCGGTCTGGCCTCATCCCGGTGAGTGGCATCCTGCAAAATGTCTCAACACCGCGCGCGATGCTTTTGGGCGATGCGGCTGGCCATTGTTCGCCCCTGACTGGTGGCGGTATCGCGCTGGCCTGGCGCCTCGGGCGCAGGGCAGGGGCAGCGGTGGCAGACTTTCTGGACGGCAGCGGCGCCCATCCGGCGTCCGTCATTGCGAAGGACGCGCCGGGCTATGGCGTCAAGGGCATGCTACGGCGGGTGGCAGATCTGGCGCCGCCCAATTGGATGTGGAACGCCGTCTTCGGGACAAGCCTGTTCAAGGCGGTCACCTCAAGAATTTATTTTCACGCAAGCGGCAGCACGGCGCCGCCGCCTAGTGCATCGCGCGGTCAGTTGGAAT
>DMER01000158.1:0-210 GCA_003451645.1 Alphaproteobacteria bacterium | reverse complement strand
TTTGATCGCCCGTTGCGCTAGCCCAGAGGAACAACGCCCATGACGATGCCTATCCCCTCAAATCCGCCAACCGTAAGCCCGCCCGTTGGCGCCTATAGCCATGTGGTTCAGGTCAAAGCGGGCTCTGACCTCTTCTATATTGCGGGCCAAGTGGGCCTGACGCCTGAGGGTGTGCTGCCCGCCAGCCTTGAGGAGCAAGCCGAGCAGGCC
>DMER01000050.1:23903-24091 GCA_003451645.1 Alphaproteobacteria bacterium | reverse complement strand
TTCGGCTTGATCTATGGCGCGATCCTGGTGCTGAGCATCCTCATGGCACTGGATCTTCAGCCGGATGCCCCGTTCAAACCGGCCATTATTTTGTTTGGCTCGGTGTTAGCGATGACCCTTGCGCGGGCTCTTGCTGCACTCCTCTCTCATGCGGCCGAGACGGGCGAGCGGATCATGAATGCCGCCGC
>DMER01000050.1:23205-23653 GCA_003451645.1 Alphaproteobacteria bacterium | reverse complement strand
TTTCGCGCTGCCTGGAGCGGCAGCCATTCCATTCTTGCCGTAGCTAACCTGCCCACAGCGCTGTTCGTGGCATCGGGTTTCGGCTGGCTGACCGCAGAAGCAGCGCTTTCCGTTTCTCAGGTCTATTGCATCCTCATCCTCGGCATCCTGGGCGCGCGGGTCGGTTGGATCGTCCGTGGCGGGCATTGGTATCCATTGCTTGGCGCAGTCTCAGCCGGGGGCGTGGGTTTCTTTTTGGCGGCGATGAAATACGCCATGAAATGAGGCTGCACGTCCTGTGCTCTGAATGGGGACCTGTCCCTCTTCGTGTACGACAGGAGAAGAGTGGCACCAACATTGGTCAAATCTGAATAGTCTTTGGCCCGTCCTGAGCTGTGCGTCAGGGCAGAATCTCCCGTAAAAGCTAGCCGATGGGGCGCTGCATCTGGGGTTGGTGCCCGCCCGGTGC
>DMER01000050.1:18040-22967 GCA_003451645.1 Alphaproteobacteria bacterium | reverse complement strand
CAGACCATGTCTATGAGATGGAACTCACTTCTGGCTGCCATGGCGGTAGCCGCGTCGGGTTCGGCGTCGGCCGAGAGCGATTGGCACTACACAGCGACCCTTTATGGCTGGTTCCCAGGTGTGTCGACCACCGTGGAAACGCCGATGGGCGTGGTCGAATCCGAGGCCAGTTTCGACGAGATTTTGGAGACCTTGGACCTCGCGCTCTTTGGCGCTTTTGAGGCCCGAAATGGACGCTTCTCGCTGATTGCCGACCTGCAATTTATCGATGTCGGGGCGGAGGCAGAGCCACCCAGCGGCATGTTCAGCGAGGCCGAAGTGGATTCGCAGTTGGTCGTGTTCAGTGCCTATGCAACCTATGCCCTCGTCGATACTCCCGATCTTCGGTTCGATGTCGGCGCCGGGCTGCGCTACATCGATGCGACCATCGACACGCACCTCGTCGGCGTTGCGCCGACGCCCAATGCCTCATTCAGCCGAAACGGCGGCTGGGCGGATGCGCTCATCGCGGCGCGAATCAGCAAACAATTTGATGAGCGTTGGTATGGGGTCGCCTATGCCGATGTTGGTGGGTTCGGGATCGGCGATTCCTCGGATCTGACCTGGCAGGCCTTTGTGGGCGCCGGCTACCGGTTCAACGAAACCTGGTCGGCCGTTGGCGGATACCGCCATCTGTCAGTCGAGCGGACTTTCGGAAACTTCGACGTCACGGCCGACGTTTCAGGACCGTTCTTGGGCTTTCAGGCAGCGTTTTGATTTTGACCGCGCAGTGATCGGCGGGCAATTCGCGGGAGACAGGCATGAGCGCGGTTTTGAAGGTCATCGCAGGTGTTCCGGCGCTCGGATTCGTGCTGGTTGGCATCGCATGGTGGATAGCGCCAGAGTTTGCCGCGAAGATGTTAGGCATGGAATTGCTTGCGGGGGTTGGGCTCAGCAGTCAGATCGCTGACCTTGCCTCATTCTTCCTCACGCTCGGCGGCACAATCCTGATTGGGCTCGTAACCGCCAATCGCGTTTGGCTCTATCCCCCAATCATGCTCCTTGGACTCGCAATTGTTGGCCGCCTGATCGCTTGGCACTTTCATGGCGCGGCCTTGGCCACCGACATGATCGCCGTGGAAGCTGTCGTCACTACCATTCTTCTCTTGAACGTGAGGGCGCTACCCAAACACGGGGCGTGAAACCCCTGCTTTGGAGGCAAACAGACCAGACTTTTTTGGATATGAACCGAAGGAAAAAGCCATGACGCTATCGCCTCTCTTCCTTGTCGTCGTCGTCGCCGGTCTTGGGTCCGCCAAGCATGAAGAACGCGACACCCTCCTCAACAAACCCGTGAACTGTGAGACGGCGGCGGAGGATATCGCAGCGCTGGAAGCTGCCATGCCGACAGGCGGCGAGCGCCTAAAATCGGCCGTCCAAACGTTTTCTCCCGTCGGTCGAGTAGTGGGCGTCGTCAGGGGTACCCGCGAGGACACCAAAGATGTTTTGACAGGGCGCACCAAGGAAGAGCTAACCGCCCGTGTGAAGGAGATAAGGGTCGCTTGCGGGCTACCTGAGCCAACAGAAACGAGCAAACCTTAAAGGTCTTCCGCCATGATCGTTCGACAGGCGCGCGCTCAGCGCATCGTTTCCGCATTTTCTGCGTCCAGCTTCTTTGTGCTAGCGGCAGGGGTCCTATCGGCAGCCCTTTTTATCGCTTCTGAGGCGTCAGCAAGCAATGAACGGCCAAAGATCGGCCTTGTTCTGTCTGGCGGCGGCGCACTGGGTGTCGCCCATGTCGGCGTCATCCAAGAGCTGGAGCGCGCAGGCATTCGCCCCGACATCGTGGTCGGCGCATCGATGGGCGCCGTAGTCGGCGGCCTTTATGCCTCTGGTTACACCGGCGCTGAGTTAGAGACCGTTGTCCGCGACATGAATTGGGACCAAATTTTCAGCGACAATCCACCGCGCGACGGGCTCTCGTTCCGCCAGAAGCGCGATGAATCCAAATTTCCCGTCAAGCCGAAATTGCGCGTCCGGGATGGCGCGGTGCAATTGCCCGCGGGGCTCGTCTCCGATCAGAATTTGGTGCTCGCCTTGCGCGGACTGGTGCGCAGCCAGGGCAATGTGGCGAGTTTCGATGATTTGGCGATCCCCTATCGCGCGGTCGCTACTGATATCGAAACCGGCGAGGCGGTCATCCTCGACCGCGGCAATCTGGCAAGCGCCATGCGGGCATCGATGTCGGTGCCCGGGGTTTTTGCCGCTGTCGAGCGCGATGGGCGCTTGCTGGTCGATGGGGGTATGGCCAACAACATTCCCGTCGATGTCGCCCGCAAGATGGGGGCGGACATCGTCATTGTGGTGGCCTTGCGCACGAAGCTGAAGAGTAAACAAGAACTGTCGAGCGCGGTCGATGTCTTAGGGCAAACCGTCAGCTTGTTGATCCTGAAAAATGAGAATGAGCAATTGGCCACCGTGGGTGACCGCGATGTGTTGGTCGAGGTGGATGTTCAGGGCTATTCCGCGTCCGATTTTGCCCGCTGCAAAGAATTGCTTGAGCCTGGCCGGGTTGCCGCCCGCAAGCACACCACGCGGTTCGCCGCCTTAGCGCGCCCCCTCGCGCCGTTGGCCGTGGCACCTGCGCCCGCAATCGACTTTGTCAAGGTTGTCAATGACAGCCCGTTGGACGACGAGGTGATCCGGGCCCGATTGACGGTCGAGACGGGCAAGCCGCTGAATACCGAAGCGCTCAACAAAGACCTGACCTCGATCTATGCCTTGGGCACGTTCCGGAATGTCGACTACGACGTCGTCAAAGAGGGTGGACGGACCGGCTTGGCGGTCAAGGCCGAGAAGCGGCCTGAAGGGTTGGGCGCCATTCGCTTAGGCTTGAGCCTCAGCAATGATTTCGATGGGGAGGCGGCCTATTCGATCTCTGCCGACTACACCGCCTCAGCCCTAAGCCCCTATGGTGCGGAAGCCCGGTTTGAGGGCGTCCTGGGCGATCGCATGCGTTTGTTCGCAGAATATTTCCATCCCTTCGACCCGTTACAGCAGTTCTTCCTCATTGCGCGTGCGGATGCCCAGGCGCGCGACGTCCGGGTCTATGATGATAGCGGCTTCGCGCTCGGGGAATATCGCGCGCGCTACATCGTGGCCGGGCTCGATCTGGGCTATCAGGCCGACAGTGGCACTGCGCTGCGCGTCGGGATCGAGCGGGGAACGGGCGATGTTGAACTGACCGAAGGCACACTGTTCCCCAACAAATTCGATATCGATGTTGGCCAGATTGTCGTCTCGGCCGGTTTTGACCGGCTCGACAACGCCTTTTTCCCACGCGAGGGCGCACGGTTTCTTGCCAGCTATAGCAACGCTCTGACCGAGCTGGGATCGACCAGCGATTACGAACTCCTCGAAGGGCGCGCCGTTGGCGCTGTCTCGTTCGGCAAGAGCACGGTCATTGCCGCCGCCAGGGCGGGGACAGCGCTCGTGGGAAGTCCAACGCCGGAATCGCTCTACCGGCTCGGTGGGCAGTTTGCGCTGTCCGGCCTTTACGAGGACGAGCTGGCGGGCGAGGCCTATGCGTTAGGTGCGGTGGTCTATCGATACCAACTCAACAATGCCGAGCCGCAATTGTTGGGCGTACCTGTCTATGCAGGGTTCAGCCTTGAGACCGGAAACACATGGGCCGATGCTGGTGAGGCGTTTGACGATTGGCGCCTGTCGGGCAGCATCTTTGTCGCGGCCGATACGGGGTTTGGCCCCATCTATCTGGCCTATGGCCATGCTGATGGGGGCCGCAACGCTGTGACGCTCTCCATCGGCAGGACATTCTGACCCGAGTCGGGAGCCGAACTATCGGCTTGCTCAGCGCTGCACGATCTCGCCCGCTTTTTTGACAAAGTCAGCTGCCGCCTGCTTGTCATCGGAACTGGGCGGAGGGGCGGGAATTTCGAGGCCGCGACGGCAAGCCGGGCGGGCTTCGATCGCCTTGCGCCAGCGCGTGAGGTGGTCGAGGCCGTCAATATTGATGCCTGACCATTTGTAGGTCCGCACCCAGCACCAATTGGCGATGTCGGCGATGGAAAAATCGCCCGCAAGCCATTCAGTCTTGGCCAAATGCTCATCCAGCACCTCGAAGAGGCGGCGGCCTTCATTCTGGTAGCGATCAATGGCGGGCTGAATCTTCTCCGGGAAGTAACGATAGAAGACATTCGCCTGCCCCATCATGGGCCCGACCCCGCCCATCTGGAACATCAGCCACTTGATCACCCGCGACCGCCCCTTTGCATCAGTTGGCATCAACCGGCCGGTCTTTTCCGCCAGGTAGATCATGATCGCGCCGGACTCGAAGACGGCGAAATCGCCCGCCTCGCGATCAACGATGGTCGGGATGCGACCATTGGGGTTGAGCTTCAGATAGTCCGACGCCTTTTGCTCACCGGCCGCGATGTTGACCGGCTTCACCTCATAAGGAAGGCCCAGTTCTTCAAGCGTCACAGAGGCTTTCCAGCCATTTGGCGTGGGTGCGGTGTAAAGGTCGATCATGTTGTTGCTCCCTGATGGGTAGGGCGTGAAATGTCTGCGCCGCGCGACTTCAGTTCACATTGCGGTCTTTGCCGGCCCAGTAGGGCTCTCTCAAGGCGCGCTTCAGCACCTTGCCGGACGCATTTCGGGGCAAGATGTCCACGAACTCAACCGATTTTGGGACTTTGAAGGCGGCGATCCGTTCACGGGCATATCGCAGCAGGTCGGCCTCACTGGCCTCAGTGCCAGGCTTCAAAACAACAATGGCCTTAACCGCCTCGCCCCATCTGTCGTCGGGCACGCCGATGACGGCGACATCTGATACCGAGGGATGGCCGAAAATGGCGCTCTCGACCTCTGCGGGATAGATATTCTCCGCACCTGAGATGATCATGTCCTTCACCCGGTCGTGGATGTA
>DMER01000050.1:17123-17842 GCA_003451645.1 Alphaproteobacteria bacterium | reverse complement strand
TCCTTCACCCGGTCGTGGATGTAAAGATAACCGTCCTCATCGAGATAGCCTGCGTCTCCGGTACGAAGCCAGCCTTCTGCATCAATGGTTTCGTGCGTCGCCGCCTCATTCTTCCAGTAACCAGCCATGTTCGACGACGATCTCGTGGCGACTTCGCCAACGGTTTCAGGCGGGAGTGAGTTTCCATCCTTGTCGATGATCTTTATCTCGACGCCTGGCATGGCGCGTCCGGCCGACTTCATCCGGCGGTTGCCATTCGGATCATGATCTTTAGGCGGCAGGTATATGATCGTCCCGCAGGCTTCCGTCATTCCGTATTGCTGACAAAAGCCGCAGCCAAAGACGTCCATGGATTGGCGCAGAAGGTCGATCGGGATCGGCGATGCGCCATAGAAAATGAGCTTCAACCGGCTGTAGTCGATGTCCCTTGCGCCCGGCATTTGTATCAAAAAGTTCAATGCGGCCGGCACCATGAAGAGTTTTGTAATGCGCTCAGGCTCGATCATGCCAAGCACAGTCGGCGGATCGAACTCACGCAAGACAATCAGACCTGCACCATTCAGCAGCCCAACAACGCCCCAGCCTGTGCCGCCGATATGGGCAAGCGGCATGGCGACAAGGCAGACATCGTCCTCCGCCCAACCATAGCAGTCGATCCCCGCTTGCCCGGCGCGAATCCACATTTCGAGAAGGTTGCGATTGGTCAGCATGACGCCCTT
>DMER01000050.1:14570-17078 GCA_003451645.1 Alphaproteobacteria bacterium | reverse complement strand
GATCACGAGCGCGGTGCCGCCGGCGATCGAGCGCGAGCCCGAGAGCGGTCCGGTGTGGTAGAGCGGGCCGACGATCAGATGCGGGCCGCCAACGGTCGCGAACGGCGACTGCGCGAGCTTTTCGATGTGCTCCGCGATGGTCGCGCCGGCGGCGAACATCGTCGGCGGCAGCATGACGCCCTTGGGCCGACCCGTCGTGCCCGAAGTGTAAAGTTGAAGTGCAGTGCCAGAGGGGCTGATGGCGATTGCGGGATCGACATCATTCCCGCTATCGCGCCAGGCCGTATATCCATCTGGCGCATCGCTCTCCAGTTCGATCACGCGCACCTTTTGTCCGGAAATCTCAATCGCTTGCCGGGCCAGCGCAACGAACTCCCTGCCCACGAACAAGAGTGAGACCTCTCCATTCTCGAGCAGATAGGCGATTTCTGCGGCAGCAAGCCGCCAGCCTATAGGCAGCGTTACAGCACCGCACTTCGCACCGCCGATAAGGATTTCAAAGAAGCAGTCGGTGTTCTTTGCGAGATAACCGATCCTGCCGTCCTTCGAGATTCCCGCGGCAAGCAAAGCATGCGCAACGCGATTCGTATGCGCGTCCAGCTCGCGATAGGTTGTCGTGCGGCCCTCAAATTTCATGGCCACGGCGTCGGGTCGTACGGTCGCGTGAACGCGAGCAATGTCGCCAAGGGTTCGGATTCTGGCGAACTGATCTGAATTGAGCGTACTCATAGACGTTTCCTCCTCCGATTTTGTTCTTTCCCGTGCCGGCAAACAGCGCAGTGTTGGTGACCTTGCCGCGGGCCAATCAAGCGTCATGCCATCGTGATGGCCTTGTGGAAGGCCGGCCGCGCGGCGATGCGCGCCACGTAGGCCTTTAGGTTCGTCATGTCATCGCTGACCGATCCGATACGGTTCGCCATGAAACATGCGTGGCCGAGCATGATGTCAGCCCCCGAAAAATCTCCGATCAGGTAGTCCTTTCCCGCCAGCGCTTCGTTGACGGGCTCGAGCGCTTTCGCCAGCAGCCTTTGCGCCTGACCGAGGACGTTCGCATCCCGGCGATCTTCCGGCAGGAGCAGCGTGTGCACCACCACCGTGTTCACGGGCGGCATCACCATGCCTTCGCAATAGTGGAACCATTGGAGATAAGCCGGAAACCGCGGGTCATTGACGGCGGGCTTCAAGCCGCCATTCTTGTGTCGCTCGATGATGTAATCGACAATGGCTCCAGATTCGAAAATCGAGACATCGCCATCCTCCAGCACCGGAACCCGGCCCAGCGGATGGCGGGCGCGGTGCGCATCGGATTTGAGATCCTTCGGATGGAAGGACATCTTGTTGATGTCATAGGGTAGTCCCAGCTCCTCAAGGAGCCAGACGATCCGGCCGGCACGAGAGTTTGGCGCAAAGTGAAGTTTCAGCATGGCAGTCCTCCCATTGTTTCTTGTTGAGTTATGAATGTTCGTTCTCGTGTCGCTCAGCGTTTCGGCACGCCAACCTTCTCCAAACGCCAGCGCAGCGTGTCGATCCGGTCCTGGCCGAAAAAGGGCTCGCCCTTGAACACCATGGTGGGCACGCCCCAGCCGCCGGCCGCTTCGAGCGCGGCCTGGTTTGCTTGAATGTCCACCATGGGATCATAAGTCGCGATCGCAGCCTCCATCTCGGCGAGATCGAGCCCGGCCTTGGCCACTGCGCGCGCGAGTTTGTCGCCCTCATTCCATCCCGGCTCCCCGCCCCAGATCAGGTGGGAAACATGATAGGCCAGTTCCACCCCCTTGCCACGGCGCGCTGCTTCGACGCCAAGGCCAACCAAGCGGTAGATGTGGGGCTGCTGCTCGGCGATCTTCAGGGTCTGCATGTCCTGGACGATGGGATCGGGCGAAGGCATCGCGATCTTCATACCCAGAAATTCGGCGCGCCGGGCCGCATCAATGACGATGTAGCGCGGCTTGCTAGGTCCATCCGTGAACAGAACTTCTTTCGCGCGCACGGCGATCGGCAGAACGGTGCGCAGATTGACCTCCACCTCAAAATCCTCGCGCAAGCGAAGAAGGTCAGGCGTCACGAGGTAGGAATAGGGGCTCCGGAAAGACCAGAACACATCGATAGAGTGGGTCATAAGTTGGCGCCTCAGTTGTTGCTTATTGCCGCAGGGAAATGGTGGTGTCTGGGTTCAGGTCTTCTCTCGGGTCGGTCAAATAACCAGCGGGGAAGAAGACCGATTTCACAGCGTCTGTCGCGTCGAGGCACAATAGGTGATTATTGTCGCCGTCATTCAGATCGGCGAGCGCAAACGGGGTGATGACGGCCGTCGTGCCGCCGGCCCGCACGGTCGTGACCTTGTATAGCTGACGCTCTTTGTCATCGGCCGGATCGGGGCCGTCAGGCTTGGTGACACCGCCGCCCCACGTGACCCGCACGACCTGCTTGGTCCCAACAGGACAGCGTTCGCCCCCGCCCCAAGCCAGGCTCGTTGCTGGCCGCCCCAATTCCCACTGCGCTTGAGGA
>DMER01000050.1:13215-14356 GCA_003451645.1 Alphaproteobacteria bacterium | reverse complement strand
AATTCCCACTGCGCTTGAGGAACGATTTCCGCCCAGACCATTGTCGGACCCGCCTCAAGCCGCGTGGCGGCGACGCGTGCGCCTTTGAAGTTCACGGTGCCATCCCGAGACAGCACATTCCCAACGATTTCGACCGTCATAGGTTGATCCTTGGCGCTGCCGAGTTCACCGGCAAGCAAGGCGGTCCGCAATTCGCCGGGATCGTCGGCGGGTGCAAGCGTCAGACAAGTGACCCGGGTCGTCGCCCCGGACTCCGTCGTGATGCGGAAATCGCCCGGCTCCAGGGTCTTGATATCGACCTCGTGCGAGAAGATCACGGGCATACCGTCCGCGCCGCCACCTCCTTCACACGCGACGCGGTCTGTGGAGCGTTTGGGCAGCGCGTTGTCGAGGCCGAAGAAGGCAGATATCAGAGCGGCGTCGCGACCATCCGCGCCCTTTCGATTAGTGACCTTTGTCACGGTTGTGTCGGTCTGGGCATAAGTGTCCAGGGTGCGTTCGTATTTAGCAATGTCCATTACCTGGCTAAGGCCTTTGAAACCCGCGAGTGCACCTGTGCCTGCGAGTGCGATGGCCGCCGTCACATAGATTTTCTTCGGCATTGAGACCTCTTTCCTGTTTCAGTTCGGGCCTCTCCTTGAGGCCGAGACGCATTAACCCTTTCTGGAGTGAGCAAATTGGGCGTGCAAACGGAAGCTCTCAGACGGCCAGAAACCATTCAGGATCGGCCAACCATGCTCGTCAGGCGCTGCGTGATGATCCGTTCGGCGTCTGCAACGATCCTCTGAACCAGTTCCTTGCAGGTCGGCACATCGTCCACGAAAGCGCCGGACATGCCCGCCGTTACCATGCCGGCGTCGATATCGCCGGTTGTCCAAGCTTTCTCCTGATTGGTGCCGGAGACATACTCATGCACTTGCTCAAAGCCGCCGCCGGCCGCTTCGATCTCGGCGACTTTCTTCGAGATCGCGTTCTTGTAGACGCGTGCGGTGTTGCGATAGCTGCGGAAGATGATCTGGGTCTGATTTTCGTCCATCTCCACGATCTTCTGCTTGATGCCGTCGTGGATGGGCGCTTCCTGGGTGGCCATGAAACGGGTACCCATATTGATGCCGTCGCAGCCGAGCGCCAGGGCCGCGGC
>DMER01000050.1:8993-12918 GCA_003451645.1 Alphaproteobacteria bacterium | reverse complement strand
GCCGCGGCTGGGAACAGCACAAGACCGCCCACATCCTGCTCACCTGGGTGACCCGCGCACTCAAACCCATCAATGCTGACCACATCGACGCCGAGCCGCTCTGCGGCCAGCGAGTGGCGAACGGTCACGCATTTGTGGATGACCTTGATGCCAGCGGCCCTGAAGCGCTCCATGAACGGCTCGGGGCTGCGCCCGGCCGTCTCAACAATCGTCACACCGCTTCGCGTGATCACCTCGATATACTCGTCATAGTCGATCTTGGTCGCGACGACCCCGACCGTAAGATTCACACCGAACGGTTTGTCGGTGAGCGCCTTGCAGCGCTCGATCTCGTTGTAGAGGCCCTCGGGCGTTTTCTGCGTCAGCGCCGTCATGACCCCGAGCCCGCCAGCATTCGAAACAGCTGCAGCAAGATCCGCAGTGCCAACACGCATCATGCCGCCGCAGATAATAGGCGCTTCGATGCCAAGTAGTTCTGTCAACCTGGTCTTCATGGCGCGTCCTCCCGTTGTGCGTGATGCTAGGTATGGGTCACCGATCCAGATTCGGCGACGTGCTCAAGGGCCCGATCAGCAGCTCCGCGAGCTTCTTGCGCTGGTGCACGCCATCCCCGAGAAACGCCTGATTGTGCAGGTTCCGCTTGAAATAGATGTGCAAGCCGTACTCCCAAGTGAACCCGATCCCGCCATGCAGTTGGATCGCCCGGTCCGAGATGAAAGCGGCGGCGTCAGATGCAGCGCTCTTGGCCATGCGGGCGGCGATTTCCGCCTTCCCCGATCCGGCATCGATCTCCGCGGCGGCGTAGTAGAGCAGCGACCGCGCACGGTCGATCTCAACCATGGCGTTGACCAAAGGATGCTTCACCGCCTGGAAAAAACCGATGGGCCGGTCGAATTGAACGCGCTCCTTGGCGTAGTCCACGGTGGTCTGGAGCAACCGCTCGCTGGCCCCACAAAGGTCAGCCGAAACAAGCACAAGGAGGGACGGCCAGACACCCTCCAACACTAGCTCGGCGTCACGGGACACAATCGCCTCTGCGCCCACACGGACGCCGACGAAATGGGCGCTCGCCTGATCGCGCGTCAGGTCGTGAATATGGTCGGCCTCAAGGCTCAGACCCTTGGCACCCGTTTCCACGGCGCACAAAACGATCTTGTCGCCAAGCCTTGCGCTTGCCACCAAAACATCCGCTTTGAAGGCGTCCTGGACGAAGCGCGCGTCGCCATGCAGGACCAGCTCGCCAGCGACGTCACTCGCGATCAAAGGCGCGTCCTCCGGCTCCCAACTGCCACGGTCGTTCGTAATAGCAAGGCTTGCGGTCGCCCCACCTGCGATACGCGCAAGGATCTGGCTGGCAACGGCCCCGCCCGCTTGGCGTAACACCAGGCTTGCCATCAATGTCGGGATCAATGGCGATGGCAGAGCGTGGCGGCCCACCTCTTCGACCATCCCTGTAATACCAGCGAGCGAGACGCCCGACCCGCCCTCCGCCTCACCGGCGGCAAGGCCCGTCCACCCCATTGCGACAATCTCAGCCCAGAGCTGTTTATCCCAGGGCGCGCGCTCACCCTTGTCATAGACCGGCTCCGGCGCTTCTGCGACCAGCGTCCGCAACTTCTCCAGGGGCAAACGCTCGCTGAGCATCTTGCGCGCCGTGTCGCGCAGCATCGCTTCGTCTTCGCCAAAGCCGAAATCCCTCGGCGCCGTCTTTGTTGTGGTCATGCCCGCACCCCTATTTCGACTTTGCTAGGCCGAGCACTCGCTCGCCAAGGATGTTGCGTTGAATCTCATTGGTGCCAGCGGCGATCGTATTGCCGTAGGAATTGAGATAGGCCAGCGGCCAGTACCCTGCATGCGGCGCCCGTGGGTCGCGCTTGTAAAGCGTGGAATGCGCGCCCGCGATCTCGACGCCGAGCCTTGCATTGTCCTGCTGGAACTCGCTCGCCGTCAGTTTTTGCTGCAACGGCAAACGCATCGGATGATCGCACAGCGCAGGCACACGCGCCCGTTTGGCGTTCTGGCGCAGGCCTTCCGCTACGATCGCGCGGCGCATGATCGCATCGCGCGTCACCGGATCGTCGGCCGCCAACACGCCGTTCCGCCAGCTGCTTTTCGCCAGGTCGATGAGTTGCTCGATCGCGCTGGCGCCGCCGCCGCCTCCGCTGCCGGCGCCTTCGGACGCGCCGCGTTCGGCCAGAAGCGTGGTCATCGCAACCGCCCAGCCCTTGCCCACATCATCAAGCCGGTAGGCGTCTGGAATCCGGACATCCTCGAAGAACACTTCGTTGAAGCCGGTCTCGCCTGTGATTTTCACCAAGGGCCGGACCCTTACGCCGGGATGGCCTGCGATCGGGCACAGGAAATATGTGAGCCCATCATATTTGTGGGTTTTATCGGTGCGCGTGACGAGGATCATCCACTTGGCGAAATGGCCCAGGCTGGTCCACACCTTGTGCCCATTGATGATCCACTCATCGCCATCGCGGACAGCAGACGTGCGCTGGTTGGCAAGGTCCGAGCCGGCCCCCGGCTCAGAAAAACCCTGGCACCAGATCTCGTCACCCGACAGACATCCTGGAATAAACTTGCGCTTCTGCTCTTCGGTTCCGTGTTGCAAGATGGTCGGCGCAGCCATGCTCAGGCCGACAATGTTGATCAGGAAGGGCACGCCCGCGCGGTTCATCTCCTGATTGGCGATCCGCTGGAAGCCGGTATTGCCGTGCCCGCCATACGCCTTGGGATAGTCAGCGCCGACAAGGCCAGCGACATAACACTTACGCTGCCAGGCCTGCAGGTAGTCGCGCTGCCCTATGGTCATGACTTCGATAGGCGTAATGGGTAAGCGCTCCGGCGGCGGCGGCGGCGCGTTTTTTGTCAGCCAGCGGCGGACATACTCGCCAAACTCTTTTTGGTCTCCGGTAAGATCTGTCGAACTCATGGCGCGCTCCTCCGGTTGGTTCACCTCGGCCCATTCACCGGGTGACGTTCTTGATATAGACGCATCATGCCACCGTCCAATCGCGACGAAGACAAACAAGTTTGTATTTGGCAGGATGTTTCGAGCGTTTCAGGTAACGGGTTCAGCGCGCACGGAACCGGACGTCCAAGCGCTTCAGGCCGCTCCGGATTTGCGCAACCACACCTTCAGTTTGGACTTGTTGGGCACGATGATCTGGCGATAGCCAGACTGGATCAGCCCTGCCTTTTCCAGGTCTCGCATCGCCTTTCCAACAGCGACCTTCGAAACTCCGAGCAGTTCGGCAAGATCGCGTTGAAGGCAAGCAACACCGTCCGGCAGTTCGCCCCGCCCGGTATGGACATAGATCACCTTGGCCAGCCGAGCGGTCACGTTCAACGTTCTCGCGTCATCATACAATTCGAGCACAGCATTCAGTCGCGCCGTGTTGCAACGCCAGAGGGCGATGGCGAGTTCAGGGTGATCAAGCACAATGGTTTCGAGCGCGGCCGCCTCGATCACATCGATCTCGGTTCGTCCATGCGCGTAGACATTTTGCGTGAAGGTTTGACGCTGGAGGGCCACGTCGCCGTAGTGGGCGCCCGGCCCAAGCATCGCGAGCAGCTTGAATGAGCCGTCATGCTGGAACCGCCCGAACCGCACCATACCCTGCGCCACGATACACAGGCGCGCTTCGTCGTCGCCTCTCCTATGCACGGCTTGATGATCTTTGAAGCTTCTCCTGCGCGATCGCCGCCGCACCGCATCCAGGACGGACTTGGGCAGGTAGGCGCTCAACGGTTTGAGACCAAAATCGAGCAGATCCATGACGGCCTCGGAGATAAGCAACTACTTTGTATTTGAGATGACGTTGCCAGCGCCGGCCGCCACGCGCAACGCTCTTTCAGCAGGCTGGGCTCATCCCCAGAAACCATGCAAAAGACGGACGGTCATTGAACAAATAGTCAC
>DMER01000050.1:0-8784 GCA_003451645.1 Alphaproteobacteria bacterium | reverse complement strand
GTCACACCGCTCGCCTGAAAGCGGATGTCTCGCCTGCAAACTCAAGACCTGGAAGATCAGTACAAGATCTAAGCCGGGCCACCCGCCATTCACCCAATCCGAGCGCGGCACAGAGTGATCCAAATCGTTGCCCTTGACCAGTAACACCTTCAAACAATTATCAACGTCCAAGAATCCTGCCGAACGAACAGATATCGCGAACCCACGAGTCAGCCTCCGCCGATTGGATCAATTTCCTTGCTGACCGGCAGGGCTTTTGGGTGAGTCTCGGCCTCGCGTCCCGTGGACCTCAATGCTAAGAAAGGCTTGCACGCGCGAAAGGGTGCGCAAGGCGCTTCCGCGGGTGGCCGGTTGCGTATAAGTGCGCAAGTGCGTTGCGCACCTGCCGCTAGAGAAGCATTGCGCTTCCGCCCCCCGCATACAAAACACCCCAGGAAGAACCTAAGGGCCGTACCCCCTGCCGCGAACCATGCCCGCATTCGCGTTCTCGTGGCCGCTCATTGCCCTTCGCCTTCCGGCAGGTAGGTCGGGATGCCTATCACTGCCGAAGGTCCTCCAGCGCCGCTGCGATTGCGATCAACGCCGCCACCAAATCCGATTTGGTTTCGTGGAACGCTTCCGGCTTCCGGTGATCGGGCGCAAGCCGCCGACGCTGCCGGGCGATTTCCCGCAGCCCATTCGAAGGTGTTAGTTCGATCCGTACACCCGGACATTTCGAACCGGACATTGAACCCGACAGCAACCCGGACATGCCTACCGGACATCCGGACACCCCTAAAGGGGTGTGTCCGGAATGTCCGGCTATGTCCGGCTTAGCTTTGACCACGGTTCACCCAATAAAAGCCATCCCAAGTTGAAACGTGATGGGATGCAAGCAACGCTTCGACGGCGCGCGTGAACGCCTTCAACTTTGCGTCTTGGGTGGCATTCGAAATGCTTCGCTTGTATGCGTACTGCCGCCATAGGTCTTCGTTGACGGCTCGTTGGCCCGCCGGGATGCGGGGATTGCCCGGTTGCAGTTCGCCCGCTTCGTTGATCGCCTCGCAAAGGGCTTCGAAGGCGATGCGTTGGGAAGGGGATAGCTTGCGTTGCGCAAGGCCCGCTTCTTGCGCATCCGCTTGCGCAGGCGCATCCCGCGCTACGATCCCGATGTCGATTGGATCGCCGTCTTCATCGCGGCCCAGTTCAAAGCCTTCCATGGTGAAAGTTGTGAGGACACCTTCCGGCGCGTCGTTTGCCTCTACGATGCTAGCGGTTCGGTGATCCTCGCCTTTGATGCGAACCTCAAAGTCATAATTGCCACCAAACGCGTTAGAGCCGCGTGGGCCCTTGCTTTGATCCTTACCGGTATGGCCGATCAACGCCACGTGGCAATCGACCTCTAAATTGACCTCACTGATCTTTGCAAGTAGTGCAGCTTGGTCGCTAGCCTTGTCTTCATCGCCTCCATTTGCCGCGATCAATTTCGCGTAAGTATCGAAGACAATAAGTCCAACCGATAAGCCGAAGTGCGTCGAAGCTTCGTTGATTTCATTGATGATCGCAGTAATGCCGTGAGGCGTGGCGAAATCAGGGTTGCCTGCAACCAATCGGATGGGCAACGTCGTAATTCCGTCGCGCCGCATGGTGGCGATCAAGCGGCGACGAACCAAATCGCCACGTTCAAGGGCGAAGTAGACAACCGCGCAACGTTCCTTGGATCGCTTGCCGCGCCAATTCTGACCCGCCGCAACGGCAACGCAGAGATCGCCTACAAGTGCGGACTTCCCCGCCTTAGGCGGTGCGATCCATCCGCTTGTTTCGCCGCGCGCAAGCAACCCTTTCATGATCCAGCGTTTCGCAACGACATGATCTTGGGGTTCGTCAAAATCCCAACGCCTCCTTGCCGCTTGGTTACGGTGACCGTAATTTGCCGCTTTGCTTTGGTGAATTGGGGAAGGGCTGGGCCGTTGGTCTTTTGCGCTTGGACGCTCGAGTACAGTTGACGGCAACGCTTGAGTGATACTTCTCGCATCTGGAAGCGAATGGCACAGCGTCAACAGCTCGCACGGTTTACCGCCCGCAGCAATCCAATCAGTTACGTCCCCCTTCGGTGGCAGTCCAGGGAGGTCGATCACTTTGGTCTGCGCCGCCTTACCACCCAAATGGTAGGCGACCCGCTCTGCATGTTTGCGGCCCGGTTCGTCATTGTCCGCGAGGACATACACCGTTCGCCCTGCAAACCATTGGTCGAGCGCTTGATGCCAATTTCCTGCGCCGCCAGAGTTTGTCGTAGCAATCAATCCCCATGCGTTAAGATTATCGGCATCTTTTTCGCCTTCGCAAATGAAGACCGGCGCCTCTTGTGCCGCCAGCAACTCAGGAAGCTTGTACGGAATAGGATCGCCTTTCGGCCCTCCCTTATTCCACATGTTTCCGTTCCAATGTGACTGCGAAAACACCTTGTTTCCGTCCGGCCGTAAGGGCCAACGGGTGACCTTCAAGAACGGCCTTCCGCTTTGATCTCTATAAACATACTCGGCTGTCGGCCTGCCGCTTCGATGCGCTCGATGGCTTGGCCTGACATCTGGAAGGCCTAATCGCTCGCGAACGTGATCGCGGCAAATCAAGGGATCATCACCAGCGAAACTGTGAACGAGAAATCCTTCTGAGCATCCTTCGTCAAGTTTGACGGAAAGCGACCGATCAACAGCACTATGGCCCGGACCTGGGCACATAATCTGACCGCTGCGGATTTCGCCGCCAAGTAGGCTTGCGGCCGCTGGAAGGCTCAAGGGACTATTTGGCATAACGGCGGTGTGTTTAGCCGCTCACGCCAGAACGGGGGGGACGGTTAGTGTGACCGAAGGCATGGCCCTGCCGCGCATGTTTGCCGAGTTCCGACGTGGAACAGACTTTTGGCGAGGTGATGGAGGCGGCCCACGAGTCAAGATCAGCTGCATCGTAGATTGGGATACGATTGGCCTTCCTGAATGCTGGGCCGCCGCCCGTAACGGCAAGCTTCGCCAATGTGGCTGGCGTCCGGCTGACGCCATGGCGATCAAGCAAGTAGATGGATGCTTCCGAACGGCGCAACGGGCGTTGTATTTCCATTGTGATCAATCTCCATCGTTATCGGCAATGTGCCGAACGCGACCTCGATAATCGCCATTTTTAGAACTTTCATCGGTGGTGATGATGCGCGAATTTTGACCAGAATTATGGTGGCAATCGACTTCGAATTTCCACCACCCCCTTCATCGAATCTGGCTGTCAATCTCCGCCCTTGGTGCTTCCACGATTGACGGTCCGTCCGCCGAACTGACCATTGTAGCGCGCGCCAAACGCCTTTAGCTCTTCGCCCTCAAGTTCAAGCCTACACGCGACTGCATCCGCCTCCAAATCGTCTCTATACCCTTCAACCACCAGCCTGCCGGCTTGGCGCGCAATCTCTAACTTCTCTGACAGGCCGTGAGTTGTCTCCCGCAACGGACTGCCCCTCTTCTCCCAGCTCCGCAAAGTGTCGATCGAACCCATTCCCATAGCCAGAGACACACGCTTCTGCGCTTCGAGTTTCTTCAATCCTTGACCGCACAAGAAGGCGACATGCTCGAGGGCCCGTACACGCATTTGATCCCATGTCCATCCGTCGCCATGCCGGTGCGTGCGTTCCGGCTTGACCAGATCATGGACCTCGCCTTGGTCAAGGGCTTCTATCGCGCTTTCCAGTGCGTCACGAAGTTTCTTTGGAATGAGCAACGCAACGGGGTCGAGGCCAGCCAGATGTGTCGGCGGGCCCTGATTTTGGAGCCGTAGAAACGCCCTGAGCTGAAGTCTCAGGGGCGCGTCTTTCGTCTCTTCCATGAACCCATCGCCAAAATCCATCAGCCAGGTTCCAAGCTCCACCATCATCAAGCGCCACAGAAAATGAGCCTTTGCCGCAATTCCGCGTTTGCGCCGTGCATCAGCCGTTCGTTGACTTGCTCGCCGGTACATCTGGATGACATGCAGCGCCGCTTGTTCGTGCTCTTCGAGGGTCTGGGGCCGCCTCTTGAAATGGGGATAAACATGCGCCTCCCAGAGCCATTGCCTTAGTTTGTCTCCAGAAGGCGCAGACTTCATTTCAAACCTTCCTTGCTCACCGGCAACCCATGCGTTTCGTTGCCACGCATCGATGCCGCGATCCGACTTGAAATCCGGTCGGCCGCATCGCGCAACGGATCGGGCGCAAGATGGGCATATCTCGCTGTCGTCTTGGTGTCCTTGTGGCCGAGCAGCTTGCCGACAACGACAAGACCATCGCCACCAGAAGCGCCGACGCTTGCAAACGAATGCCGCAAATCGTGGATGCGTAATCCGGGCAGGTCCGCGGCCTTGCAAATCATGGCCCAGGGCTTCGACAGATCGACGAGGTGGCCGTCGCCACGAACCGAAGGCAGCACATACGGATTGCCATTCACCCGCGGCAGTTTCGCCAGGAGTTCTCGTGCCGGCGCACCGAGCGGTACGATCTTGTGACCCGTCTTGCTGTCCGGTAGGGCCAGCACACCATGTTCAAAACTGACGTAGTCCCACTTTGCGGTCAGTATTTCGCTTTTTCTGCAGCCCGTCAGGACGAGCAGCCGAATTGCGGCTGCGGCAACGGTCTGAATTCCTAAATTTGATTCTGCCTCCGTTAAAGCTGCGCCCAGCCGCGCCAGTTCGATTGGCGACAGGAACCGCTCGTTCCTTCGGTCGGGGAAACGCTTGACGCCGCGCACCGGATTGTCCGGCCGAACGCCGCGGGTTACTGCAAAACTGAATATGCCTCCGAGCAGACCGATCGTCCGCGTCGCAGTTCCCTTACCGCCGTCAACGATGGCCCGGCCGCGCTTCTTCGTCTTGACATCTGCTTTGGTCCGCCCGCTGGCGATCGCATCGCGGGCCTTTTCGACATCGGCCCGCGTAACACTCGCCGCAATCTTGTTTCCGATCAGCGGTTTTATGTGTCGCGTGATCCGGCCTTTGTCCGTTTCCAAGGTGCTGGCCTTCTTCGTGGCGCACCCTTCTCGCATATAAATCTCGCAGAGCTCAGACACCGTGATTGACTGGCGAGCCGATTTTCTTTCGGCCGACGGATCGGTGCCTTGCCGCACCGCGCGCAGTTTTTCCTTGGCACATTCGCGCGCTTGGTCCGGTGTCATTTCACCGAGCCTCCCGAGGACAAGCCGCCTGGTTCGCCCTTCCTTCGTTCGATACTGGACAAGATAGGATGCGGCTCCGCTCGGCTTCATTCGGACTCCGAAACCTTTGAGCGCGCCATCGCCGGTGTCCCAGAGCCATTGATCGCGGCCTTCGGCTTCCGGCCGCAAGGCATCTACCGTGCGCTTGGTGATTTTGGTCATGACGGGCCCTCTTAGACGGCTCTATCGGAAGATCTTCCTACATTCCGGGGAAGCAAGGGGGAAGCACGGGGAAGCAAATCGAGGTCATTTCTGGTCATGACCTCTGCCTACCGGCATATCCTTAATACCATGATTTGGAGAGCATAATCTCATACCCTTCTATATGGGGAAGCACCAGTAAACTCCCCAAAATCGCCCTCCGAAGGCAGAGGTCACACGTTCGAATCGTGTCGGGTGCGCCAAATCAACGCTACTGTTAGCCATAGGCGCAGAGGAGCCGCCAGTAGTTTCCGCATCACGTGCGCCTTTTTCGCGGCGGCCGGTGCTTTAGGTTCGGAGGCACCACAAGCACACCGAACAACCAATTCATCCCCGCATCCATCAACGCGGCTTTGGAAGCGACGGCGTTGAGACGGAATCGCGGAAGCGGCAGCGGCGCGTCCACATAATTGATTCCGAAGCGCCGCGCGTGCATGGCGACGAGCCGCTTCGGCAGGGCGGAGATCAGGTCTGTTTCAGCAAGAACGGCCAACGCAAAACTGAAATTCGGAACCGTGAGCGCAATCCGCCGTGAAAGGCCTTGCTGTTTGAGATGCAGATCGACGAAGCCCTGCGGATCGCCCGTAAGCGAAACCACCAGATGCTGCATGTCGCAGAACCTGGCGAGGCTCGGATCGCATGCAAACGGATGACCCGCACGCATCGCGATGACGAAATCCTCCTCGTAGAGCGTGCGCTGATGGAATCGGACCGGGATGTCGTCGGACGGGATCACGGCAATATCCATCGCGCGCGCTTCGAGGTCGCCGAACGCAAACGTCCACGCACGCTCAGGCGCGGTTTCCCCGGGCGCAGGGAGCAATTGGCGCACGCTGATATCGACGCCAGGCGCTTTGCTGCTGAGCTTCACAATAAGCGGCGCCAGAAACACCGCCGAGACGCCGTCTGGGGCGCCGATCGTGAACCGGCGCCGAGAGGTGAAGGCGTCGAACGGCGCGGCGGTTGAAACGACGCGCCTTACGCCCGCGAGAATATCCGAAATCGGCGCGGCCAGCTCCATCGCGCGCGCCGTCGGCACAACGCCTTTCGGCGTCCTCAGAAAGAGCGGATCGCCAAACAGCCGGCGCAAACGCCCGAGCCCGTGACTGATCGCCGATGGCGACAGACGCAAGCGCCCGGCGGCGCGGCCGACATGACGCTCTTCAAAGACGATGTCGAAGAGCACGAGAAGGTTCAGGTCGGCGCGGGATAGGTCAGTTTCATTCAGCATATCACTGAAATCGTATCACTGGATTCAGTACGTTTGAAGTGCGATCACCATTCCCAAGCGAGGCCGTCCGGAGCGGCGTTGCATCACAAACAGCAGAAAGGACCGGTCCACCGTGCCAACGTCTCGACGTGAAGTTCTTTGGGCCATCGGCGCTGGCGCGGCTTCGACACTGGCCGCGGCGTGCGGGCCGACGCGCGCTGCTGCCGAAGCCGACACGGCGGTGGCCGATCTTGTTCAGCGCTCTGCCTTGTCCAACGCCGCGCTCATGCGCGGCGACCTCCGCGCCTACCGCTCGCTCATCTCCTACACGGACGACTTCACGCTGATGTCCCCGTTCGGCGGGACGCCTTCGCGCGGCGTCGACTATACGCCTGAACGCATGGAGGCGATGGCGCGGTTCTTCAGGAACGGCGTGTTCGAGCAGGAAATCATAGAGACCTATGCATCGCGCGACCTGGTGGTTCTTGCGCTGATCGAAATGCAGAATGTGGAAGTAGGCGGATTGCCGGCTCAGGATTGGCCGCTGCGAGTCACGCTGGTCTATTGCCGCGTGGATGGCGCGTGGCGGCTGGCGCATCGCCATGCCGACCCGCTCGTCGCTGGAGTAAGCCTCGCGACCGCCGCCGCGCTCGCTCGCGGAGATATCCGGTGACCGGCGCCTACGATCCCCATGGCGCAGCTTTGCTCGACTGCTTTCGCGGCGATGCGTCGGCCATGCTGATCTGCCTTCAGGACGGCGCGCGCGACGACGTGCCGGCGGCGTTCTGGTTGCGCGAAACCATCGATCCGCTTGAGGCGCTTGCCCTCGATCTGTGTCGCGGGCGCGTGCTCGATGTCGGCGCCGGGGCTGGTCTGCATGCGCTAGCGCTGCAGCGTCGAGGTCTGGACGTCACGGGGATCGACATTTCGCCCGAATGCGTCGCGATCATGCGCGAACGCGGCGTTCGAAACGCCGATGCAGCCGATCTCTATGACTTTGACGGAGGACCGTTCGACACCATCGTCAATCTCTGCAACGGCCTTGACAAGGTCGGCCCCCTGGCCGATCTTGCCCAGTTGCAAGGGAAATACCGCCACGATCTTACGGCCAACTACAAACCCATAACCAATGACGGCCGCGACGGCGTCACGGAAGCGGTCTCTGTGATGGAAGACAGTCTTCGTTTGGCCGCCATGGACCGATGGGAGCGCGCGAGCACGATCGTCGACACCCACGTCCCCACGATGGTCCGCGGGCTCGGGACGCTTGGCGCGCTGCAGCGCGTGGCGCTGCAAATGGGTATTCTGTTCACGTTCGTAGGATTGATGATGGCGTTGTCGACCAGCGCCTTTCAATCGCAGGGAGAGATCGCAGGCGTCAATCTTGCCCCGCTGGTTTCGGCGCTTCAAGTTGCCTTCGGTTCGTCGATCGCAGGGCTAATCGCGTCAACAGCGATGATCTTGACCGCCGGGGTCTGCAAGCATCGCGCCCAAGCCGCCATCGCCCATTTGGAAATCATGGCCGACAATATCCTGAACCTGTCAAAACTTTTGGATACGGCCCCCGACGTCGTCAGCGATCTGAGCACCATGCGAACCGCTACCAGCAACATGGCGAGAGACGTCGCGACCATGAAGTCGACGTTCGAAGCAACCATGGTAGCAGCAACGCAAGCTATCCAAGCGCTGACCGTGCAAGTTCAGACCGCGCGCGAGTCACAAGCGGCGTATCGCGATTTCGTTAGCAAGGTTCAAAAAGAAGACCTGTCCCGAAGCGTACAAGAAGGCGTCGCCGGCGGCATCGGAGAACTACAACGACATGTGAAAGAAGCGGTCGAAGCCTCGACGCGGCTTTCAGATACAGCTCGGGATTTGGCCGCACTGCAAACCGGACAATTCGAGAAGCTCACAGCCATTCGAAACGAGATCGCACGAATCCGGCGGCAAATTGGCGTCAGCCCCCCCGCACCAAACAGATCGATTTGGGATAGAGCTCGCGGCGCGCTTGACTCTTCTTGGAGAGGAATCGCAGGCTTCGGCCGCAAACTAAGCGGTCAAGCGCCTCAAACAGGCGACAAGGAGGACTTGCCCCCCAAAAACTAAACACTCGACGCCCACATCAAGGCCTAGGTGTCGTCGAAATTTGCAATAGAGCGTGATGTTTTTAGGTTT
>DMER01000163.1:15392-15528 GCA_003451645.1 Alphaproteobacteria bacterium | reverse complement strand
CGCGCGCGACGCCGGGCGCGGTGGCACGCCCGCCAACATAAGGCGCGATGTCAAGGATGCCGGCGCGGGGAACCGGCGCGGAAACGGTGGGTGCGGGGCCTGTCACGACGCCCTCCTTTGAGACGCAAAACCAAAA
>DMER01000163.1:14921-15074 GCA_003451645.1 Alphaproteobacteria bacterium | reverse complement strand
CTTCGCGCGCAAGGCGGCCCAGTCAGTCGCGGGCCCCAAAGGCCGGGTGAAAATGCGCTCAGGTGTGCGAAAGATGCCGGTATCGGCACCGGTGGGCTGATAGGCCTGCTGGGCGACGAGATAGGCCTTGGCACCTGGCCCCTCGCCCAGAAA
>DMER01000163.1:13617-14572 GCA_003451645.1 Alphaproteobacteria bacterium | reverse complement strand
CGCCGCCCGCCTCAATTGGCACGGTCAGCCCGAAATGCTCACGGGCGAGCACGGCCACCGCCCCATCGTCCAGCACCGGCGCCACGACCCGCAATGGCCCCTGCATCTGCAGCACCGCCGAGATAATCTGCCGCCAGATCACGGCCATGACGCCGACAGGCGCGGGCCCCTGCCATCGCGCCGCCAGCCGCCGGAGGATCTCGACCTCACGCTCCGGACGCATATTGAGGCCGGCCGCCTGACCCCGTTTAGCCTGCGCCACCGCGGCCCCCATGGCAAAGCGTTGCAGGAGGAGGTCGGCCAATTGATTATCGACCTGGTCTATCGCCTCGCGCAGGCGCGTCAGGTCGTTTGGCTGAGGAGGGCTTGACACCGTCATAAGGATTTGACTCTTAGCGCGAATGGAACCCGGCGCGCAAAGATGGGCCCCGCCCCTCCAACAAAGGCTTAACACGACGTGAGTTCGCCGGGCACAGCCGCCCCTTCCGCTGGCAATGATCCCACGCAAATGACGGTCTTGGAGACAGGCCTCACCCTGGAGCAGGGGCAGGTTCTGGCCCCTGTCACCCTTGCCTGGCGTGCTTTTGGCACTCTGAACGCTGCGAGGTCCAACGCGGTCCTGCTGTGCCATGCGCTGACCGGTGATCAGCATGCAACGGACACCCACCCTGTTTCTGGGAAACCGGGCTGGTGGCATTTGCTGGTGGGACCAGGCAGGCCGATCGACACAAACCGCTTCTACGTCATCTGCGCCAATGTGCTCGGCGGCTGCATGGGCACGACGGGCCCGCGCGACACCGATCCCGCAACCGGCAGACCCTATGGCTTGCGCTTTCCTGTGATTACCATCGCCGACATGGTGCGCGCGCAAAGCGATCTGTTGGACACGATGGGCATTGGCGATCTGATGCTGGTCGCGGGCGGCTCGATGGGCGGCATGCAGGTGCTGGAGTGG
>DMER01000163.1:13019-13414 GCA_003451645.1 Alphaproteobacteria bacterium | reverse complement strand
GTGCTGCAGTGGGCGGCCTCATTCCCGGAGCGGGTCTTTGCCTGCCTGCCGATCGCGACCGCGGCGCGCCACTCCGCTCAGAACATAGCCTTCCACGAAGTGGGCCGCCAAGCGATCATGGCCGACCCCGATTGGCGGCAGGGGAATTATGCGGCCGAGGGCGTCAATCCATCCAAGGGCTTGGCCGTTGCCCGCATGGCCGCCCATATCACGTACCTCTCCGAGGCCGCCCTGCATCGCAAATTCGGCCGCAGCCTGCAGGACCGCGATGGCCTGTCCTATGCCTTTGATGCCGATTTCCAGGTTGAGAGCTACCTGCGCCATCAAGGTGCGGCCTTTGTCGAGCGCTTTGACGCCAATTCCTATCTCTATATCACCCGCGCGATGGACTATTT
>DMER01000163.1:12571-12789 GCA_003451645.1 Alphaproteobacteria bacterium | reverse complement strand
GCGATGGACTATTTCGATCTCGCCGCCTCGAACCCCGGCGGCTTGGCCCGCGTCTTCATGGGCACCAAGACCCGCTTTTGCGTCGTGTCCTTCACCTCCGACTGGCTCTTTCCCACCTCGGAAAGCAAGAAGATCGTGCATGCCCTCAACGCCGCCGGCGCCAATGTAAGCTTTGTCGAGTTTGCGACGGACAAGGGCCATGACGCCTTTCTGCTCGA
>DMER01000163.1:12194-12363 GCA_003451645.1 Alphaproteobacteria bacterium | reverse complement strand
GGCCATGACGCCTTTCTGCTCGATCTGCCGGAGATGAACACGACCTTGCGCGGGTTCATCGATGCGGTGGCTGCGGCCCGGGGTGTGGCATGACCTTGCGGCCGGAGCTGTTACAGATTGCGGCCATGGTGCGCCCAGGCACAAAGGTGCTCGATGTCGGCTGCGGTGA
>DMER01000163.1:1250-11968 GCA_003451645.1 Alphaproteobacteria bacterium | reverse complement strand
GGTGCGCTGTTGGAGCATTTGGCACGGGCAAAACAAGTCGACGCGCGCGGCCTTGAGCTCAGCCAGGCGGGGGTGAATGCCTGCGTCGCGCGCGGCCTCTCCGTTGTGCAGGGCGACGCCGACACCGATTTGCGCGACTATCCCGATGCGGCCTTTGACTATGCGATCTTGAGCCAAACCATCCAGGCAATGCACGAGCCCAAGGCGGTCCTGGAACAAGCCGTCCGCATCGCGAGGCGCACGATTGTCTCCCTCCCCAATTTCGGGCACTGGACGATCAGGCTTGCACTTGGCTTACGTGGCCGCATGCCTTTGACGCGCGCTCTCAATCACGCTTGGTACGAGACACCCAACATTCATCTGTGCACGGTTGCCGATTTCGCGGAGCTTGTCCGGACCATAGGGCTTAAGATTGAAACCGCCATTGCACTGGACGCAAGCGGCAAGGCGTCGCCGCTGCGGCCGCATGCTTATTGGGACAATCTGGTGGCTGAGAGTGCCATTCTGTGCTTGCACAATTGAGCTCAGTCTTGCGCAGCGTGCTCCTTGGCTGATCTGCCATCGGCAACCAGCACGCGCACCCTTTGCCGCGCGCCGCCGGAGGGCATGGCGGCATAGACCTGCTTGACCGCGTCCGCAATCACCACGCCCGAAAAGCGCGGCCACAGGCTCTGCCCCGCATTCTCCACGGCTTGCGCATAGCGCAGCACCATGCGCCATCCCAAAGGCGGCAGACACAAGGCGCGGTCCCAGGTCATGGGCGTGAACATGGCGTCCTGCAGCAACCGGTCGAGCTGCCCACGGGTATAGGGATGCCCATGCCCAAAGGGGCTCACCTCGAATTGTGCCCACAGGCTGGTCCGGTTGGGCACGACCGCGAGCAAACGTCCCTCTGGCTTCAGCACCCGCCAGATTTGTCGCAGCAGCACGCGCAAGGCTTCGGTATTCTCCAGCGCATGCACCAGGATCACGCGGTCGATACTGGCGTCAGCAAGCGGCAATTCATGCTCATCAGACAAGGCAGTCAGACACCGCCCGCCTCTGGGCCAGGCGGCTACCCCCTGCGGTGCGGGCATAAGGGCAATGACTGCCCCCGCATCGGTCCGGAATGGCGCCAGGTAAGGCGTCACATAGCCAATGCCCGCAATCGTTAGGCCCTGCGTGCCCGGCCAAAGCGCACGCAAGCGACGGCGGATGATGCGCCGCGCCACATGGCCTAACGCGCTGTCATAGAATTTCCGATACTCACCAACATCAAGATGCATGGGCCGGCTTTGCCACCCTCACGCCTAACCCAGTTTCTTGCGGTAATGAGCAAGCCAGCGCGGATTGACGCGCGACACCGGGAAGTAGATGAACACATCCGTCGTTCCGAACTCGTAGTCAACGACCGCTCCATCGCCGACATAGGCGCCCGTACGCACATAGCCCTTGATCAGCGGCGGCAGCGCCTTCATGCCCTCCATCGGTTGCATCGCATCCTTTGGCATCAGGTCCATGGACACATAGCGATCCGGCAAGGCCCGCACGCGCTCACCCTCCGGCGCTAAATGGAAATGGTGCAGAAACGACAAAGGCAACGCGAGCGCCTTGGGATCGGTTCCCGGCAGGCTCGCGCAGCCGAACATGAGATCGATGTTGTACCGTGCCAGATAGACAACAATGCCGCGCCACAGGAGCTGCATCGTGGTGCCAGTGCGATACTTCGCCAAGACGCACGAACGCCCCAACTCCAAAAAGCGAAAGCCGGGTGGACGCCCGTTCAGCATTGGCGCGATGTCATATTCACCCGCCGTATAGAACCCGCCATGCGCGGCCGCGACCGTATCGCGCAGGAGCCTATAGGTCCCCACCACCGCATGCCCGGCTGCTGTGTCAATGACCAGAAGATGGTCGCATATCGGATCGAAGTGATCGAAATCCCGCTCCGCCTCGGCCATGGCGGCGGACGGAGTGGCGCTCATTTCCTTGTAGAAAACCTCATAGCGCAGCCTCTGAGCCTGCAGCACTTCGGCCTCTTCCTGCGCGAGCCGGACTTCCAAAGTGCCATAGGTCGCAAGCAATGCGCCGCCCGCATCGGCCACAAAGCCCATAACCTCAGATTGTTCCGTCACGCGAGGCAATTCCTCTTTGGGAGAGCCAAAACATTAGACCATTTCCGCGCGGAAGGAGTGTGAAAAATCGACGCCGGGCCCGGCCAACGCCCCACTCAACGCCGCCCGCTGGTGTCATCGAACCGGCCCTTGCGCACTTCGGCGTACCACGCGCCATAGACAGACTGGATCACGCCCGCCACCTTCTCGTCGCCGCGCAGCTCTGCATAGCGCTGCCATTTCGTGGCTTCCATTTTCCGCGATACCGCCCGCAAGACATTGGACGTATAGATGTGCTGGTTCTTTTTGAAGATGCGGTCGGTGAGTTCGATTTCCTTTTCAACATAAGGCCACATCACGAGGCCAAACCCCAAATAGGTGCTCCAGACCGCAATCGGGTCCCAGCCCAGCAATAAAATCAGCCCCGTAGGTATCATGGGAACCATGAAACCCAGAATGCCTGCTCGGATGCCGCTGGAATAGAGCGACTCATCGTGATGCGCGATTGCCTCCGGCGCAAATTTGTGAGCAACGGGTACAATCTTCATGGCACTGCGCCCCACCACGAAGAAGAAGGCGATCATGCAAATGACGAGGGCGGCCAGCGTCCAGAACAACCCGACATCCATGGACATATCATCGCCCGAAGCCGCAGCCGGAGCATTCGCAGCCGCAGCAGGCGGCGTCGCGGCCGCAGGCGCAGTTGAGACCGGCTCGGTCGACCAATTCAACCATTGGCTGGCTGTATTGCTGACCATCCCGGCGAACGTGCCCCGCTCGCCAGCAACCGTGAGCACAAAGATTGTGACCATCAACCCGACCAGGAACCCGATCTGCCCAGCTGACAAGCGGATGCGCCTGGACAGAATCGCTTGCTCCACACTGACATCGACCTCGAGGCTCTTGCGCGCCGATTTCAGCATGAACTGATCGAATTTCGCCCGGTAGTAGTTCTCGATCAATTGCATGCGCAAGGGGCACCAAAGCAAGAGCCGGGCAAGACTGGGGGCCTGCTCCATGCGGCGCTTCTCCACGTCGCCCACCTGATCCAGGCGGTTCTTCAAATCCTTCATCAGGCTCTCGATCTCGCGGCCCTTCATGCTCAGTTTGGAAGCCAGCAAACTCGCGGCGTCCCGCACAAACTCCTCATAGATTCGCTTGGTCTTCAGCAAGGTTTCGTTCTGCAGCTTCCAAATATGCCATTTGAGGGCATAGTCCCGGCCGAAGCGCGCCATGAAGGCCGTGAACAACCCCACAAGCGCCCCGAAGTACCAGGCAGACCAACCCGACAAAACGCCCAAATAATAGGCCAACACGGCACCAATAAGTGCGGCGAAAATCGCTACTGAAAAATATACTTGCCGGGTCTCCCGCAATATATTTTTGAAGATATCATCGCGCTTGTCTACATAGACGTGCAAATTTGCGAGCATGACCGTATCGACGAGCGTATCAATATAATCGAATACGGTCTTGTCTTTCGGGGACTGGCTGCGAATACGCTTCATCTCGACTTCGCGATAGTCGAGATCATAGGCGTGCAGCATTTTTGCGTCGTGGTCGCGTTCCAGCAGCATATTGGGATGCGGATCGAAATCGTCGGAGAAGAAGCGGTCAACTTCCGGCAAGTAATTCTGCAAGGCCTCCTCGCAGGTCGGCTCCACCGGTAATTGGAAGGAGTCGTTGAAAGCGTGGAACCCCTCAGACATCACCGTGGCACCCTGCAGCCCTGCTGGTTGCTCAGTGCCGGACAGCATAACCGCTGTCTGTGGTACAGGCGTTTCTTCGGCCACTTCCACGGACGGAGGCTCAGGCGTGTCGGCTGCCTGCGCAACCGCTGCGGTGCCGCCTGTGACCATACCAAAGACCCACCGGAACATGCCGCGCCAAGACGATTTCTTGACCTTGCCTGCCACTTTGCTGGCCTGCCCCGCCACCCGGGCAGCGGATGCGCCTTTTCCGCCGCGCCCGAAATAGGGGAGCCGTGATGGCAAGCGGAATTTGAACTTCATGTCCGGCCCTCTCCCAAGACTGCAAGCATGGGAACATTAACCTCTTGCACTGCCCTCGGGCAAATCATGCTTTTGCGGCCATCGCCAATGGGCGAGGCTCAAGGCTATCGCAGGCAGGCCCAGCACTGCCGTCAGCACAAAGAACCAAAAATAGCCGGTCTGCGCCGCCACCACGCCAGCAAACCCGCCGATCAGCTTGGCTGGGAGCGTAAAAAGTGCAGAAAACAGAGCGTATTGCGTGGCGGTGAATGCGGCCGACGCATGCCCCGACATGAAGGCGATGAGGGCGGCGCTCGCAAAGCCAAACGCGAAACTCTCGCAGGAAATCGCGATCGCGAGCGCACTGACCGCCGACCCCTGAAGGGACAACCACGCAAAGCCAAGATTGCTCAACGCGGCTACGATGGCACCCGCTGTCAGCACCGCGCCCGTCGAGACCCGCGTCATGGCAATGCCTGCTGCGAATGCGCCGCCCAAGGTCACCAGCATCCCATAGACACCCGTGACGCCCGCAATCTCGCTCTTTTCGAAGCCCAAAGACAGATAGAACGGGTTTGCCAGGATGCTGACCAGACTGTCGGTCAGACGATACGTCGCGATGATGGCGAGCACCAAGATGGCCGCGCGCCAGTTCTGCCTCGAGAAGAAGTCCACAATCGGCGCTGCAAGGGCATGCCAGACCCACGCGATAACCGTCCTCTGAGGTGGGGATTGAGGCGCATGATCCTGGCGATCCGTACGGTGCGCGCACAAAACCGCGCCTATCCCCACCACCATGAGCCCGGCCATCGCGAGATAGGCGGCCTGCCATCCCCACGCCTCGGCCAGTACCAGCGCCAGCGCACTGCCCGCCAGCATGCCTGCCCTGTAGCCGCTCAGATAGCACGCCGCCATCAATGCCTGCTGCTCCGCTGGCGCGGCTTCGATGCGCCACGCGTCAATGACGATGTCTTGGGTGGCGGAGGCAAAAGCAACGATCAGCGCAAAGACAATCAAGGGCCAAAGCCGGTCCGGTGCCGGCTCTGACAACGCCAACCCAATAAGGGCTCCAATCAGCACGCCTTGCGCCAGCAGCATCCAGGCCCGACGCCGCCCCAGCAACCGATCCAGCGCAGGCAAACGCACGTGATCGGCCGCGGGGGCCCACAAGGGCTTGAGATTGTAGACGAGGCCGATCCAGCTCGCATAGCCAATGGCCGCGAGGCTAACCCCCACCTCGTCGAGCCAGGCACTCAACGTCGCAGCCGTCAGCAGCAACGGCAAACCGGCCGAAAACCCAAGCGCTGTCATCACCACAAAATGTGGCGCTGGCAGATACCGCCAAAGCTCCGAAACATAGCGAGTCATACGGCCACAGTGTGTACCATCCAGCGGAACCACACGAGAGGGCCCAAGCCCCTACCCGCCGATCAAGCCCGCCCGCACAGCCAGTGTCACGGCCTCTATCCGTGTCGGCGCACGCAATTTGCGCTTCACATTGGCCATATGAAAGCGCGAGGTCCGCTCGGAAATCCCCAAGATGATGGCAATCTCCGAATCACACTTGCCTTGCGCGACCCAATTGAGAATTTCCCGCTCCCGGCGCGACAGCGCTTTGCCAGTTGGTGTGGGCTCAGGCGCCAGCATCAAATCCATGAACCGGTCATAGATCACATGCCCAAGTACATTGAGCGCGTCGCGCACGGCGGCGCTGGTGTCCGGCTTGTGCCCTGCAAAGCTCACAACGCCCGCGCCACTGCCTTGCGCCACAGGGATCAGGCACGCATCATTGCACGCTGTCAGCTCGCGAATGGTGTCGAGCGCCCGCACCTCCTCCGGCCTAAGCGGCATAGCACCAATATCGCGCGCGGTTTTGACCTGCCCCAGCGAGGCCGTGCGGTGCACCATAGGATCAACCGCGGCGCATTCCCGGGCATAGCGGGCTTGTCTTCCCGCATCGCCGGTTGAGTACAACAGATCGGCCTCAAACGCGCCCCGCATGACTTTTTGCCGGACCACATTGCACACCGTGTAGCCCAGCGGGCGCACGGCCTGCATCACATCCTCGATCGCTTGGGGCATGTCGTTCGCGCTCGCGACCTTCACCGCCGCCGAAAGTATCTGTCTGACTTGGCCAACATCTGCCATGGCACGGAACCTCCCGAGTGTCGCGCCAGGTCAGGCCCAGCGCTGAAGTGGCGCCGTGCCTAACACCACAGGCTCTCTGTCAGGACTGCCGCAATTGTCAGGGCGGAGTGCGGGAGGGGCTTTATTGAAAACCGCTTTCTAGGGATTGTGCAGACCAGCCTTGCGCAGCGCGCCTCATTCACGCCGCATTGTGGGCGCTTTGCAGAACCACAGTGCCCGGCGTATAGCGCCGCAAGATGGCGCGCAGCGCCTCCGGGTCGAGCGGCTTGGTCAAGAAATCATCCATGCCCGCGTCCAGACAGACCTGCCGGTCGCCCTCCATCGCATTGGCAGTCAGCGCCACAATCGGGATGCGCAAGGCTGGACGCCCGCGCCGGGCCGAGGCCGCCTCCGCCCGCCGGATGCGCTGCGTGGCTTCCAGCCCATCCATCTCAGGCATATGGACGTCCATCAGCACCAGATCATAAGGCGCGCGCGACAGAGCCTCCAGCGCCTCCTTGCCATTGCCGACCGTGTCGACGCGGTGACCCATCTTGGTCAGCAGATTGGTGGCCAGCAGCACGTTGATGCGGTTGTCCTCCGCCATCAACACGCGCAAGCCCTCCGTAGGCTGAGCAACTTCCGCGCCCTCGTCCGCGCCCTCCACCGACGCTCCACCATCGTCCGGCGTGCCCGCCAAAACTTTGACCGCCCGCGTGATGAGCGAGGCCGCCCGCACGGGCTTGATCAGGTAAGCGCTGAACCCTTGCGCTTCCGCATCGGCCAGGCGCGAGCGTTGCTGCGCGCTCAAGAGCACGATCGCCTTGAAATTCGGGTCCCGGGCCTTGGCCCGCGCCAGCGCGCCCTCAACGCCCGCCCCGCCCAAGACCCAATCGGTGATCATCAATTGGAAACTGCCGCTGTTGAGCGCTGTCTCGGCCGCCGCCAAATTGCGCGCGGCAAAGGCATCGGCACCCGCATCGCACAATTGGCGCACCAGAAACTCGCCAATGCCAGGGTACTGTGTTGCCACCAGCACGCGAACCCCTTGCATTTGCGCGTCCGTGCTTGCCTCGCTCTGCCCCGCCCGCTTGAAGGGGATCGTGAACCAGAATTTCGAGCCTTTGCCAGGTGTCGACTCCACGCCAATCGTGCCCCCCATGGCCGTGACCACCTTTTGGCTGATGGCGAGGCCCAAGCCCGTGCCGCCATATTTGCGCGCCAGCGAGGAGTCCGCTTGCACAAAGACATCAAAGATACGCGCCTGCGCCTCCTTGGAGATGCCCACACCCGTATCCTGCACCTCAAAGCGCAGGAACCGGCCATCGCCGTCCGGCTGAACGACGATCCGAACACCCCCAAAGTCGGTGAACTTGACCGCATTGCCGGCGAGATTGATCAGCACTTGCCGCACGCGGCCCTCATCCGCCGCGATCCGGGCCGCTGCGCGGGGATGGGCGTAAACCGCAATCTCGATCCCCTTTTCATCCGCGCGCGGCGCCAGCAGCTCCGCCACGCTTTCAACCAGCGAGCGCGGATCGAAGGGCGTCTCCTCCAACTCCAACGTCCCGGACTCAATCTTGGAGAAGTCCAGAATGTCGTTGATGATGTCGAGCAGCGCCTCGCCCGATTGGCGCACTGCCTTGGCATAGGTGCGCTGCTCAGGTGTCAGCTTCGTATCGAGCAACAGGCCCGCCATCCCCAAGACGCCATTCATCGGTGTGCGGATTTCATGGCTCATGGTCGCCAGGAACATCGTCTTGGCCTTGTCGCCCTGAAGCGCCGTATCGCGTGCCTCGCGCAATTCGGCTTCGAGATGCTTCTGATCCGTGATGTCGCGGCCCACACTTTGCGTCTCGCCGAGGCCCCCCGCCTCGTTGCGGATCACATAGTCCTCCCAGGCAAACCAGCGCCAGCCATCGCGCGTCTTGATGCGCTGATCATAGCGGATGCGCGGCTGTCCGCCGGAGGGGGCATAGGCATTGGGCGCCCCGCTTTCATCCGGATGCGCCTCAATCGACAAGCGCTGCCCGATGACCTGATCGCGGGTCACGCCAAACACGATACAAAACGCATCATTCACAAAGGTCAGCCGCCCATCGGCGGCTTTGCGCAAGATCACATCGCCTTGCGCATCCACGAGACCGCGGAACCGCTGCTCGGAGGCGACGAGCTCGCGCTGGCGATGCTGCAGTGCCCGGACCGAGGCCTCCAAATCCGCCTTGACATGGGCGACCCCGCTTGCATGCGTCTCCAGCAAATCAAGACGGCGCAGCGTGTCGATGAAGGCCAGCATGACCACGGCCATCAGACCCGCCAGCGCCAGCCCCAGTGGCCCGGGGATAGCCTCGATCAGCGCGCGCGGCGCGGCGACGAGCATGACGCCGAGGGCCAGGCCCACCGCGATCAGCATCCCCATATAGAGCCACACAACGTCCCGGGTACTCATGAGACCAAGAGCAAACCACAGACAGCCTTGCCACCGCGTAAACCATTGCCACGTTTCCGCCATTTTCGCGGCTGATACGAGACGGCACGGCCCGGCACCCGCTGATCAACCACAACGCTGCGGCCTTGGGGAGAATTGAACAATGCGCAATACCGTAATCGCCGCCACCGCGGCGCTCATCACCTCTGCGGCCGCTTTCGCCATGGACCCGATGGAGGGCACCTATGGCAACACCGTCCTCGTCACCGATAAGGACAAGGCAGTGACCAGCTACTGGTTCAAGGCGGACAAGAGCGTCAAGATCAAGAACCCAAAGGGTGAGGACGCCAACGCGACCTGGGAATTGACCGACGGCGGCAAGAAGATTTGCTTGACGGTTGTCCTGCCCGCGGGCGCCAAGGCTCCTGAAGGCGGTGTGAAACCGCAATGCTCGGAGTTCGTGGGCGGCGGCAAAAAGGCTGGTGACAAGTGGGAACAGATGGACGCCAACAACCAAAAAATCGCGGTCGAGATCAAGGCTGGGATGTAATCCGCAGACGGAGCAAATCCTCATCCTCCCCCATTTTGGGGTCGGTCCCAGCCAGTATCCGCTACGGATACAGGCTGGGGGTGGGGGCCTCACGCGCCAGATCTTAAGCCCGCATGCCGCGCCTCCCTTGGTTGGGATGACAAACCCCTCTGCTACCCCGCCGCCAACACCGCGCACCAGTGTGAGGGAACAAAATTGAATGGACCAAAAACCGCGCCATTGTGGTATCCTCTTCCAATCATGACAAAGGCGCAATCAAATCCCAAGAGACACAAATCCGTATCTGTGCCCCTCGACCCAGAGGAAGCGGTCTTGACAGATGCGCAGACCGATCAGTGGTTCAAGCGGAATGAAAACGCTGTGCGGGCGAAGCTAAGAGACTCTGAGGCTGATGTGCGGGCTGGGCGCGTCACCCGCTTCGATCCGGCCGACCCCTTGGCGGCCTTGCGCCTGGGTCGCGCCGGGCGCCTGCGCCACGTCAGAGCAAAATGAAGCCCTATGACGTCGACGTGACTCTGTCGGCGCAGATCGATTTGGCAGAGATCGAGGCCTTTGTCGCGCAAATCAATCCCAAGGCTGCAGAGACCCTGTTGGCCCGGATTACAACGTCGTTTCTTACCCTGGCAATTCTGCCTCGTATGGGGCGGGTCTCACCTTACATGCCAAAGTTCCGGCAGTATGCCGTCCGGGGGCACATTGTGTTCTGCACAGTGCATCCGCGACTTCGCCGGGTGCGCATTCATCGCATCATCGATGGGCGGCGGGATCTGCCTGCGGTGTTGAAACATAGGCAAAACCGCTGAGCGCTTCGCCCGGAATGACAAATTTTGTTGTTATCCCGGCCAGTGCCCCCCTCGCCCCTCACGGGGCACTCCCCCCGCCTCCCAGCGCCCTACGCCAGTCCCGACATCCCTGGGGACAGGTCTTGAAAAATTTGGAACCCCGTCCACTTCCCGGCTAATGTCCCGCCGATTATTGGCCTGGACCGAAGGTCCCCCATTGCATGAAGGAACGCCCATGAAGAAATCCCCCCTGACCCAACAACCTTTGCCCTTTGCCGATACGGCGCTGGCGCCCACCATCTCGGCACATACCCTGAGCTTCCACTATGGCAAGCACCACAAGGCCTATTTCGACAATATGGCCAAGCTGATCGCAGGCACGCCGCAGGCCGACCACAGCCTGGAAGAGGTTGTCATGTTCGCGGCCAAGGATGCAGGCCGAGCTGGCCTCTTCAACAATGCTGCGCAATGCTGGAACCACAATTTCTATTGGCACTCGCTCTCGCCCAAGCAACAAATGCCGTCGGGCAAGTTGCTGGCGGCGATCGACCGCGACCTCGGCGGCTTTGAGGCGATGAAGAAGACGCTCGCCGAGACAACCGTCAGCCAATTCGGGTCGGGCTGGGGCTGGCTGGTGTCGGAAGGCGGCAAGCTCAAGATCACCAAGACCTCAAATGCCGACCTGCCGATGGCCCATGGGCAAACGGCCCTCCTCACCATCGATGTGTGGGAGCACGCCTATTACCT
>DMER01000163.1:798-995 GCA_003451645.1 Alphaproteobacteria bacterium | reverse complement strand
ACCATCGATGTGTGGGAGCACGCTTATTACCTCGACTGGCAGAACCGGCGCGCGGATCACGTCAACGAGATCATCGCCAAGCATCTGAACTGGGACTTCGCGACCCAGAATTTTGAGGGGCATTAACCCTGTCGCACGGCCTCGGCCATGTCGAAAAGTGTAACTGAGTGACGTTGGATGACGTGGCAGGCGGGCTG
>DMER01000163.1:362-568 GCA_003451645.1 Alphaproteobacteria bacterium | reverse complement strand
GCGGGACCGGAACAGGGTCTGAGTGACCTTTCAAAAGGGCCCAACCGGCGCCAAAAACGGCGACCGCCACGACCTCAACGAGAATGGGGACAATCATCCCTCCCTCAAAAGGTGCAGTCCCGGCGGTGATGAGCCGCCCGGTCAGCGCGAGGCCTAAGAGCACCAAGGGGGTCAGCAAAAGGCTCCCGCGCTTGAGCGCGGCCGCG
>DMER01000163.1:0-125 GCA_003451645.1 Alphaproteobacteria bacterium | reverse complement strand
CGGCCGCGGCCGTGGCAAAGCCCCCAGCGGTCAGGAAAAAGGCGCCCAGATCGGCCCGGAGGCTCGCCTGGCCAACCCCCGTCTTGGCCTCAAGGCCCAACGCCGTGCCCAGCGACAGCGGCGCG
>DMER01000223.1:14212-14441 GCA_003451645.1 Alphaproteobacteria bacterium | reverse complement strand
CCTGATCGAGGAGTTCATGATCCAGGCCAATGTGGCGGCGGCCGAAACCGTGGAGGCACGCAAAGGCCGGCTGATCTATCGCGTGCATGATCAACCCAATACGGAGAAGCTTCAGGCGCTCAGCGACTTCCTGCGGACGCTGAATATCAAGCTGGCGCCCCATGGCGCGGTGCGCACACCGCAATTGTCCCGCATTCTGTCGCTTGCCGCCGATGATCCGAACAAGGAG
>DMER01000223.1:12724-14013 GCA_003451645.1 Alphaproteobacteria bacterium | reverse complement strand
CCGCCGATGATCCGAACAAGGAGCTTATCAGCGAGATCATGCTGCGCAGCCAGTCGCTAGCGGTCTATGATCCGGAGAATATCGGGCATTTCGGGCTCAATCTGCGCCGCTATGCGCATTTCACCTCGCCGATCCGGCGATATGCCGATCTGATCGTACATCGGGCTCTCATCCGCTTTTGCGGTCTTGGCGAGGATGGCCTGAGCGACACTCAGATCAATGCGCTGAAGGATATTGCCGACACGATCTCGGCTTGCGAGCGGCGCTCAATGGCGGCAGAACGTGAGGCCAATGAACGTTATCTGGCGGCATATATGGCGGACCAGGTGGGCGCCACTTTCGCGGCCAAGATTAGCGGGGTGACGCGGTTTGGTCTCTTCGTGCGCCTCGATGAGACGGGTGCGGATGGTCTGGTGCCCATGCGCGCGCTGGGGCAAGAACGATTCAATCACGACACCAAGGCACATGCGCTAATTGGTGCCCGGTCCGGCCGCAGCTATCGGCTGGGGCAACGCGTCACCGTAACCTTGGTGGAGGCGACGCCCATCACTGGCGGCCTGCGCTTTGAGTTGGCGGATGAGGCAACGCCGCAGCGGCCCTCTTCTCCTCGCAAAGGATTTCGAACGCCCGCAAAGCGTCGCCGCTAGCAGGGCTGGCGCGCGGTATTGCCGCAAGGGCACGCTGCGACTTGCCTTTAGCCGGGCTCCAGCACACATAGTGCGGGTTATGACCAAACCATTTGTAAGTCGCGCCGAGGATGCTGAAGCTCAGAGATCAGCTTGGGCGGCAATGAAACATGGTCTGCGGGAGCGGTGCCCATCGTGTGGCCAGGGCGCCTTGTTCAGCCGGTATTTGAAGGTGGTTGATACTTGCTCGGCATGTGGTGAGGCGTTGCACCACCATCGCGCGGACGATGCCCCGCCCTATGTCGTGATCCTGGTCTTGGGACACATCATCATCCCCATTGTGACCGGTCTGGAGATCGCGTTCACGCCGCCGATGTGGGTGCATTTGGTCACAGCCATTCCGCTGACCGTGGGGCTTGCCTTGTGGCTTTTGCCCAAGGCCAAGGGCCTTATCATCGGGATCCAATGGGCAAACCGGATGCATGGGTTTGGCGGCGAGGCAGCAGAGGGCCATTAGCCCTGGATTGACCGGACAGAGCGATCCCCGTCATAAGGGATGCTGTCAGGGACCATCCTGTTTGAGAGGTTTCCATCATGCTGAGATTGCTTCTTGCCGCCATGATCGCGATTGCTTGGGTGCCTGCTCGTGCCGACATCGCGCCC
>DMER01000223.1:0-12510 GCA_003451645.1 Alphaproteobacteria bacterium | reverse complement strand
GCTCGTGCCGACATCGCGCCCCCGCCTGATCCCTGGACGCTCATGGATATGCTCGAAGGTCATTGGCGCTCGCAAGACAAGGGCCGGACGGTTGACGAGGTCTGGCTCGGGCCTGAAGGCACTTTGATGGTGGGCATGAGCCGCACCACTGAGGGCCTGTCTCAGCAGTTCGAGTATCTGCGCATCGAGCGCCGCAAGTCGGGGATTGTCTACATCGCCAGTCCGCAAGGGCGCAACACGACCGAGTTCACTTTGACCCAATGGAGCTCTGCGTCATTGCGGTTTGAAAATGAGCAGAATGACTGGCCGCAGATTGTCAACTACCGGCGCACCTCCGATACGACGCTTGAGGCCGAAGTGAGCGGCAAGGATAAGGGTAAGGAGCGCGGTCTGACATTTCGCTGGACCAAGGTAAAATAGGGGCACCCAACTCATGGGCAGCGAGGAGCGCATGCGCCCTGCCCGGCCCCGGCATGCGGCAAGCCTTGTGCTGCTGCGGGGTACTGGTGTGGATCGCCAGGTGCTGATGGGGCGGCGCCCGCCGAAGTCGTCGTTCATCCCGGACGCCTTTGTGTTCCCTGGCGGCCGGCTTGACGCGGCTGACAAACGGGCCGGAGTGGCGCAAGCGCTGAGCGAGGCGACGCTCCTGCAATTGCGGGCTCGCGGCGGATGCACGCCGGACCTTGCCCGCGCGTTGAGCAATTCCGCAATCCGGGAAACCTTTGAGGAAACAGGCCTCATGGTTGCAGCACCAGGCGATCCTGGGCCCCATGATGCCTGGAGCGCCTTCAGGGCCGAGGGTCTGGCACCCGATCATGGCGCGCTCAGCTTTCTAGGACGGGCGATCACACCTACCGTTTCGCCAATCCGGTTTCATGCACGGTTTTTTGTGGCCGATGGCGCACGCGCCACAGGCCAATTGCGAATGAATGGTGAATTGCTCGATCTGGACTGGTACCCGCTGAGCGACGCCATGGCCTTGCCCATGATTGACGTCACACAATTTGTGCTTGGCCTTATCCTATCGCGTCAGGAGGCCGGTCAGGACACGCAACCGTTCTTCCGGTACCGGCGCAACAAGCCCCTCTCCACAGTCCGCAAGCACAGTTAGTCAATGACTTGACAGCACGGTCCCTATCAGTAATCTCCGCGCTCCCATTTTCGATGATCGTTAGAGGGGCGCCATAGAGCGCCAAATAGCATGGCCAAGCCAACCACCATTAAGATTCGCCTGAACTCGTCAGGTGGCACCGGCCACTTCTATGTGACAAAGAAGAATGCGCGCACGATGACCGAAAAGATGAAGGTCAAGAAATATGACCCCAAGCTGCGCCGTCACGTGGAATATACTGAAGGCAAGATCAAATAGCGCTGCAAAATCGCCCCCGCTACTTGGGACAAAAAAAGACCCAGCTGCCGGGCAGCTGGGCCTAGAAAGCACAAGCAACAATTGGGGGCAAACCAGACGCGCTGCCTGCGCCATGAGGGCAAACTCTCAACGCAAGTTGTTTAGCGTGCGTCCGTGTCAGTCGCGTGACGCACTGGGCAGAAAGCTGTGGACATCCAGTGGATGGCTTTAGGCCGCGTCGGCGACCACGCGGTTGCGGCCATCGCGCTTAGCGCGGTAAAGAGCCTGATCCGCACGGCGCAGCATGGCATCGGCAGTATCCCCAGGCCCGTCAATCGCCGTGACACCGATAGAAATGGTCACGGGTAGTTTGCCTGGCGAGACTGCAATCGGAAATGGAATGTCGGCGACTGATTGCCGGAGGCGCTCGGCCACCATATAGGCAAAGGTAAGGTCAGTATCCGGCATCACCACGACGAACTCCTCACCGCCATAACGGCAGGCGAGATCGATCCCGCGGACGTTAGCGGAAATACGGCTGGCGAACTCACGCAGCACCTCATCGCCCATATCATGGCCGTAAGTGTCATTGACCTGCTTGAAGTAGTCGATATCGAGGATCAAGAACGACACCGGCTTGCCGCTTTGGGCGGCCGATGAGATCAATGTGTTGAGATGCCGCGACATGTAACGGCGGTTAAACAAGCCGGTCAGCTGATCGGTGATCGCCATTTCCAGGCTGAGCTGCAAGCTGTGGCGCAGGCGGTCGGAGAAGCGCTTGCGGCGCAATTGCGTGCGCACGCGCGCGGTCAATTCCGAACCCTCAATTGGGCGCATCAGATAATCATTCACGCCAATGTCGAGCGCGCGTACGAGGCGCTTCATGTCGCCCTCCTCGACGATCGCGAGGATTGGCGTCTGCCGGGTGGCCTCCAGGCTGCGCAGGGTTGCGCACAAACGCAGGCCATCCTGACGGTCGAGCGAGAGGCTAATGATTGCAAGGTCAAAGTCGCCGCCCTTGGCGCGGACCACGGCCTCTGAGACGTCCGCCACGATGGCAATATCGTTGTCGCGCTCCAGCGTCTCGCCGATGCGTTGCGCGCTTGTCGGGCGGTCCTCAACGATGAGTATCCGTCCGCGCACGGACTGATCCTCTGCTGCGGGATCGAGAGTGTCGCCAAGGCCCATGCTCTCGCCGGTCGCCTGGCGCAAGCGAAGCTCATCGACCATCGTCTTCAGGCGCACAAGGCTGCGCACCCGCGCAAAGAGTGCAACGTCATTAACAGGCTTAGTCAGGAAATCGTCCGCACCCGCCTCAAGGCCGGTCACGCGATCCGATAACTGGTCGAGCGCGGTCACCATCACGACAGGCAGATGCTGCGTCACTGGGTTCTTCTTGATCCGACGGCAGACCTCAAAGCCATCCATACCGGGCATCATCACATCGAGCAGCACAATGTCCGGCTTTTCCGACGCCACCTTGTCCAAGGCCTCAAGGCCGTTCGACGCGGTCACCACATCGAAATACTCCGCGCCCAGTTTGGCTTCCAACAGTTTCACATTGGCGGGAATATCATCAACAACAAGAACACGTGCAGTCATGATGGGCTAGCACCTTAGGAGAGGAACTTGCGGACGGTTTCCAAAAAATGGGCAACCGAAATCGGTTTGGAGATGTAGGCTTCGCAGCCGCCTTCACGGATCTTTTCCTCATCCCCCTTCATCGCAAAGGCGGTGACCGCGATCACAGGGATGGCGCGCAAAGTGTCGTCTTCCTTGAGCCACTTCGTGACCTCAAGGCCCGAGACCTCCGGCAATTGAATATCCATAAGAATGAGATCGGGGCGGTGCTCGCGCGCCAGATCGAGGGCTGCCATGCCATCCGAGGTTTGGATGGTCTGATAGCCATGCGCATCCAAAAGATCGTGGAAGAGCTTCATATTGAGCTCGTTATCTTCCACGATCAAAATCTTCTTCGCCATCGCGTCCATTTCCTGCTCCAGGCGGCCCAGTCATACTGCGTGCGGCACTTCTTGCGCATTCAGCCGGGCGGTACAGTGAGCGCGCCGTTCTGCGCAGCCCTCTTGTGTTGGGCTCACTTCACCGCAATATCGTTAAATAATCCTTCTGCACGGCGAGAGTTTGGCAAACATCGCAGTGGTTCTAAGGCACGTGGCTGGCTAATCATTGCCGGTAGCTTAACAACAGGCGCACATGCGGCAGAAGGATTACCGCCATGAAACGTTTGAGTGCTCACAGTGCTGCGGCGCATGCCTTGACCTTTCTCGCGCAAGATCCTGAGGCTCTTCACACATTTTTAAGCGCGTCCGGATTGACGGCCGATGAATTGCGTGACCGGCTTGAGGATAGCCTGATTCTCGAGCACGCGTTGCGTTTCATTGCAGAGGATGAGACACGCGCACGGGACTTTTGTGCGGCCAATGGTTTGCGCGCTGGCGATCTGATCACCCTCATCGCGCAGCTCGATCCGGAGGCAGCGAGCGGCTGGTAGCATCATGCGGATTGGCATCGACCTGGGTGGCACTAAGATCGAAATAGTGGCCCTCGGCAGCGATGGGCAGACGCTCTATCGTTCGCGCGTGGCAACACCGCAAGGCGACTATAACGGTACCATTGATGCTGTTGAGCACCTTGTGCGGGAAGCCGAATCGACAACTGGACAGCGCGGTTCCGTTGGGATCGGCATGCCGGGCGCAATTTCACCAGCGACGGGCCTCATCAAAAACGCAAACTCTACATGGTTGAATGGCCGGCCATTTGCCGAGGACGTTGGTGCAGCCTTGGGCCAGCCCGTGCGGCTTGCCAATGACGCAAATTGCTTTGCCTTGTCGGAGGCAACCGATGGCGCGGCCGCCGGTCACGCGGTCGTGTTTGGGGTGATCTTAGGGACAGGCACCGGCGGTGGCCTGGTCGTGGACGGCAGGCCGCTCACCGGGCCCAATGCCATCGCAGGCGAGTGGGGACACAATCCCCTGCCCTGGGCCACACCTGAGGAGACGCCAGGACCGCCATGTTACTGCAGAAAGGCAGGTTGCATCGAGGTGTGGTGCTCTGGCCCAGGCCTCGCCGCGGACTTCGCACGCGTCACAGGCCGCCCATCAACCGCCGAACAGATCGCAACAGACGCTGCGGCCGGGGAGCCGGACGCGCTCTTGGCCCTGGCGCGGTATGAGGATCGCCTCGCCCGCGCTTTGGCGAGCGTGATCAATATTGTGGACCCGGATGCGATCGTGTTGGGAGGAGGGCTGTCCAATCTCGACCGTCTGTATACGACCTTGGCGGCCATGATCGAGCCTCACGTGTTCTCAGACCGGTGCTGGACACCGATCCTCAAGAACAAATGGGGCGACAGCAGTGGCGTCAGAGGCGCGGCCTGGCTGTGGCCGCAAGACCCGCCATGAGCCGCCTGTGCCGCGACTGTCTGACCCTCAACAGCGGCCCACAAACAACCCGCTGCCCCGCCTGCAAAGGTGGCCGGGTGCGCACCCACAGCGAGATTGAAACACTGACCATCGCGCATATCGATTGCGATGCCTTCTATGCCTCGGTTGAAAAGCGCGACAGGCCCGAATTGCGCGATAGACCGGTGATCGTCGGCGGCGGCCAGCGCGGCGTGGTGTCAACGGCCTGCTATGTCGCGCGATCCTATGGTGTGCGGTCGGCCATGCCGATGTTCAAGGCCTTGAAGGCCTGCCCCCAAGCGGTCGTGATCAAGCCGGACATGAACAAATATGCGCATGTCGCGCGCCTTATACGTACACGGATGCTCGCGCTCACGCCCTTGGTCGAGCCGCTGTCCTTGGATGAGGCTTTCCTCGATCTCAGCGGGACAGAGCGGCTGCACAAGCACTGCCCAGCCGTCACGCTGGCGCAACTCGCGCTGGACATCGAGCGGGAGATCGGTGTGACCATTTCCGCCGGACTGTCCTTCAATAAACTTCTGGCCAAGATCGCGAGCGAACTCGACAAGCCACGCGGCTTTGCGGTGATCGGGCGCGCTGATGCCAAGACCTTCCTGAAAGGTCAACCGGTCAGCATCATTCCGGGCGTTGGACCGCGAATGGCCCAAGCTTTAGGCCGCGCGGGGTTTGTAAGCGTCGGCGACATCCAGGCTGCGAGCCTCGATAACATGATGAAGACTTTTGGCAGTTTTGGCGGCTGGCTTTTCCGGCTCGCCAACGCTGACGATACGCGGCCCGTGTCGCCGGGTGGGGAGCGCAAAAGCGTCTCGGCCGAAACCACTTTTGCCAGCGATCACCGCGCGCGCGATGTACTGATCCCCATCCTCTGGCGTCTGTGCGAGAGGGTTTCAGCGCGCGCCAAGAGTGCAGAGATTGGCGGGCGCACGGTTGTGCTGAAATTGAAGACGGCTGATTTTCAGTCCCTTACCCGTCGCGCGGCGGCGCCCAGTCCCACACAAAGCGCGCAAGCGATCTTCGATGTCGCCTCACGCCTTCTGACCACCGAACTCAAGGGCCAAGCCTACCGCCTCATCGGTGTGGGCCTTGCCGATCTGGTGGCTGCCTCTGAGTGCGATCAGCCGGATCTCTTCGCCGCAGGACCGAAGAAGGCGCTCGCCGCCGAGCGGGCGATCGATGCTGTGCGCGCGAAATTTGGCGCCAAAGCTATCGGCAAGGGCCGGGGAATTTTGTAGTTCTTTACCTCTATTACCAATGCATTGATACGTGTGCTGACATTTCTCGTTCTGGCGTCAGCAAAAAATTCAGGGTTTACAGGCAGTATGCCTATCAACACTCAAGGTTAAGTCCCGATCTTTCGCGCAGAACACGTAGCACCATGGCACAGCCACAGCTTTCCCCCTCCGCCGCAGACGCCGTCAACAGCAATTTCGGCCACGAAGCGATGCTGGCGAAACTCTTGAAGATCGCCGCTGAAGCGGAACAGACGGTCGCCGAACAGGCCAAGCGGATTGCGGAACTTGAATCTCTTCTTTATACGGATGAACTGACAGGCCTCGCCAACCGGCGCGGATTGAATGACGCGATCGGGCGGGCGCTGTCCTCGGCGCAGCGCTACAATGAGACGGGCGGCCTGGTCTATATGGACCTCGATGGGTTCAAGGCGGTCAACGATCATTATGGCCATGAGGCGGGCGACAAGGTGTTGAAGGCAATCGCCTCCACCATCACGTCTCATATTCGCGCGACGGACACGGCCGCGCGCCTGGGCGGTGATGAATTTGCAGTTTTGTTCACAAAGGGCGATCCGGGCGCCCTGCGCGCCAAAGCGGAGCGTTTGCGGATCATCCTCCTCAATACCTATGTCGACTTTGACGGCGTGCGGATCGCGATCCGCACAAGTTTGGGCTTTGCGCAGTACAAGCCAGGCATGACGCGCGATGTTTTGGTGCGCAATGCGGATACGGCCATGTATGCCGACAAGCGCCTGCGCAAGGCCAAGGCCTATTTGACCGAGATTCCGCCATCCAAGGTCAGCAACGCGCCATAGACCTCGGGCCGCCGGTCGCGGAACAAGCCCCAGCTGCGCCGTCCCAAAGCGATCTCGTCCAGATCAAAGGTTGCGGTCAGGACCGCCTCCTCTGTGCGGCCCGCATCCGTGATGATCTCTCCCGTAGGCCCTGCGATGAATGAGGTCCCATAGAAGGTGATCTCGCATGTCTCGCCCACTTCACGGCCGATGCGGTTGGAGGCGATGAGGGGTACATAATTGGCGCCTGCGTGGCCTTGCATGACCCGGCGCCAATGGCCTGAGGAATCGACCGAGGGTGCTGGCGGCGGTTCGGAGCCAATGGCTGTGGGATAAAAGAGAATCTCGGCGCCCATCAGGGCCATGGCGCGGGCGCATTCCGGAAACCATTGGTCCCAGCAAATGCCAGCACCCAACCGTCCAAAGGCGGTGTCGAAGACGCGGAAGCCCGTGTCGCCGGGATTGAAGTAGTATTTCTCCTGATAGCCCGGCCCGTCGGGAATATGGGATTTGCGGTAGTTGCCGAGGACCTTGCCATCCGCATCGATCATGGCGAGTGAATTGAAGTGCGCCTGATTGGCCTTTTCGAAATAGCTCAGCGGCAAGACAACACCCAATTCACGGGCCAAACTGGAAAAGCGGGCGATCAGTGGATTGCCGTCAAAGGGGGCGGCCAACGCAAAGTGCTTGGCCAGTTGGTCCTTGCAGAAGTAAGGCGTCTCGAAGAGCTCTTGGATGAGGACCACATTGGCGCCCTTGGCATGGGCCGCGCGCACCATCTGCTCGGCCTTGTCAACATTGGCCTTGATATCCCAGGAGCACGCATATTGTGTTGCTGCGACGGTCACTTTGCGCATCGTTGTGTGGTCCTATCTGGGCTTAAGAGGCTGGCCTGCGGGCTGCTGTTGCGTAATGCAATGAATGCCGCCTCCGCCCTCAACAATGTCGAGCGCGGGTACTTGCACGACGCGATGGCTTGGGAAGGCCGACGCCAAGATGTCTCGTGCTTTCTCATCCATCGGATCGTCGAAAGATGGCATCACAATCCCATAATTCGCACAGTAGAAATTGATGTAGCTGGCATCGAGCCGGCGCCCATCGGCGCGCCGGCGGATCACTTGCGGCTGCGGTACCTCGATGATCTCGAGGGGTTCGCCTTCAGCCGTGCGCGCTGCCGAAAGCCTGCGGATGGCGTCTTGGGACACGCGATAATTATAGAAGTCGGATGGGGGGGCGGAATGAACCAGAGCCTTCCCGCCCGGGGCAAAAGCCGCAAGATTGTCGATATGCCCGTCGGTCTCGTCGTCCTCCAAGCCTTCGCCCAGCCAGAGCACTTTTGTGACCCCAACAAAGAGGGCGAGGCGCTCCTCGATCTGCTGCTGGCTCAAGGCGGGGTTGCGGTTGGGGTTGAGCAAACATTGCTCTGTGGTCATCAGCAGACCGCGGCCGTCGACCGCAATGGAGCCGCCCTCCAGGACCATAGGGCCCGCATATTTACGCATGGCCAGCGCATCGATTACCCGGCCGCCCAAGGCCGCATCGCCCGCATAGCCCTGATATTTGTTGCCCCAGGCATTGAAGCGCCAATGCACGCCAGCGACGCCGCCCTCACCATCCGTCACGAAAATGGGGCCGCTATCGCGTGCCCAGCTGTCGTCAATCTCGGCCTCGAACAGAGGAATGCCCCGGCCAAGCGTCAGCTGCGCCTCTGCCGCATCTTGCGGGCGCACCACCATGACCACCTTCTCAAAGCCAGAGATTGCCCGTGCGACCTTTCCATAACCGACGCGCGCGCGGATCAGCCCCTCCTCCCCGCCCCACGGCTCCAGCCTGCACGGCCACTGCATCCAGGTGCGGTCATGCATCCCCCATTCCGCCGGCATTGCCAAGCCATCGCGCAACGGACAATCATCTTCGGCATCGAGGCGCCGCGAGCGTTCCATTAGTCACCGTCCTTTTCCCAGCCTAGATGGGAGCTACCCTCTCGCCAACAGCGGTGTGAGGGAGTAAGTGAACAGGTATCAGGCTCATTCAGGAGACACCCCATGACAGGCCGCGTTCATGCCCGCCTCGCCGAACTCAATCTGGTCCTTCCCAAGCCCGTCGCACCTGTCGCAAATTATGTGCCCTTTGTGATTAGCGGAAGCCTCGTCTTTGTCTCAGGGCAAGTCACGATTGGGCCCAACGGTCTCGAATATGTGGGGATCGTCGGCAAAGACTTCGACATCGAGCAAGGCAAGCTCGCAGCCCGCCTCTGTGCGCTTAACATCATTGGGCAGTTGAATATCGCGACGCACGAAAACCTCGACCGGGTCAAACGCATCGTCAAAGTCACGGGCTTTGTAAATGCCGTCCCGGGCTTTAGCCAGCACCCTGAAGTGATCAATGGCGCTTCCGACCTGTTCGTTGAGGTGTTTGGCGATGCGGGCCGTCACGCCCGCGCTGCCGTTGGCGCTGGCTCCCTGCCCCGCAATGTCGCGGTGGAAGTTGAAGCGATCGCCGAACTTGCGTGACCCGAGTTGAGGCCAAGCTGTGCAAACGGATTCGTGACCTGCCTGAGCGGGACTGGGACCGGCTTGCCGCCTTCCCGGACGGGACCGTGCAGCCCTTTGTGCGGCATGCCTTTCTGAAGGCACTCGAAGATAGTGGCTGCGTTGGCGGGCGGACGGGATGGAACCCTGTCCATGTCTCAATCGAAGTTGAGGGAGAACTCGCAGCAGTAGCCCCCCTTTACATCAAGGCGCATTCCTATGGAGAGTATGTTTTCGACCATAGCTGGGCGGATGCCTATCAGAGGTCGGGCCGCCGCTACTACCCAAAACTTTTGTGTGCGGTCCCCTTCACGCCTGTGACGGGCCCAAGGCTCCTATGTGGTGGCGATGAGGGGCTGGAGGCTGCTCTGATAAGCGCAACCGAAAGCGCAGCGCAGCAGCTTGGGGTTTCATCCGTACACATCAATTTTCCTAGCGAGGACGTTTGGTCGCGGCTGGGCGCGCGCGGGCTTCTGCAGCGCCAGGATCAGCAATTTCACTTTGAGAACAAGGGCTATCAGTGCTTTGCGGATTTCCTGGGTGAGCTTCAATCGATCAAGCGAAAGAACCTGCGGCGCGAAAGGGCGCAAGCGTTTCAGGCCGGCATCACAATCGAGTGGGTCACCGGCAGCGATATTCGTGAGGTCCATTGGGACGCATTCTATGACTTCTACATGGATACCGGCAGCCGGAAATGGGGTGCGCCTTATCTGAACCGCGAGTTCTTCAGCAGGGTTGGCGGCGTCATGGCAGACCAGATCCTGCTCATTCTTGCCAAGCGCGACGGGCGGTACATCGCCGGCGCGCTGAACTTTATGGATGCCACCACCCTCTATGGCCGCAACTGGGGTGCCATAGAGCACCACCCCTTTCTGCACTTTGAAGTGTGCTACTATCAGGCCATCGACTTCGCCATTGCCAAAGGGCTCAAGCGAGTCGAGGCGGGTGCCCAAGGGGCCCACAAACTGGCACGCGGTTACTTGCCGTCAGCGACCTATTCACTGCATTGGATTGCCGATCCAGATTTCCGCGATGCTATCGCACGGTATCTGGCACAGGAACGCGACGCCGTCACAGACGAGATGACAGGATTGCAAGAGCACGCGCCCTTCCGGCGCGATTTGGAGCGGGAGCAAGAGTGATGACCTATGCGGCCAACAATATCTTTGCCAAGATCATTCGGGGCGAGGCCCCTTGCGCGAAGGTCTATGAGGACGCGCATGCGCTGGCCTTTATGGACATCATGCCCACCACTGAGGGGCATACACTGGTGATCCCGAAGGAGCCAGCTGAGAGCCTGTTCGATCTCTCAGCCTCCGGCGCTCAGCACCTGATCGTCACTACGCAGAAGGTGGCGCAGGCCGTGAAGAAAGCCTTCGACGCGCCGGGTATTATGCTCATGCAATTGAACGGCGCGGCGGCCGGTCAATCGGTCTTCCACATTCACTTTCACATTATCCCGCGGCGCGCGGGCCTCGACATCACGATCCATGGCCGTACCATGGCAGACCGCAAGGTCCTGGAGAAGCATGCAAGCCAGATTAGGGCTCTGCTTTGAAGCAGTGTGGCGGCGTCAGCGGCTTGTCCTTCATCAATGCCGTGGCAACCAGCCGGGCCAGCATCAGGGCCTCGTCTTCCGCAACATCCGAGAAGAGGATGACCGGACCGACCTTGGTCGGCACGTAGACGAACCAGCCATCCAGGTCCACGCGGTGAGTCACGATCCTGCTGATGATGAATATCGGGAAGAAAATGATCCTGACGACCCTTACCAGGATCGAGACCTCGCCACTCTTGGTAACGACCACCTCGTCCACTTCGACGGCTTCGGCCGTGACCTGGGAGATTGCGACCTTTTCGTTTTTGATGTGGGCGCTGTTGCCAATGCAGATTTTGGCGCCCCCGCGGATCGCGATCTTGCCGCGGCGCAGCACGCCCTTGCTGATCGAAATCGATTGAAAGCTTGCGAACCGGAAATAGATCAAAAGCGCAAAAATAAAGGACAGGAAAAACGATGCTCCGCCAAGGACCGGATAAGGCGGATCGCATAGGAACGTGAAGTAGATGCCCAGGAAAATGAACACCAGGGTGAAGATCGGCCAGGTGAAGGCGGGCCAGTCACGTGCGCGGTAAATGGCGATTTCCGCGTGGTGTCCGTCCTGCACAAACTCTATTAGGCGATTTGGCGAGCCGCTCAAACTCAAGCCCCCCAGCGAGCCATTGACCGATGTTCTACCATGGCCTCTTGGCCCAGCGACGTCAACCCGCAGGGATCGCCGCAAGGCGCGTTAACCGTCCAAACCGAACCGTCTAGACTGCCTCGGGTTCATTGGGTTCAGCGGCGCCATCGCCCGGCTCCCCGTCCTGGGGCTTGGGTTTCGTCAACAGCCGCGGCGGCACCTCGATAAACTCAAAAGCCAGTTTGTCATTGGCCCCATCAAGCAAAACGCGCACGGTGCCACCCTTAGCCAATTTCCCAAACAGCAACTCTTCGGCGAGCGGCTTCTTGATGTTCTCTTGAATGACGCGGGACAGCGGCCGGGCGCCGAATTGCTCATCATAGCCCTTAACGGCTAGCCAACGGGTTGCATCCGCCGTCAATTCAAACGTCACATTGCGGTCGATCAGCTGTGCCTCAAGCTGCAAGACGAATTTCTCCACCACCCGCTCGATGACCTCCATGCCCAGTGGCGCGAAGGCAATGACGGAATCCAGGCGGTTGCGGAATTCGGGGGTGAACAGCTTTTTGATCGCCTCCTCGTCCTCCCCCGCCCGCTTGCCCCGGCCAAAGCCAATGGCGTCCTTGGCAGCATCCGACGCACCCGCATTGGTGGTCATGATGAGAACCACGTTCCGGAAGTCGATCTTCTTTCCGTTGTGATCGGTGAGTTTGCCGTGGTCCATCACCTGCAACAAGATATTGAACAGGTCCGGGTGCGCCTTCTCGATTTCATCGAGCAAAAGCACGCAGTGCGGGTGTTGATCAACCCCATCGGTCAGAAGCCCGCCCTGATCAAAGCCCACATAGCCCGGGGGCGCACCAATGAGGCGGCTGACTGTATGGCGCTCCATATACACCGACATGTCGAAGCGCAGCAGCTCCATGCCCATGATCTTGGCCAATTGCTTGGCCACCTCAGTCTTGCCGACACCCGTGGGCCC
>DMER01000185.1:51088-58967 GCA_003451645.1 Alphaproteobacteria bacterium | reverse complement strand
GTGGCGATCTGATCGATACAGGCTCCCTCGACCTCAGGCCGCCGCGCTTGACCACGCCTGCGTTTGAGGTGCGCGACTGGCGCGGCCGCAAGGTCCTGGAAACGGCGGCAACCGAAAATGGCCAGGTCACGCGCAATCAGATCGCCCTCGATCTGGAGGAGCGCGCGCTCAGCCTCGCTTATGCACCGGGAGATGAGCCCTATTTCGTTCTGGGCACCAATTTCGCCATCCGCAAATATGCCTTTCGTGGAAGCTTGCTGCAGACCATCGCGGTGCCTGCAGGCGCGCAGCGGCTGACCGTGACACCGGATGGCCGCCTCTATGTGGCCGTGCTGGGCGATGGCACCATACGCTGGTACGATGCCGCCCGGGGGCGCGAGCTATTCGCGGTCTATGTCTCGCCCAAGGATCAGCGCTGGATCGGCTGGACGCCCAACGGGCGCTATGACGGTTCTCCGGGTTCGGACGAATTGCTTGGCTGGCAGATCAATCGTGGCCCCGACCGTGAGCCCTTGTTCTACTCCGCCCAAGTCTTCGGCTCGCTCTTCTATACAACAGACCTCGGCGCGCGCGTCTTGCGCAGCCTTGAAATCCCGGATGCGCCTGAGCCTGCCACGCTGCTGGCGCGCCTCGTGCCCGTCGTTGAGCTCTTTGGCGAGCCAGAAGTTGCGGTCGGCAAGCTCACCGTCGAATTCCAGATCAAGGCCCCCTCGGGTAGGCCCATCACGGGCTTGCGCGCGACCATCAATGGCGTGGCCGCCGAGGTCGATACGAGCGAGGGACCTGTGCCCGCTGATACGCGCATCCGCCTGACCTTTGATCTGCCGCCCGGTGCTGAGACCAACCGCACCTTCAGTTTGAGCGCCAGCCACGATGACAATGTCTATGGCGACGCCGCTGAACGTGGCTTTCAAGTCGTGGGACGCGACGCCCCGCAACAAGACGAGTTCAAGCAAGAGCGCCTCTTGGGCCTTGTTGTCGGCATTAGCGACTATCGCGATCCGGGCATCCCGGATTTGCGCTTTGGCGAGCGCGATGCGACCGAGGTGACCGCCGCGTTCCAGCGCCAGCTGAGCCGCTTTTACAAGCAGGTCGATCTGCAAACCCTCGTAGGCGCACAGGCGACCAGGGCCAACATCATCAACGCTCTCGAATCAATACGCCGCAAACGGCCCTCGACGCTCGATACGGTTTTGTTGTTCTTTGCGGGCCACGGCGTGCCCGATCCCAACAATCCTGCGGGCGGCGCGCAAGCAGGCCGCTATTTCTTTGTCACCCACGATGCCAATTACAGCGGCGGCGAATTGGCCGCGACCGCCTTTTCGTACACGGACCTTTACGCCTTCATCCGCGAAACGGAGGGCCGCCAATTGGTGTTCCTCGACACCTGCTATTCGGGCCTGGTCTCCGAAACGGGTGCCGCCGTGCAATCCTTTGCCCGCCTGCCCAAACCCGATGCCAACGGTATTGCGCGCGAGGCGGGCCGCCTGGGCGCCTATGTGGTCGCGGCCACGACAGGCAACGCGGTCGCTTATGAGGATGAGCGATTGCAGAATGGCGCGCTGACTTTTGCGTTGCTCGAGGCCATGGATGGCCGCGCCAATGATCTGCCCTTGTCCGAGAACAGGCGCATCACGACTGCCGGTTTGCGCTTGCACCTGGAAAGCACGATCAAGCGCGTCACCAACAACCGCCAAAAGCCCGCGATCCTCGATCTCAACACAGAGGCAGTTGAGATCGCGGCCGTCGTGCCGCCCAATCCCAGCTTTGGCGCGCTGATCCCTGCCCCGGCTCAGTAACGAGCTGAAGCTTGCGGGCAGCCCGGAACTGTCTCATGCTGGGCCGACCAGACGCGGGCTCAACCGCGCGCATATTGCCAGGTCACCCCCATGCCTCATCACGTCGATACCTATTGGTCGTTCCGCAGCCCCTATTCCTATCTCGCAACCCCGCGCATGGTGGCGCTGGCGGCCGAATATAAGGTCGAGTTCACCATCAAGCCGGTCTACCCGATCGCGGTACGCATCGACGGCTTTTTCAAGCGCGCCAATCCGCTCTGGGCGCCTTATCTCATGCGTGACACCGCGCGTGTGGCCCAGATCAATGGCCTGCCCTACCGTTGGCCGAGACCCGATCCCGTTCTCATGGACATCAAGACGGGCGAGGTGCCAAGCGAGCAGCCGCACATCTACCGCCTGACGCAGCTCGGCCAAGTCGCGGCCGAAATGGGTCGCGGCCTTGCCTTTGTCTCCGAGGTCTCGACCCTGATCTGGTCGGGGCACACCGATGATTGGCATCTGGGGGATCATCTTGCGAAAGCCACCGCGCGCGCAGGCCTCGATCTGGCGCGCATGGATGCGATTGTTGTGGCCGAAGGCGCGCGGCTGCATGAGGCGATCGAGAACAATCAAAAGGCCCTGCAGCAGGCGGGCCATTGGGGCGTGCCCACATTCGTGCATCAAGGCGAGCCTTTCTTTGGGCAGGACCGCCTCGATGCGTTGATGTGGCGGATGCAATCCACGGGGCTCAAGCATCGCGATAATCCGCCCGTGACGCCCGAATTCCTGTGCGGCACCTGGCGCCTCGACCGTTGGGAGTTGTGGCGCGATGGCGCCTTCTCACGCCTGCCCTTGGGCGAGCGCGGCACGGGCGTCCTCATCTATGAGCGCCAGGGCCGGATGGCGGGTTTTCTTCAGCATACGGATTGGCATAAAGCCCCAGCGGGCCAGAAGCCCGCCTCCACCGACTTTTTCGCCTATAGCGGCCAATGGCGGCTTGAGGGCAAGGATGTCGTCCACGCCATCGACCACGCCAGCATTGGCGCCTGGACCGGTCAGGAGGTTCGCCGTGCCGCGCGGCGCACGGCCGCCGACGGTCTTGAACTGATCGCTCCGCCCGAGACGAATGCCAAAGGCCAGGTCAATTCCAATATCCTGCATTGGAGGCGCGCATGAGTGACACCTTGCAAAGCCTGGCCGCGATTGTGGGGCCTAAGGGCTTTATCCCTGAGGCTGAGGCGCGCGATTGGAAGGCGGGGCCCTGGCCCGGCCTCAACACGCGGGCCGCGCGCGCCGTCTTGCGTCCCGCCTCTACGCAAGAAGTGAGCGCGATCCTCAAGGTCTGCCACGAAAAGGGCCAGCGCGTGGTGCCCGCCGGGGGCCTCACGGGCCTCGTGCATGGCACGGATAGCGCCGCCGATGAAATCGTCCTCTCGCTTGAGCGCATGAACCACATCCTGGAAATCGATCCTACCGGACGCACCATGACGGTTGAGGCCGGGGTGCCGCTGCAGACGATACAGGAGGCTGCGGATCAGGCGGGCATGTTTTTCCCGTTGGATTTGGGTGCCCGCGGCTCAGCGACGATTGGCGGTAATATTGCCACCAATGCGGGCGGCAACCGCGTTATCCGCTATGGCATGACGCGCGAGTTGATCTTAGGGCTGGAGGCCGTGCTCGCGGATGGCACCGTGCTGTCCCATCTCAACACGCTCTTAAAGAACAATGCGGGCTTTGACCTGAAGCAGCTCTTCATTGGCACGGAGGGCTCCTTGGGTGTTGTGACCCGCGCGGTCCTGCGCCTCTTTGAGAAGCCACGCAGTCAAACGGCAGCCCTTGTCGCCGCCAGTGATTTCGAGGGCGTAACCCGCCTCCTCAAACATATGGATCAGGCGTTAGGCGGGCAGCTCACCGCCTTTGAGGTGATGTGGAGCGATGTGTATGAGGTTTTCACCACGCCGCCCGCCAATAACCGCCCGCCATTGCCGCATGGCCATGCCTTTTACGTCCTCGTCGAAAGCATGGGTGGCGATCCTGAGGCTGATGCGGCACGCTTCGAGAAAGGGCTCGATGGCGCTCTCGCCCAAGGCATGATCGCGGATGCAGCCCTCGCTGCCTCTCTCGATCAGGTCCACAAATTCTGGGCCATCCGCGATGATGTCGTGCAGTTCATCCGCTATGGGTCATTCATCACCTTTGACGTCTCGCTGCCCATCCGCGCGATGGAGACCTATGTCGCGGAGGTCAAGGCGCGCATGGCGGAGCGTTTCCCCGGTTCAGTCATGGGCACCTTCGGCCATTTGGGAGACTGCAATCTGCATTTCGTCGCTTGTCCGCGCACGGAAGACCCGGCTGCGCGGGCGTCGGTCGAGGCCATTGTCTATGCGCCGCTTGCGGCCATCAAGGGATCGGTCTCGGCCGAGCACGGCATTGGGCTTGAGAAAAAGGCCTATCTGCCCTTGTCCCGGACGCCTGAGGAAATCGCCACAATGCAGCGGCTCAAGTCGGCGCTCGACCCCAAAGGCATTTTGAACCGCGGAAAAGTCATCGACATGGCAGCGGCGGAGAGCTTGTACTAACGCCGCCCTCTCAGACCCAGCGCCCGCTCGACCATTCCCCACGACACATATTTGAAGTTCTGCGCCGCGTTGGGGTTCGTATTCTCATCATCCTGCACGACCAGGAGGCCCCGTGAGAGGCCCGGCCCCAGGTCCTGCGCCGTCACCTCGATCCCGTCCGTGCCGCTCACCCCGTCCACGCCGCCGCGCCCCACGAGGCGCATGCTGCCGCGATAGGTATTGTCCGTATCGAGATCATAAACCACAAAGCGGTTCTCACCCTGAACAGAGGCGACCAGATAGCCGCGCGCGCCCCGCCGCCAGACCGCCAGCCCTTCAATATCCGCCGCCAGGCGCCCTTGGGGCTTGACCTGATCGATCAGGCGGCGTCCCTCGCCATTGGGCAGGCCCAGCGCAAAGCGCCAGATGCCAACGTCTTCTTGCGCGACATAGGCCACACCGGTTCGATCATCGACCACGCACCCCTCCGCAATCGAGCCCAGCGCAAAGCCGCCCAGCCGCTGCGCCTCGCCCGCGCGCGCGCCCAAGCGCCAAACACCCACCTCACCAATTTTGCTGGTCGCCACAGCAAGCAGCGTACCGTCGCGGTCCGGCCCTAAGCACACGCCATAGACCTCAGCAAAACCGGTCGCCACGCGGCCCAGCGGCGCCGCCTCGATCAGCCCTCGCGTCTCGTCCAGCGCATAGATCACCAAGGCATTCTCGCTGCGGTCGCTCGTGACGATCCGCACGCCCTTAGGCGTCGCGCGCAGATCGATATTGTTGGGCCGGCCCCCGGGCAGCTCCTGCACAATCCGCCCCTGCAGATCATAGACGTAGAGGCCGCCTTGCTTCTGCGTGCCGATAATCCGCGTCATTGCTGGCGTTGGCCCCACCCAGATCGCTGGATCATCCGCCGCATCTCCCGAGGCGCCTACGGGCGGCGTCTCCCGCAAAACAGGAACCGAGGCGGCGGAAGCGCTGCCAATCCCCGCCAAAGCCAAAAGCACCACGACAAACATGTTCATAAGACTGTCCCCCACGCGGTCCTACACCACTAGAGCGTGCCCATTTGGCAACGCCGATCCAAAACCTGAGTTTTTGTCATAGCGGTTTCATGTGATGCCCGTACGACGATCAAAGCTTTGAACTGACATTGATTGGGGACGTCTATGACTGGCAAATTCTTGCGGGCTGCGCTCATGCTGAGCGCGGCGATGGTATCGTTCGGCTCTGTGGCAACCGCTCAAGACAACACCGCCGAAGAGGGGCCGGTGGCCTCTGAAAAGGTCGTGGTGTTCGGCACCAAATACCGCAACCGCTCCAACGAAACGGCGCCGGTCCTCGATTATGGTCTCGACTATTTCCAGAAGTTCGAGCCGCTCACCGCGGGTGACGCGCTGAAGCGTGTGCCGTCGGTCGCATTCCTGTCTGACGTGTTGGAGTATGATGGCGTGCGCTTGCGCGGCCTTGACCCCGGCTACACGCAAATCCTCATCAATGGCGAGAAGGTGCCGGGCTCGGGCGTCGACCGCTCGTTCTTTGTGGACCGCATTCCGGCCGAGTTGATTGAGCGCGTTGAGATCGTGCGCTCCTCCTCCGCCGACCGGTCTGGCGATGCGCTCGCCGGTGCTGTCAACATCAAGCTGCGCGACTCCTATTCGCTCGATGGCGGCTATATCAAAGGCGGTCTGCTCCATTTTGATGATGGCGAAATCAAGCCGGTCGTGGGCGGCGTTTATTCGGGCGCGATTGGCGATGGCCGCTTCCTCGTCGGCGGCAATGTGCAAGGCCGCCACAATCCGAAATTCAAGCAGTCCTTGCGCTTTGAACCGAATGCCGGCGTGTTCGACTTTGACAATCGCGAAGATCAAACCGATGTCCGCGACGGTTATGACTACTCGGCCAATGGCAGCCTGATTTTCCCCGCCGGCGGCGGCGAGATCAAATTCACCGGTGCCTATGTCCGCACCGATCGCACCGAGACCGAGCACAGCCGCGAATATGACGATCTGACGTCGGTCGCGATTGCCGACCTGAACGAGACCTCCGATCAGCTCGAAGAAATCTTGCAGGAAAACTACTCGCTCGGCGCGTCCTTTATCGCCCCCATGTTTGGCGGCGAGACGCGGGCCAAGCTCGGTTTCGCGGCCTTCGTCGAAGACATCGTGAACACTGAGCTCGTCGATGAATACAATGGCGGCGTGGTCGACGAAAAGGCGATCGAGCAAGAGACCACCGACACCAAGGATCGCGAATATTCCGGCGCGCTGTCCCACACCTTCTTGTGGAGCGCCTCCAAGCTCAAGGTCGGCATCGACGTTCAGGACAAGGTCCGCGACGCGGAAGTCCTCTCCGACGATGATGATTGCAATGCGCCTTGTACACCCGCTCTGGGCACGCTCGATCCGGTCGACGGCGGCGTCTACAAAATCAACGAAGAGCGCGTGGATAGCTACGCCAAGTTCAACGGCCAAGCGGGCCGCTTTGACTATGAACTGGGCTTGCGTTTGGAGATGACTGACGTCCTCGTGACCGACGAGAATGGCCGCGTGGACGCCGACTACGCGTTCCTGCTGCCCTCTGCGCACGTCAAGTACAAGGCAACCGACAATGACCGGTTCCGCCTGTCCTATGCCAACACCGTGCGCCGCCCGAGCTTTGATTTCCTGGCACCCGCGGTTCTCGAAGAAGAACTGGGCGAGGATGATGATTTCCGCGGCAATCCGCGTCTCGAGCCGGAGCGCGGCTGGGGCATCGATGCGTCCTATGAGCGCCGCCTGGGCGGCCGCGGTGTGGCTGGCATCAACGTCTTCTATCGTGGCGTCAGCAACAAGGTCGAACTGGCCAGCACGGGCGTCGTCTCATCCTCTGGCAACGGCTTCATCTACACCCCGCGCAATGTGGGCGACGGCTTTGTCTATGGTGTCGAGGTGGACTTCTCTACCCCGCTCTGGTTTGCGGGCCTTGAGGATACCGGCGTGTTCTTGAACTTCTCTTGGCTCGACAGCGAAGTCACCGACGTTGTGACCGGTGAGAAGCGCCGCTTCAACGATCAGGCCGAGTATGTCTTCAACACGGGCTTCATTCAGGAGCTGAGCGACTGGGCGGCCTCTTTCGGTGCGACCTACCGCTTGCAGGGCGACGCCTTCAACAGCCTGTTTGATCGCACCATCGCGACCTCTTATGGCGCCGATCTGGAAGTCTTCATCGAGAAGCGCTTTGGCGAGTCTTTCGTGATCCGCCTGACCGGAACCAACCTGCTCAATGCGTCCAAGGATGAGACCTTCTTCAAGTGGGATAATCTGACCGACCGTCTGAGCGGCGACATCAACGATGTCGATGAGTTCGAGTTGGAGACCGAGGAATCGGGTCCTGCCTTCCAAATCGTGGGCCGCTACGCGTTCTAAAGCGCTTTCCGACGAAGTGGATACCGGTTCGTCGCAAGAAAGCGCGTCAAACTAAGGAACCTTGAGCACAATCCGATTCAGCTTGAACGGATTGGGCTCTAGCGCAACGGGCGATCAAATCACTTCGATTTGA
>DMER01000185.1:48785-50793 GCA_003451645.1 Alphaproteobacteria bacterium | reverse complement strand
TCCAACTGACCGCGCGATGCGCTAGCGCAACGGGCGATCAAATCACTTCGATTTGAGAGCGGAAAGTTGCGCTAACCTATTGAATTGCTGTGCATCGTTATCGCGGTCAGTTGACAGTTTTGAGTCCAACTGACCGCGCGATGCACAAACAACGCGCAACCAAGACCGGCACAAGGGGCGGGTGGCAACACCCGCCCATTATGTTTTGGGCGGAACCCCAAGGTTGCAGACGGAGGGCGGCAAGTTGACATCATTTGCACCTTCTTTTATGTTTTACACATGAATAAGCACATTCAGATTCGTGAGATTCCTGAAAAGGTCCACCGCACATTGAAGGCTCGAGCGGCCCAAGAGGGCTTGTCTATGAGCGACTATCTCAAGCGTCTAATCGAGCGCGACTTGCAGCGGCCCAGTTGGGACGAGATGGTCAAACGCATTGAAGCGCTTGAGCCTGTGAAGTTGACCAAGACGACTGCGGCACTGGTTCGGCGCGAGCGCGACAGCCGGTGATCGTCATTGACGCGTCTTTAGCGTTGGACCTCGTGCTGGTCACACGCGACGCAAAGGAGATCATGGCGCGGCTCAACGCAACTGACCGAGCAATGGCAGCGCCAGAAGTCTTCGATTTGGAGATCTTGCAAACGATCCGGCGCTTGCGTCTCAGTGGCAGCATTGACGAGACCCGCGTAGATGCGGCCATGGGCGTCTTTCTTAGCGTTCCAGTTGAACGCTATTCTCATGCGCCACTGCGGCGGCGTATTTGGGACTTGCGTCAGAACCTGACTGCTTACGACGCGGCCTATTTCGCACTTGCCGAGATGCTGGACGCCCCGTTGTGGACGCGTGACCGCAAATTCGCGGCCGTACCCGGTCACGTGGCGCGTGTTGAAATCCTTTGACTTGTTCCTAGCGCTGCATCGCGACAGTCATTACGGCCTATGTTCCGCGCAGCACAACTTAGAGCTTGTCCAATCCAATGCACCTCCGCCACACCCCTGTCTCTTCTGCGCCTTGAATTTGCCATGGGCGCAGCGCATCTGTGGCCGCGGGGAGTTCATCAACTGCCGGACCAGACGTGCCCGACATCACAACCGATGGCGTTCAACGCGCGTTTCAGCATGTGCATGCTGCAGCCCTTGGCCTAGAGCCATGGCCAGAGGCGCTTGGGCGGACGGCCGGAATTTTCGGCGCGAACGCTTCGCATATCATCGTTCCGGGCATCGAGTTGGCGGCCTCGGCCTTCCACCATGAGTGGAACATGCCGCAGGACTATTGGACGCCCTATGTCGAGCATTACTACGCTCTTGATCCGTGGGTCGCGCCTGGACGCTGTCTCCTGGGCGACAAGCCTCGCGTGGCGGGCACCGATGCCATGCTGAAGATGGACCGCGAGTACCGCGCATCCGCCTTCTATCAAGAGTTCGCAAAGGGGATGGGGATCGCCCACTTCTGCACCTTCGAAGATCACGACCCAGGGTTCGGGCCGCCGGGGTCAATCTTACGCCTTGGTTTCTATCGCAATGAACAAAAGGGTCATTTTGGCCCTCAGGAAGAAAGTATGATGAGTGACCTGATGCGCAGTGTTCCTGCCCTGATGAGCCTTGTTGAGCACAATTTCGCGCAGAGCGAAATAGGCCGCGCCGCCCTGATGCTGCTGGAAGCCGCCCCCGAGGCGCAAATGATCCTCGACGACCAGGCCAATGTTCTGTGTACGAATGACCGGGCTAAGACGTTGCTGATCCAGACGGCGCTTGGCGCATACCGGTCGGGAAGCTTTGTCTTGTCACCGGAACTGCGGGCAACCATCTTGTGGCGCGCGGTGGGCCCCAGCCACCCGCACGCGAAGAAGCTGATACCTTCAACGCAAGATGGGGCCGTCGCCTTGGATGTCATTTTGGTTCCGCCACCGGCACAGACCTTCTCTGGCTTGCGCGGCGCCCGCTTTGCCGTGACACTGCATCGATTGGCGGATCAGACCTTCCGCTTGCCTTGGTCATTGGTTAAGACG
>DMER01000185.1:37574-48584 GCA_003451645.1 Alphaproteobacteria bacterium | reverse complement strand
GTTAAGACGGCTTTGGACCTCGACGATCACGAGCTGCGCTTGGCACAGGCTTTGGCGGACGGCGTAGCCCTGAATGCCGCGGCGCGCCGCGTGCGCATGGCCCCCAACGCCGCCAAGAGCGCGGCGGCACGCCTTTACCGCAAGCTCGGTGCCCAAACCCAAGCACAGTTTATCGTGCGGCTGTTCGGGCGGTTTGGTGCAGTGCCATGAGGCGCAGATTTCTGCGGAACTTGCGCACCAAGCCAAGGGCGGCATGCGGCGATATGACAACACCGCCTTAGCAACCGCACCGCGGCACCCTGCCCGGGCTTGAAATCCGCACCACAAAGGCGCACATCATGCGTGGGGACTATCGGGGGCAGTGCATTGAGCCGTGACGCGCGCGGGGTATCTGCCGATACCCTTCAACAGGCAAACGAACAGATTTTTGCAGCCGTTCTGGGCCTTCAGCCCTGGACCGACGCGCTTGGTGCTGCGGCCAAGACCTTCCGCGCGAGCTCTGCCATGATTGTGTGTGCTGCGCCGGAGATCGGACCGGGCAGCTTCGCCTACAGCTGGAACACCCGCGAAGACATGATGCGGCCCTTTCTTGATCACTACCACAAGGTCGATCCCTTTGTGGAACCTGGGCGCCGCCGGATGGGCAGTGACCGCCGCGCGGCGGCGGTGGACCAACTGTTAATTGACCCGCAGGACTATGTCCGCACCGAATTCTACAATGATTTTGCGCGCCATACGGGCGGCCGCCATATCTGCGTTTTTGAGGATCACGACTTGGCTTTCGGGCCTCCGGGCTCCTTTGTCCGGCTTGGCTTTTACCGGGCCGCAAATGAGCCCGCCTTTGATCAAACCGAACTGGCGATGATCACGGAGTTAATGCACAGCGTGCCGCCGCTGATGGCGCTGGCGGAGAAGAACTTTGCCTCGCTCGCCGCTGGGCGTGGCGCACTCGCCCTGCTCGAGGGGCAATCGGCCGCATCCCTGATCCTTGATGCCCACTATGGTATCCTGCACATCACCGCCCGGGCGAGGCACCTAGTGTTAGAGGCTGAACTCGCGGGCCTTGCCGACGGCAATGTGAGCCTCAAGCCAAGCTTCAAGAAGGACATTGGCTGGCGCAAGGTTGGCCCCTCCTTCCCGCATGCCCGCCTGATCGTCCCATCGCCGCGCATGGGGCCGGTCTTTGTTGAGCTGCGCTTCGTGCCCGACCATGCGCATGCTTTTGTGGGACGCAAAGGCGCGCGCTATGCGATGAAACTGCGTGCCTTGGAGCAGGAGGCGCCAGAGCTGCCATGTCAGCTCATCACCACCCATTATGGTTTGCGCGACCAAGAAGCACTCCTGTTGCCATTTCTATTGCGTGGCTTGACGCCAATAGAGGCCGCGACCCGTCTGCGTATCTCTGAAGCGACGGCGAAACGGCACGCAGTTACGCTCTACCGCAAGCTGGCGGTGCGCGATCAGGCGGGGCTTGTGGCGTTGCTCTATGGCCAATTCGGTCCGTCCTGGTAGGAGAACCTCGAGGCTTGCAACCGAGGACAGAAGTCCTATATAGTTGTGAGGCTTAAGCAGCGGCAAAGGCCTCTTGTTACGTTATCGCGATTTTCACTGTTGAGTTTTGCAAAAACCGCAGAAAATCAGGCTTTTTCTCCAAAAATCTGTTTCGTTTTGTTACGTTTTGTTTCGTTCTGTGACGCTGTGTTTCGTTCTGTTACGTTGCTAAGTCATTGATGTTTCACGTGAAACACCGTTTCAAGGATATGGGCACCCTAAAGGCCCCGCGCAAGCCCGCCCATCTGGCAAACCAGCGCCCACTCCCCTGGCGTGACAGGCTGCACGGACAAACGCGAATTCTTGACCAGCACCATCTCCGCAAGCCTTGGCTCGGCCTTGATCGCGGCCATGGTAACCGGCTGGGGCAGGGCCTCTTTGGCAACCACATCGACCGCCACCCAAGGACCGCTCTCGGCGCTAGGGTCGGGATAGGCCGCGCGGACGACGCTCGCGATCCCCATGACCGCCAGCCCCTCATTGGAATGGTAGAAAAAGCACTCGTCGCCCACCGCCATCCGCATAAGGTTGAGCTTGGCCTGATGGTTGCGCACGCCGGACCACGGCTCCCCTTGGCCCCCCCGTTTGACCTGTTGGGCCCAGGACCAGGTGTCAGGCTCTGATTTGATCAGCCAGAACGCCATTTAAGCGGGCGCCCCGATCGTCCAACGCCAGGGGATGATCTCCACACTCGCGAACAAGCCGCCAGTCCGGTACGGGTCCGCGGCCGCAAAGAGTTCGGCCGCCCGCCGGTCCGCGGCTTCAATGATCAGGAGCGAGCCGACCATCATCTGCCCATCCTCGCTCAAGAACGGTCCCGCTAGTTTGACCTGCCCGCGATGCGCCTCGATATAGGCCAGATGCTGCGCCCGCAAGGACAGGCGCAAATCGCTGGCACCCGGCTTATCGCGGCAAAGAAGGGCAAAGAGCATGGGAGCCTAGTCCTCAGGTTTGAAGGGTCGCGACAAGAGCATGTGGACGGCGGCCTCGGCGCTGAGGCCCCCATCGAGGATGGCCGCGACGGCGGCGGCGATGGGCATCTCGATCCCCATTGCATGGGCGCGCGCGGCCAAAGCCCCAGCCGTTTCCGCCCCCTCGGCTAGCGGGTCCGCCTCACTGCCTTTGACGGCGCCGCGGGCCAGCGCGAGCCCCAAAGAAAAGTTACGCGACTGGGCGCTGCCGCAAGTGAGGATCAGATCGCCCAGACCGGAAAGGCCGGTGAGTGTCTCGGGTCTGGCACCGATCGCGGCGCCAAAACGGGTCATCTCGGCAAAGCCTCGTGCGGTGAGCGCGGCCCGCGCCGAAAGGCCAAGGCCCATGCCGTCGACAATCCCGCAGGCGATGGCGAGCACATTCTTAACCGCCCCGCCGACTGACACGCCGAGCACATCGTCCGAGTAATAGGGCCTAAAACCGGGCGAGCCGAGGGACCGCACAAGCACCTGCCCCAAAGCCGGATCGGGCAGGGCCAAAGTGACGGCGGTCGGCAGCCCTGCCGCCACATCCTTGGCGAAGCTGGGACCGGAGAGCAATCCGATGGGCGAGCCTGGCAGCTCTTGTGCCGCCACCTCACTCATCAAAAGGCCGGTGTCCCGCTCCATGCCCTTAGCGCAAATGAGGACCGGCGCGCTAACCGGAACCGCCGCCCGGAGGGACTGCGCAACCGGCCGCAAGACTTGGGCAGGGGCGGCTAAGAGCACGGCTTGACAGGCGCCAAGATCCGACAGGGCATTGGTCGCCTGTATACTCGGGGCCCATTTGACGCCAGGCAGAAAGGGCCTGTTCTCGCGATGCTCATTGACGGCCATCACGACCTCGGGCTCGCGCGCCCAGACTGTGACAGTGGCTCCAGCCCTCGCGGCAGCAAGCGCCAAGGCGGTGCCCCAGGCACCAGCGCCTGCCACCCCGATCCGGGTGAAGCGCGTGTCTAACTCTGCCGCCTCGCGCATGCTCTGCTCATACTCTGTGCAAAATTGGTGGAAAGGGGTTCACAAAAGCGCCACCCGCTGAACGGTTTGTTGATTATTCACCCGTTCGTGCTACCTTGACGTCATAATGTTTTGTAAGAACACGACCCGAGGAAACATCCTGGACGCCGCCAAGCAGCGGTTCCTGCATTATGGCTACGCCAAAACCACGATGGCGGAGATCGCGGCTGACTGCAAGATGTCGGCGGGCAATCTCTATCGCTACTTCCCGTCGAAACTCGATATTGCCGAGGCGATTGCGCAGAGTTCTATCGATCAAATTGGCGTTTTGTTGCGCGAAATCCTCAAGAAAGCGGGCCTCACCGCTAAGCAGCGCCTGCGCGAGTTCTTCTATCTGACCATGCGCGTTACCTATGACATGCTGGAAAATGACAAGCGCATTTTTGAGATGGCGCAAGTGATTGCGGCGGAACGCCCGGAATTCGCCAATCAGCAGCTGGCCCGCGAGCGCGCATTGATGGCCGAAATCCTGGCCGCTGGGAATGCCAATGGCGAGTTCGAAATCCGCGACGTGATCTTCACCGCTGAAATGATTCAGTCCGCGACGATGAAATTCCGCTACCCACAGCTGTTCTCCCGCCTAACCTTCGAAAAATTGGAGCGCGAGCTCGACGGTGTTCTGGCTTTGATCCTGAATGGATTGGATGATGGTGGCGCCGTTGTCACAACGCAAGCCGCCCCTGCTGCATTGCAGCAACAAGAGACCCTCGTAACTATCTGAAATACCTAATGTCTGCCATTGCGGTGCCTGAGCATGGTGCGCTGCATCACAATTTTTGTGAAGAGTGAATAAAAACGATTTTGTTCATTGCTTTTCGTTTTTCAGGCTGCTATATACTGATCATCAGACGGCGCAAGGGTGCCGCTGAAGACAGAGAGAGGAGAAATTGTCATGAACGGTAGCAATTCGGGCGCCTCGGTCGTGACCCAGATTTCCACGGCGATCGCAGGCTTGATCCTGGTTGGTTATGGGATCGCTTTTGTCGCGGGCGCAGTGATCGGCTTCTAAGTAAACAGCGTAAACATGTAGTCCATCATCCAAAGGAGACTGACCATGAATTCGCAAGCAAACATCCTGACCACGATTTCCACAGCCGTCGCGGGCCTCATCCTGGCCGGTTATGGCCTGACCTTCGTGCTTCACGTTGCGGCCGGCTTCTAAATCAACCGCGAAACATCACACAATTTGTAAAAGGAACACAGACATGAACAACTCCAGCAGCATCACCTCGATCTCGACCGCGATTGCTGGTTTTATCTTGGTTGCTTACGGCCTGGCTTTCATCCTGGGCGTCGCATTCGGCGCTTAAGACGTATCCGCCGGACCAATAGGCTTCCTCCCCAAGCGCGCCCCGGCTTACCTGCTGTGGCGCGCTTTGCTTTGCGGCTAAGCTTTTGCGCCGGGTACGCCCGCAAACCGCATATCAAGGGGCCATCGCGCCCGCGGCGAGACCTTAAGCTGTTCGTCCGCCCCCAAACCTTGGCCAGCAGCGAAAAGTTCCAGGCCCGCCCAGGCAACCATCGCACCATTATCAGTGCAAAGGCTTGGCGGTGGCGCGAGGAAGGAAAACCCCTCGAGCGAGGCGGCTTCGACAAGTGCCGTGCGCAGGGCTTGATTGGCGGCGACCCCGCCGGCGACCACAAACGCAGGCGTTGGCCCAAGCCGGCCCCGAACTGCAGCCATAGCGCGCCGCGTCCGGTTGACCAGAATGTCGGTGACTGCGAGCTGAAATGCGGCGGCAAGGTCACGAACCCCCGGATCACTCAAGGGTGCGGCCAACTCGGCTGCCCTGCGCACGGCGGTCTTGAGACCAGAAAACGAGAAATCTAAACCAGGACTGTCCAAGAGGGGCCTAGGCAGCGAAAACCGAAACGGATCGCCGGACCGCGCCGCAGTCTCAACGCGCGGACCGCCAGGATAGCCAAGGCCGAGGAGCTTGGCGGTCTTATCAAAGGCCTCACCCGCGGCATCATCGATCGTCGTGCCGAGCCGCTCATATTCGGAAGGGCCGGACACAATGATGAGCTGACAATGCCCGCCAGAAATCAGGAGTAGCAGATAGGGAAAGGCGACTCCATCGGTGAGCCGCACTGTCAAGGCATGCGCGGCCAAATGATTGACCGGCAGCAGTGGCAGGCCGCTCGCCAGCGCCAACCCCTTGGCAAAGAGCAGCCCCACAACCACGCCGCCAATGAGGCCAGGTCCTGCCGTCACGGCAATCCCGGAAAGCCTATCCAACCCGACGCCAGCGTCGCTAAGGGCTTGCCGCGTGACGCCGTCAACCAGAGACGCATGTGCCCGCGCCGCGATCTCCGGCACGACACCACCAAAGGGCGCATGCTCCGCCGTTTGCGACGCGACGACATTCGACAAGATGCGCCCGGGTCCCGGAACGCCGCCGGCCACGACGGCCGCGGCTGTCTCGTCGCAACTGGTCTCTATCCCTAGGACGATCATTTCGCTCATAGCTCCATGGGCGGGAAAAGCTAGCGCGGCGTCAAGCGGGACGATAGGTTGGCGACCGAAACGACACTGAGACCAAGCCACGGCCACTTGAGGTAAGAGATTGAAAGCAAGACTAAAAATTGGCACGCGGGGCTCGGCGTTGGCCCTCACCCAAGCCAACCTGGTCGCTAGCCACCTGCGCGCAGCCTGGGGCCTGCACGACGACGCAGCGGCCGAAGGCCCTGAGATCATTGTAATTCGCACGACGGGCGACCGGATCACGGACCGGCCTTTGGCCGACATTGGCGGCAAGGGGCTCTTCGCCAAAGAGCTGGAGGAAGCGCTGTTCGATGGGCGCATTGATGTAGCGGTTCACTCGGCCAAAGACCTGCCTAGCCTGTTGCCCGATGGCTTGCAGATTGCGGCCACATTGCCGCGCGCGGACGCACGCGACGCATTTCTGAGCCCAAAGGCCGCGACAATTGGTGATTTGCCCCGCGGCAGCGTTATCGGGACGAGTTCCGTCCGCAGGCAGGCGCAGCTTTTGGCCAAACGGCCAGACCTGAAAATCGTCATGTTCCGCGGGAATGTCGACACAAGGCTCGCCAAGCTCAAGGCAGGAGAGGTTGACGCGACAATCCTGGCGGCGGCGGGGCTTGAACGGCTTGGCCGTCTTACTGAAGTGCAAACCGTCCTGAGCGTGGATGAGATGCTGCCTGCGGCGGGCCAGGGGATCATTGCGCTTGAAATCAGAGCGGACGACGAGAGGGCTGCGGTCGCAGTAAGCGCGATTGATCACGCGCAAACCAGCCTGGCCCTGTCGCTGGAGAGGGCGTTCCTCGCGAGATTGGATGGATCATGCCGGACGCCGCTTGCAGCGCATGCAAGGCAGGACCACGACTGGAGCTTTCGTGTTCTCGCTTTGGCACCCGACGGAAGCAGCCAGTTTAGCGGCGGCTACGATGGCGCAGTTTTATCTGCAACCCACGCATCCGAGATCGGCGAGGCGGCGGCAGACGACATTTTGAGCCGCGCAGGGCGGCGCTTGTTGCTGCTGGAGTGAGTGGCCATGAGGGTCCTCGTCACGCGGCCTTCTCACGATGCCTTGGTATTCGCGGAGAGACTCAAACTGCACGGTCATGCAGTTGTCCTGAGCCCTGTCTTGGTGATCGCACCTGTCCCGTTCACGCCGCCCGACTTTGCTCAGGTGCAGGCAATCCTTTTCAGCAGTGCCAATGGCGTTCGCGCGTTTGCAGCAAACTCTTCCGAGCGATCAATCCCTGCTGTTTGTGTCGGGCCCGCATCCGCGCAGAGCGCCAAACTGGCTGGCTTCAAGACTGTAAAGGTCGCGGCTGGCGAGGGCGTGACGGGTTTGCTGGAGCTGGCGAGAACACTACACCGGGAACATGGCGGCCTTCTTTATATCCGTGGGGCCGAAATAAGCGCTGACTTGTCCGGCTTGCTCACACGCGACGGTTATGAGGTCACCCAAATCATCGCCTACCGCGCTGCCATGGCCAGCACGCTCGAGCCAGAAGCAGCAGCGTACCTTCAGCGCGGTGAGATCGAATGCGTGACGTTCTTTTCCAACCGCAGCCTTGAGGTCTACCTGGCCCTGTGCAACGCGGCAGGCCTATCTGGCGCAGGAGTTACGCCTCTTGCAGTATGCTTGAGCGAAAAGATAGCAACCATGGCGCGAACATCCTTCTCGCGAGTGCTTTACGCTCGTCATGCCACGGAGGAGGGCGTCCTGGCCGAAATTGATAAGGCCGATCAATCCTCTTGAGCCTCTGCCCCTGCAAAGATAGCTTGGCCGCGCAGTGCACGGTCATGCCGTGAATATCTTGAGAAATGCCGATCCCATTTGAGGACGTGGCCGCCCCATGACTGATCCCCAATCAGCAACCCCGTTGCCAGCAACCACTGCGGAGCCTGCCTCCAACGGCACCGCCAAGCACGCGGTCCACAAACATCGCGGCGGTTTCCTCGACGATTGGAGGGATACCTGGTTTGGCATTTTCATTTTGATGATTATTGCCGCCGCTTTAGGGGCCTTGCTGTCGCGGCTTTGGCCCGCAGGTGAAAGTGGCTTTCTGACCGCTTCGGGCGAAATGGCTGAAAAGGTCCAAGCCTTGGAGGCGCAAGTCCTGCAATTGACCAATGCTCCGCGCGGCGCGGAGAGCGAGGACCTGACCGCAATCAAGGCCAGGATGACGTCGCTCGAGGATCGTGTGAAAGCTGCCGAAACATTGCTCGCTGCAGGCACACCCTCGAGCGACACGCTGGCGTCTGCGGTTGAGCCTGCTCAGACAGAACCCAGCACGCCAACGCCCGGCACGGCACCTGGCGCGCCGCCCGTTGTGCCCCTGGCTCCACCTGCGGACACCGCGAAACTCGACGGTGCGGTGAAAGCGCTGGAGGATCTGCAAACACGGCTGGCAGCCCTTGAAATCGCGGCCAAGGCGGCGCCAGCGTCGGGTGCGGCGCCTGCGTTGCCACCTCCCGCTGCGTCGCCAGGCGTCGAACTGGGGAGCGGTGATCTGGGTGTCTCTGCCAGCCTGGCACCTTCTGACCTGCAACAAGTCAAAGATTCGATTGCTGACCTCACCAAGCGTATCGAGGACATGCAAACAAAGCTCACCCAATCGGCGGACCCGGTAACGCTTGTTGCTGAGGTCAAAACCGAAATCGCGGCGGTCGAAGGCCGTGTCGCCAAGATCGAGCAAGCCGACCTCGCAGGCTCATCGAAGCGCGTGGCTCTGGGTGCCGCGGTCGCAAGCCTGACGCGCGCCGCCAATGGCGGCCAGCCTTTCAAAGCCGAACTGGACGTCATTGCAGGCCTCGCCCCCGGCGACCCAACCACCGCTGAGTTGGCACCGTTTGCGGCGCAAGGCGTCCCTGTACTGAGCAGCTTAATCGCGTCGTTCCGCACGCGCGCCGATGCGGCGCGCGCGGCGGAGCGTGACGCCAATGCGGGCGAGGGATTGAGCAGGCTCGTCTCGGGCCTGTCGTCGGTGGTTAGCGTGCGAGCGACCGGTTCACCCAATGGCAGCGACACCGCCAGCATTCTTGCCCGAGCCGAAACCAAATTGAGATCCGGCGACCTGACGGCGGCCTTGTCAGAGACATCCAAGCTGTCTGGACCCGCCCGCGCCGCGATGGCACCCTGGATTGCGGACGCTCAGGCCCGGCTAAAGACGGAGACAGCCTTAACCAGCCTCAACACGCGCGTTGTGCAATCCTTGACGCAAGCGGCCGCCCAATGAGTGACGCTGTGACTCCCAAGGCCCCGGTGCGATCATGGTAAGAGCTCTTTGGTTGCTCGCGGTCGCCTCCGCTGTAACACTCGCCGCTCTGTGGATCGCAGGGCAGGAGGGCGAAATCACTGTCGCCATTCCGGGGCAGGAGTTCCGTGTGAGCCTCGCAGCGGGCTTGTTTCTGCTCATCTTGTTCATCGCGGCGTGCATTTTCACGTACCGTTTTTTGAGTTTTTTGGGTGTGCTTCCGCAGCAGCTCAGCCGTTGGAACGATGCACGCCGCCGCCGCAATGGGTATTTGGCCTTGACACGCGGTTTGGTCGCAACGGCTGCGGGCGACAATGACGAGGCGCGCAGCAACACTAAAAAGGCGCTGGCCTTGATGGGCGAGCCACCCTTGGCGCTATTGCTTGCGGCCCAAAGCGCGCAACTTGAAGGGAATGACAAAGACGCCGAGCGTTACTTCACCGCGATGCTGCAGTCGCCGGAGATGGAGTTCTTGGGCCTTCGGGGCCTTTACATGGCAGCGCAACGCAAAGGCGACCAGGAGCGCGCTCTCGAACTGGCGGCTCGTGCTTTCGCCTTGCGGCCCAAAGCGCCCTGGGTGGTCAACGCGCTCTTTGATCTGCAGATTCAGCGCCAGGATTGGCCGCAAGCGGCGTTGACCTTGGAGCAAGCGGGCCGGACGAAAAACCTCGACCCCAATATCCTGCGCCGGCGACGGGCGGTCTTGCTTGCCGCCCAAGCCATGCAGGCGGAAGAGGCCGGTGACGGCGCCAAGGCCCTGGGCTTCGCCAAAGATGCTTTGGCGATAGCACCGGGGGCGCGCCAGCGGCATCACCGCGCCGGTCGGGAACTGGTGCGCGGGCGTGACGAAGATCAGCCGCGGCGGGTGCAGCGTCCAGTCGGATTCGGATGGCGCCAGCCCCTCGGCGTCGACCGGCACCGGATGCACCCGCAGACCGGCCAGCGCGAAGGCGGTGCGCGCGCCGCCGTAGCCGGGATCCTCGACCCAGGCGGTGTCGCCCTCGTCGGCCAGCAGCCGCGCGCCGCGCGCCTCGGCGACGAACAGCGGCCGTGGCGCCGGCCAGTCGCGCATCCAGTGCATCGGCAGGCCGTAGAGGAAATGCGGCGCCGCATTTCCNNGATGCTTTGGCGATAGCACCGGGACTGACTGCGGCGGCCCTGATCGCAGCCAAGCGCATGGCATTGGGCGGCCGTCTTTGGCGCGCCTCGGCAGTATTGGAACAAGCTTGGGCCAAGGAACCTCATCCTGACATTGCGCGCGCCTATGCGGCACTCAAGGCTGATGAAGCCCCACGAAGCCGCAGCTGGCGTCTATCGGGATTGACCGCACAGGCACCCGATCACCCAGAGAGCCGGATCCTTTCAGCCAGCATTGCTCTTGGGGCTGGGGATGCACAAAGCGCGCGCGAAGCGCTGCGGCCTTTGACAGCGAATTTGGCCCCAGCCAGGGTCTGCGCGCTAATGGCTGAGATAGAGCGCATGGCTGGTGACGAGGCGCAGGCGCGGACTTGGCTTCAGCGTTCCCTGACTGCGCCCCACGATGCTCTTTGGGGGTGTCAGGCCTGCGCGCGGCAGTTCCAATCCTGGAACGCGACTTGCCCGAACTGCCATGCCTTTGATGCGCTCACCTGGCAAGCAGGGGTCGCGGCCAAGATTGCTAAGGATACGGCCGAGCCAGCGCATGATCACCTGACATCCGATTTCTCAACCGTTTTGTACCGTGAGGCAGTGAAGCCCGACC
>DMER01000185.1:36939-37348 GCA_003451645.1 Alphaproteobacteria bacterium | reverse complement strand
CCGTGAGGCAGTGAAGCCCGACCTGACCGCGCGTCCTCTCGGCCCACGCCCGATGCCAGCCTCGCCCGAGCCCGCAGCTGCGGTGCATGCCACGATCGGGGTTCCAGGAACCATGGCACGCCCTGGCGAGACGGAGATTTTTCGCCCGCAACACGCGCCAGATGATCCGGGGCCTGATATAAAGGATTGGGACGAGGGCGATGCCGATCAGGGACGGCAAAAGGGGGCTGTGTGGTGAAGGTCTTACGCGCATTGACGATCGCGGTCGCGGTCTTGGTGTTGATATTGGCAGGAACCATTCTGGTCCTATCCGACCCGGACATCCCTGCCGCCGAGCTTGAAAAGCGCTACGCATCAGCATCGTCGCGTTTTTTGGATGTGCCCTCTGGCGCGCGCGCGCATGTGCGTG
>DMER01000185.1:36024-36724 GCA_003451645.1 Alphaproteobacteria bacterium | reverse complement strand
TGGCGCGCGCGCGCATGTGCGTGTTGAGGGGCAGGAGTCTGGCCATGCGCTGGTCTTGCTGCATGGCTCGAATGCTTCATTGCATACATGGGCGCCTTGGGTATCGCGCCTCTCGCAGGATTTGCGGCTCATCTCCATCGACCTCCCAGGGCATGGTCTGACCGGGCCCATCCCCAGTGGCGATTACAGCCAGGCGTCGATGGTGGCGTTGGTCCTTGAGGTTGCGGACGCGCTGCGCCTCGACCAGTTCGCGGTTGCTGGTAACTCTATGGGGGCTGGCGTTGCCGCCCGCCTCGCCATTACGCAACCAAGCCGGCTGACGCATCTGATCCTCGTTGATGGCGGCGGCATGCCCTCCAAGAAACCGAGGGACATCGGCATCGGCTTCACACTCGCGCGGCTGCCGGTCGTGAACAATGTCATGCGTTGGGTATCGCCAAGAAGCGTCTTTGAAAGCAGCCTCAAAAACGCGATTGAGGATGACCGCTTGGTCACCCCCGGTATGGTCGACCTGTATTGGGAGCTGAACCGGCGCGAAGGGCAGCGATCCGCATCGCTGAAAAGATTCCAACTCGGTCAAGACGAGTTCAACGCCCGCAACATGAGCAGTATCAAGACCAAGACATTGATTTTGTGGGGTGAAAAGGACCGCCTGATCCCTCTCGATGCAGGGGAGGCCGCAAAGGCCGCGATCCCGGAC
>DMER01000185.1:35520-35769 GCA_003451645.1 Alphaproteobacteria bacterium | reverse complement strand
ACCCCCAAGAAGAGGTCCCGGACGCGAGCGCCGCGGACGTGCTGGCCTTTATCAAGAATGAGGCACTGCCCAGTGAGGCAAACGCGAAAGAGTAGGCGAATTTAGGGCCCTAACCTTGCATTTCTTTTTGGAGACGATGCCCAGGCGAATGCCAATTGCCTTGGGGCCCGCAAATCACTATGGTCCGGGCTTCCAAGTCCCGCCGGTCCGCCGCCATAGCTCAGCCGGTAGAGCACCGCATTCGTAATG
>DMER01000185.1:20322-35340 GCA_003451645.1 Alphaproteobacteria bacterium | reverse complement strand
GCCGCTTTAGCTCAGTTGGTAGAGCATCGCATTCGTAATGCGGGGGTCGCGTGTTCGAGTCACGCTGGCGGCACCATTATGCAGTGCCGATAGGCCTGCTGCCTGTGTAGCCTTTGGCGTGGACCTGATGGACGACCGGCTGCATCGCGCGATAGCGCGCCCGAGCCTCGACCGGATCAACGGCCAATGTCGCATAGGTGATGTGATAGACCCGGCGCGGCATCTGCGCCCGGTTCGGACCGCTAAAATGCGGCGTCAACGCATGAAAGAATAACACATCACCGGAGGCCATGGCGACCAGCTCAGCATCGCGCCCCCTGAGCGCCTCAGGGTCAGTGTCGAGAGGATTATCATTTGACGCGGGCAATAGCTCCCTGTGACAACCCGGATAGCAGGCCAGTGCCCCATTCTCAGCGTTCATGGGATCAAGGGCAATCGTTGCGGTGAACACCTCATCGGCCTTAAGCCCTAGGCCATCCCAATATGGAAAATCCTGGTGCAGGCCATAACCCGTCGTCCCTGGATGCTTGAAGATGATCTTGTCCTTGAGAACAAACACCTCGCCACCAGCAATTGTCTGAGCTGCCTCTCGCAAGGCAGGCAGGCGAGCGGTCTGTGCAAAGACCGCGGACACTTCGTCAACGGGATCAATGCGGTCCGGCACACGGCCTTCGGTTACGTGATCGCGCCACTGTAGTCCGGGGATGGATGCACCACCCTCCACCAGTGACCACAGCCGGTCTGCTTCATTTTGAAGGTGCCCAAGCGCCTCAGCGTCCACAAGACGGCGAGCCAAGCAAAACCCATCTTTGCGATAGCGGGCGATGTCGAAGGGCGTCTGGGCCATAAGCACGGGCTCCGCGATCATGCCAAACCGGGAGACTTCAGATCTGCAAAGTATTCCGTCTGCGCGCCAACAACAGTCAGGCCCGCCGCCTGGTAAGCCCTCTGCCCAGGACCATCTGCGACGGCAAAGGACCCTACCATTGTGGCTCCCGTGGCGGCCGCACGTGCATGCGCATAGGCCATCATGACACTGGCGAGCCGCTGGCCCCGCATCGCGGGCACGACGTAGACATTTTTGAGCCGGACGAGACCATTTTCCCAAGACAGATTGAAACTGGCAATCGCACGGTCCTGGGAATAGACCAGATAGCCACGCATAAAGCTTGCTGCGAGTTTGATCCGCTCGATTCCGGCATAATCGGCGGCGTGAGCGTCCTTTCCGTCTGGCCGCTGCTCGTCCTGAGAGAGAAGCCCCGCCTTGACCGCGTCGTCCTCAATCCGGACCGGGCGAATGGTAATGCCCGCCGCACTGACTGAGGTCTTGAACCGCTCGACTGGGGCGGCCATCGCCCGCTCGACAGTGCGCCGTAGTTGAAAGCGCGCAAAACTGGGTATTGTCAAATCGCCAGGCACGTAGAAGCGAACGAAGTGCCCGCCTAGATCCTGCATGTGCCGTGCGAGCGCCAAGACATTGAGCTGCAGGGGATTATCGACTTCGGCGATCGCGCCCACGGCGAGGTGCTGATACCCCGGCACACAATAAACTGTCCAACCGTCACCGCGAAGGGCTTGCGCGCCAGCTCGAAAGTAATTGCGGTCATTGGACAACAATATATCGAGCGCGCGTGCGGGCTCATAATTTGGTCGAAGCGTGTCGATCCTTGTATCCAATGCGGCCTCTCCCGGTCCAATCTCCAGCGCATACCCTTTACCGATTCTTAACTAGCCTTCAAGGCGGGCTTGCGCGGAATCCAGATAAAGCGCATAGTCCCTCCTGTCGCCAATGACCAACAGAGGAGGCTCGTACATGGCAATTGTCGTATCGCCCTTCGCTGGCGGCGCGCTCGCTTGCATCTCATCCAGGCGCTAAGCATCCCAAAGTCTCCGTCAGCAAAAGCCTAGGTCGCGTCCGCAGGGATCCTGCGGCGCAGTGTTGGTTTTGATCGCTCACGGAACTCTCTTATGACACAGGATAACAACGGCACGCTGACATTGTCAGCGCTAGGCTGGACGCACCGGCTCAATAGCATTCGGCTGGAGGAACAGCTTCAAGACGCAGCAACAGTGCGTGTGATGGCGGTCCACCGCGACGCCCTCGACGTTGCCGGGCCCGACTATAGCGGGCGCATCCGGCCGCCGGGCGCGGACTGGACGGGGCTTGAGCGCCCAACAATTGGCGACTGGCTCGCCCTTGAGCAACCCTCTTTGAAGGTTCGCTTCGTTTACCCGCGCACCAGCCTGTTCAAGCGGCGAGCGGCCGGGACGGGCGCGGAGACTCAGGCGATTGCAGCGAACGTGAATACGCTGTTGATCGTGACATCGGCGAACCACGACTTCAACCCCGCACGGCTCGAGCGATATTTGGCCTTGGCCTTTGAGGCGGAGACCGACCCCGTGATCATCATCACCAAAGCGGACCTAACAGACGATGTCGCTCCTTATCTGGAAAAGGCACGGGGCCTGCACCGCCACGTGCTTGTCGAGGCGATGGATGCTCGCGGGACTGAGGTCGAGAAGCGCTTGGCACCCTGGCTTGCCGCTGGGCAAACCTTGGCGCTGATGGGGTCGTCAGGGGTGGGCAAATCGACCCTGGTCAACACCTTGTCCGGGAAGGCGATCCAGGACACGCAAGGCATTCGTGACGACGACGCGAAGGGCCGCCATACGACGACCGGCCGGTCGATGCATCTGTTGCGTTCGGGCGCGTGGCTCATGGACACGCCGGGCATGCGTGAGCTTCAGATCGTCGATGCGGAGGCCGGTGTGTCAGCGGTCTTTGATGACATAGCCGCCCTGATCGAGGCCTGCCGGTTCTCCGATTGCGGCCACAAAGAAGAACCGGGCTGTGCGGTTCGCGGCGCCATCGAAGCCGGTGCCCTCGACCCTGCGCGATGGAAGCGCTTCCAGAAGCTGCAGCGGGAGGAGCGGCGCAACACCGAGACGGTGCATGAGGCCCATGCCCGTGTCCGCGCCTTTGGGAAGATGGCCCGCTCCGCTTTTGCCCACAAACTCAAGCGTACGCGGGAGTGGTGAGAAGCGGTTGACCTCAATTGTAGAACCGCAACAGGCGGCCTGCACCCGCAGCAATAACCGGGTTGTAGGCGGCCTCGATGGCGGCGAGGCAGCTGCGCCCGTCGGTGGGCACATAGGCAAAGCCGGTGCCGGCGTATTGCAGGCGCCGGTCGACACTGAGATATTGATCAAGTCGGCCATCAAAGGGTGAGGGGCCGATCATTTCGATCACGCGCCCTTGAGGCAGCGTCAGCTGATAGGTAGGCCGCAGACCAGAGGAGTTTGCCACACACCCAGCCGCTGCGGCCTCCACCTCTTCATATGGAACAAGCTTCGCAGGCGCAGCGATACCTTGGCTGACATAGACGCCCTGGCCGGTGAACACCGCAAAGGAGCCAAAATCCACGATAACTGAGGCCACGACTGACAAACCGGCGATCGCCGTTACAATCCAGCTCAACCAATGGCGCCGCCCCGCGACCGCCATGAGGAAATCCACTGGATCGAAGCCGACGGTGGGCCCGGCCTCACCTTTGGCGACCGCCTTCAGGAGCCCAAGCCGCAAGCGCAATGCTGTATCGCCTTCAAAGGCAAACTGGTCGTACCGCGCACTGGGCCAAATGAGCCGCGCAACGCCATTGCGCAAGAACAAGGCCGCCAGCACCAGGGCTGCCGCCAAAATCAGATGCCCAAAGCCTGGCTCAATGGCCGCAAAAGCCGAGAAATCCTCAGACGATGGACCCGCGTATCGCATCGCAAAGGCCTCGCGCCACAGATTATAGCGCGAATAGGCAAACCACGCGCCGATCAACAGGGCGGGGGCCGCCAAGGCGATCCAAGCAAAGGTCCACAGCCGGTGCCGCGACGCGGAGGCAACCTCAGAAAGCACCTGTTCAGCGGCGGCGACACCTTGGGACACAAAAGCGGTCTGCGCGGGACTAAGCGCGGCTGCCAAGTGCTGGGTCTGCGCCTCATGTCTCAGCGAAAACTGCCTGCGCACACCCCAAGACACCGCGAGCCCTGCGGCCGCCGTGATGGCCACCGCCGCCAACACGATCTCTCGTGAGCCAATAGTCGACAGCGACCCGGTAAGCGCACCCAAATACCAGCCCTGGTCGACCGCAACCCTGCGATACAGCACCGAAACCAGGACAGTGAATTGCAAGTTCAACAAAGGCAGTGCCAGCGCTAGAGGCACAAGACTGCCTGCCAAGGTGAAACCGATCCGCAGGCTGCCGGCCAATGGCGCGGTGGCACCGCTGCTCGCGCTGCGATGCAGCGGCATCCCGATCATCGCCTGTTGCAGCCGGGCATGAGTGACGACACTGGCGAGTGCGAGGACAAGAAACCCCAATCCTTCGGCCACGGGCGTCGGCCGCAAGACGAGCCCGACAAGCGCCAGCCCGCCATTGAGGAGGGCGGTGCCAAGAAGCCCAAAGGTCACCACCACGTAAAAGAGAAATGGCAACACGCCGCGCCTTTGCTGCAGCAATCCCTGCAGCAAAAGCCCTGCAATGAGCGCCGATGCAGTCAGCAGAAGGTGCGCGCCAAGGGGCCAGTATTGCTGAGAATTCAAAGCAGACGACCGCGCCCCGTCCGCGTTCAGAGTCAGGCCATCGAAGCCCAAAAACGCAGGCGCCGCCGCGAGCGCGGTGACCGCGCCGGCAACACCCACCAAAGTGGCCCAATTAGACTTAGTCTTACTCGCCGCAACCACGGCCATGCGCAACCCGCCCCACCCACGCGACAGACAACGATGGTGGAGAATTTGAACGCCGCTCGCAAGGGCGGAAATGCCGTGTCGTTGATTAGGCTTTATGGCCGCACTGATGCACCAGCCGCGCAAGCTTGACACCGGCCGTGCAGCTCCACGACCTGACGCAAGGTCTGAAAGCCCTCGGCCCGGCTAGCAGCTCTGGCCAGGGAGCTATGAACGTCGGCATCATCCAATTCGCGCGTGTCCTGACAGCTATCGCAGATCAGAAAGACGCTGTGATGGGCCTGATGCGGCCGGAAACAGGCCACAAAGGCGTTAAGACTGTCGATTCTGTGCACGAGCATATTGCTGACCAGGAAATCCAACGCCCGGTAGACCGTTGGCGGGGCAACGGGTTCTGCCCGATTTTGGCTCATCTCAGCCAAGATTTGATAGGCCCCAACCGGCTTGTGGCTCTTGCAAATGAGACTGAGCACCTGCCGCCGCAAGGGCGTCAGATTGATCCCGCGTTCCAGCGCCAGCGCATCTGCGGCCGCCTCTAGCTCGGCGACACAGGCCAAATGATCATGCGTGGACGGTCCGGTCATGCACAGCCTTCGTTTACAGAGCTGCATTATATTAGCGCATTGCGGGACAGATGAGGCAACCGTGTCGGGGATTTTGCGAGGCAACATGACATCTTGTCATGGTGCATTGCACAACACGCGAGCACTTGCCCAAAACCGTGGCGTAAATGTATCAGCCAGAGGCCATCTGTGTCGAATCGGTCAATGCTTTCTTGACACTTTTTGGTCGTGCGTGTGGACTGAGGGTGATGTGGTAGCGGGGCCAGGGGCTGCGGTGGGGTGATTCGCCGCAGGAATTCGAGGCCGAAAACGATAAGTCCGGTAGGAGGATAAGAGCGTCATGCGGAAAGCGAACATGAGCCGGTTGGGGCTGTTGGGGTCGGTTGCGGCTCTCGGGCTGTTGGGTGCGGCAAGCGCGGCGCAAGCCTATGAGACGAAATTTGGCGAATTTGAGGTTGTGTTTGACACAACCGTAAGCGTGGGCGTGTCAGTGCGGACGTCAGAGCGGGATGCTCGGTTCCTTCCCGTAGTCAACGGCGGATCGAACTTGCCGACTCAACCGTATAACTACAACCCCGTCAATTATGCGACCTTGGTCGTGCCCGACCTTACCCCGTTGCCTTTCACGGCAGGTGTCTCGACCGCTGCCTTGGGCTCACCAGTTAATCGCGAAGGTTCGATCAACGGTGACGACGGCCGTTTGAACTTCGACAGCGGCGATTTGATCGGCGGCACCATTAAGGCCTCGCACGACTTGCAGGTCAAATGGCGTAACTTCACGCTCTTTACGCGCTGGTTTGAATTCTATGATCCCGTGCTCGACAACCAAAGCGTCGGCGAGCGCTCCGACTTCTCCAAGGATGTTCAGGGCACGGTTGGCCGCGACGCCAAGCTCCTTGACCTGTTCTTGAGCGGTAATTTCGACCTCTTTGGCGAAAATCTCAACGTCCGCGTTGGTAAGCAAGTGATCTCTTGGGGTGAAGGCACTTTCATCCTCAACGGCATCAATGTGATCAACCCGATCGACGTGAATGCCTTCCGCCGCCCTGGCGCGGAAATCAAGGACGGCTTGGTCCCGGTCAACTCGATCTTCGCCTCGACCAGTTTGCCGATCCCAGGTGTCTCGATCTCGGGCTTCTACATGCTCGACTTCGAGCCGTTTGAAATTGACGCGGCCGGCACGCCCTTCTCTGGCGCGGATGTGATCGACCAAACCAATTTGGACCCGCGCGGCAGCATCAATTCGTTCCTATCCGGCAGCCGCTTCTCGGGTACCTTCCGGCGGAATTGTTCGGTCACCGGCTCGGGCTCGCGGCAATTGGCGGCTTTTGTGGGCCAAGCGGCCGCGTATGATGCGCTCATTCGCAATCAATGCGGCTCGAGCATCTTTATCAATCATGATCAAGCGATCCCTGTTGGTCAGGGTGAATTCATTAAGAACACCTTTGGCGATGAGAATATCGTCACACGCATCGCCGACAATGAAGCCCAAGCTGGCGATCAATACGGTCTGCGGATGAACTGGTACAGCGACGATCTCGGAGCTGAATTCGGCTTCTACTACATGAACTACCACAGCCGTCTGCCCTTCGTGAGCTTCCGCGCCAATGCACCGCGGGTCGGCCTCACAGCGCAGGCACCTGATGGTTCGGCTTCGGGCCGTGCAACGCTTCCCGCCGGCTGTTTGTGGAATGCTGCAAGTGCGGCAACAGTGCTGGGGACAGGGTTTGCTGTGGTTCCGGCTCAAGATGGCTACGGCGTAACGCTCAATGATGACGCCTTCTACATCGCCGGCGCTCCGCAACGTGCCTTGTTTGAAGCAACCCGTATCGCCGACCCCAACAATTATGAGGGCTTGATGGCCGGCATTGTGGCGGCCCTTGCGGGCGGCGACGCCGCGGATATCATTGGCGATGCTGCGGCATCCGGAAACGGCCAGGCCGACCTGCACAACCTGAGCCGCATCAACTGTCTCTTGGCATTGGTGAATACCAGCGCATCGATCCCGGGCGCACCGCCCGTATTGCATGACGGTGCGGAAACGCTAACCGCTGTGAACGACATGTCGATCTTCCTCGACTATCCGGAGGATATCGAGCTGTTCGGCTTCTCGTTCAACACCACCCTCTTTGGCTGGGGCGTGCAATTTGAGGCGAGCTATCGCCCGAATGCACCGTTCCAAATCGACACTGACGAGTTGACGATCGCATCGGCCTTCACGCAGTGCGCGGCCTTTGGCATCGGTGCTTCGTCCTTCTTCTTCCAGCAGGTTCAAACGTCCAAGCAGTATAACTGCCCCTACGATAACCTGGTCGACGAAGTGCCTGGGAACGAAGGTCTGCTCACGGCGGCGCCTGGCGATCAAACCCTGCAGGGGTACTTCTACAACGAGATGTTCACGGCTCAGATCGGCACGACCGCAACCTTTACGGGTTCGGACTGGTGGGTTGAAGGGATTGGCGCCGATCTCGGTGTCCTTGTGACCGAAGTGGGCATCGTCCATGTGCCGGGTGTCAAAGACACTTACATTGACGACCGCGCGGCCAACCTCGCTGGAACGCAGTACCAAAACACCGGTTGCCAAGGCTCTGACTTGCCGCTCGGTGGCTTCCTCGGCTTGCGTGATGCGTCGTCGCGTCAATGCCGTCCGACCGACACCTCGGCTGGTTACGTTCTCTTGGCCCGCGCCAGCTACAACAACGCCTTCAACACCGGTTATGTGTTGAGCCCGACGGTGGTGTTCAGCCACGACTTCTACGGTACGACCCCGGCGCCTTACAGCAACTACCTGCAAGACCGGATGTCGGCCTCGGTGTCTCTGAACGCGACGCTGAACAACAACTTCCGCCTCGACCTCGGCTACACCAACTTCTGGGGCGGCCATATCAATAACAAGAGCACGGACCGCGACTTCGTCTCCTTCAGCGCGTCCTACTCGTTCTAACTGCTACAATCGACAGGCGCATCGGCCGGAGAATCCGGCCGGTGTCGCAAAAGAGACAAGATTTGGGCATGGACTTTTTGCTGCGGCTGTGGCGGTACTGAACGCTAAAGGCGTGCAAAACAAAGGATGCAGGCGCATCACGCGAGCCAAAGGTGGCGGATGCGGCCGGCAGATCGGAACGGAGCGTGCGGCGGTAACCCTATTGAGGGTGTCCGGGCGGGAGTGGGCTGAAGGCTTAGAAAGTTACAGCTAAGAAAGATTGTGTGGAGGATACACTCGTGATGAAAACGTCTCTTTACTTGACCGCTTCGGCACTGGCGTTGGGCCTGACGGTTGGCGTGGCGACGGCGAAGGTGCCGCAGGATCAGGCGAACCGCCTTGGTGCAGACCTCACCCCTTGGGGTGCGGAAAAAGGCGGCGGTGACGGCGTTCCGGCATGGGATGGCGGCTTGACCGCGCCGCCCTCGGGCGTGTCGTTCGACGCGAAAAAGCAGCAACACCCCAACCCGTTCAAGGGCGACGCGGTTCAGCTGACGATTACCCCCGGTAATGCCGGTCAGCATGGTGACAAATTGACCGAAGGCCACAAGGCGCTGCTCAAGACCTATGGCACCTACAAGATGAATGTGTATCAATCGCGCCGGACTTGCTCGGCACCGCAATTCGTCTATGCGGCGAGCAAGAACAACGCGCTGGTGGGCGATCTGACCGCGGATGGCGACGGCGTGACCGGCGCGATCATGGGCACCGCCTTCCCCGTGTTCAACAACGCGATGGAACTGGTCTGGAACTCCAAGCTCCGCTTCCGTAATCACAAGGTGACCCGCCAATTCGCGGCAGCACCTGTGCAAAACAATGGCAGCTTCAATCTGATCATCGTCCAGGACGAAGCGATCTTGCGCTGGTCGGACCCAGCCAAGAAAAAGGCGGAAGATCTGGACAACATCTCGCTCTATTACATCGCCAACACCGTGTCTCCAGCCCGTTTGGCCGGCAACGTGGTTCTGGTGCATGAATCGATCGATGCGGTGAAGGACCCTCGCAAAGCCTGGTCATATAACCCCGGCACCCGCCGCGTGCGCGTTGCGCCCGACATTTCTTACGACAATCCGGGCACAAATACCGATGGTATGACCACCTCGGACGCGTTCGACGGCTTCAACGGCGCGATGGACCGCTATCATTGGCGCTTCCTGGGCCGCAGCGTGAAGTACATCCCCTACAACAACTATGATGCGATCAATGCCAAGCTTGACGACATAATCAAGCCGCAGCACTTGAACCAAGACTATATGCGCTATGAACCGCATCGCGTCTGGTCGGCTGAAGCCTATCTGAAGCCGGGCGTGCGCCACCTCTATGCGCGCCGCGTGATGCACTTCGACGAAGATTCCTTCACGCTGTCGGTCTCTGAGATCTATGACGGCCGCGGCCAGCTCTATCGCGTCCAAGAGCTGCAAACCGCGAACTACTACCACGTGCCGCTCTGCGGCGCGGCGGGCGAGATCATCTATGACATCACCGCTGGCCGTTATCTGGCGCAGTCGATGCGTAATGAGCAGCCGCCGGTGAATTACTTCGCTGACGAATTGAGCGACAGCCGGTACACGCCGGAAGCGATCCGCTCGCTCGGCGTCCGCTAAGGTCTAGACCTTCGTGCGGGGCCGGTCTCGGGCGTCCGGGACCGGCCCTGTTTGTTACCAGCTTCTTCTGATTGCGAGTGCAAGCATTGCTCAGTTCCAAAAAAGCGTCTCTGATCCCGGCCCTGCTTGTGGGCACCCTGATGATGGCTGGCTCGGCGCATGCCTTGTTTGGCGAGGCTGCAGTGCCCCGGCCCGTCGTGCCAAAGAACAATGAGTTCGCGACCAAGTCCAAACTGGCGGCCGAATTCTTGATGCTAGGCGTAACGAGAGCGGGAACGAGCAACCGCACGGTCGCGGTGGGCGAGTACGGCCATGTCCTTCTGTCGGACGACGAGGGCAAGACCTGGCGCCAAGCACAATCGGTGCCCGCCAAGATCACGCTCACCTCCGTGTCATTCGTGGACGACAAGACCGGCTGGGCGGTGGGCCATGACTCAACGGTGATCAAGACGACGGACGGTGGCGAAACCTGGACCCGCCAATTCGGCGGCAAGGACAGCGATAACGCGCTTCTGACCGTAATGAGTTTCGATGCCAACCGCGCCTTGGCACTGGGGGCGTTCAATTACACTCTGGAAACCAATGATGGCGGCACGACTTGGGTGGAGCGCAAGACGCTGATCCAGGCCACAGCACCGGCGGCCCCTGCGGCACCTCTCGCTGGTGGAACGGCACCCGCTGTTCCGGCCGACGAGAATCTTCAGGCCGAGGCTGACAAGGAGGCCGAACGCAAGGCCGCCGAGAGTGGCGTCGGCTCGGCGTACTCCGTAAGCGAAGGCGATGACGCACATTTGCATGCCTTGTTCACCGCACCGAACAACCTGGTTTTCGTAGCCGCCGAACGCGGCTTGGTCTATCGCTCAACCGATAGTGGCCGGACCTTCGCGCGGATCGAGACGGGCTATGCAGGCTCCTTCTGGGGCGGCACGGCTTTGGCGGATGGCTCGCTGATCATTGTTGGGATGCGCGGCAATATCTGGCGTTCGGTCGATCAAGGCATGACCTGGGCTAAGGTTGAAACCCCAGGCGCCGACCAGTCGATCGCATCGGCGATCCAGCGCACCGATGGCAGCATCGTTGCGGTGGGCTTGTCCGGCTCCCTGCTGCTGTCGACGGATGGCGGCAAGTCCTTCAAGATCAAATATCGTGACGATCGCAAGGGCCTCAACGCGCTGATGACCACGAGCGACGGCCGTTTGATCGTGATGGGCGAGGCGGGCATCGCCGATGTCACCAAAGAGGTCGAGACGCTTGGCGCCAGTGCGGCTGCACCCGGACCGTCTGCGTCCGCCGCTCCAGCCAAGCAGTAACCTCGGAACTGAACGCGCGATTCCGTGTGTATTTCTGACGCTCGCGTCATTTCATATTGCGCGATTCAGAATCACGCGTAGGCTTTGGTCCCATAAATATCACTGCGCCGGCGCGAGCCTCGTGAGGCAGACGCCTGCACCAAGAGATAAAAACAGGGAGCAACGCCATGGCAAGCGAAACCGGAAACATCACTAAGGACCCAGCCTATAACGCGGTCGACCCGAGCGACTTCCCATCGATGATGGACGTGAACCGCTACGGCGCACGCACAACAGCATTCGATAAGATCATTTCGGCAACGCACGACCATTTCTGGGACCCACTGGATAAGAAGTATATCGACTTCAGCCAGCCCTTCGCGCTCGACAAAGAATATCTGATGGACCCGAGCCAGACGCCGGATCTGAAAACGGCAATTGGCGACAAGCTGGATGAGCGCGGCAAAATCCGGCTGGTGAACATGAATGTCCACTGGTCCTTCTCGAGCATCTTGCACGGTGAACAAGGGGCGCTCAGCCTCTCGGCCTCTCTGTGTCACATCCTGCGCGACCCCGGCGCCCAGGAATACGCCGCCAACCAAACGCGGGAGGAGGCACGCCACGTGACAGGCTTTAGCCGTTATATCCAGGCGCGCTGGGGCAAGCCGGTCGCGGTTGGCCCGGCCCTTGGCAATCTCTTGACGGAACTCGTCCTGTCGCCCTTGGTCTGGAAAAAGCTCGTCGGGATGCAAATGCTGGTCGAAGGTCTCGCCATGGGTGCCTTCGCTACCTTCTACAAGTTCGGCCGCGATCCCTTGATGGTGCAACTGTGCCAGCTAGTTATGACGGATGAGGCCTTCCATCACAAGTTTGGCAAGATCTGGGCCGACCGGACGATCCCGCATCTATCGAAGGAAGAGGCCGAAAAGATCGAGGACTGGGCGTGGGAGGTCTTCAACGTGCTCCTCTTCAATCTGGCGAGCCCTGATCAGAAGTCCTGGATTTACCGTGAGCTGGGGCTCGATCCCGCCTGGTGCCAGGCGGCGTTCCTGGAGGCGATGACCGACGTCAACATCCGGAAAGAGATGCAAGAGGCGTCCAACATTTTCCGCGTGCTGGTCAAGACGTTGCTGAAGGCTGGCATCATCACCGACCGCACGCGGGGCAATTATGCGGCCTTCATTGATATGGCGGAGCTGCATGCCGAAGGCGATCGCATGATTGGCGACGACATTGCGGAGGAAGGCATCCGCTACTTGCAGCAACTCAATGGCGGCAAGGGCGCCTTCACTCTGTCTTCCGTCGCGGCGGAATAGCACAGGCTAACTCTTCCCCCGCGCCAGCGGGGGAAGTCCCGCCGAAAGCGGGGAAGGGGGCCATATGCAAGCGCTCAATCCATCCGCCTACACCCGCATCAAGTTCGCGCGCCACGGCCGCATCCTGCATGTCGCCTTGGCGAACCCGGCGAAAATGAACGCCGTCGACGGCGCGATGCACCGCGAATTGGCGCAGGTGTTCAAGGACATTGCCCATGACAAGGAGAGTGAAGTCATCGTCCTTTCGGGCGATGGCGCGGCTTTTTGCGCGGGCGGCGACATCGACTGGATGCGCAAATCCGCCGCGGGCGAGGAAGAGGGCCCTGGCATGGATGAAGGCAAGGCGATCATTTTCTCTCTGCTGGAGCTCGAAAAGCCCATCATCGCTAAGGTCCGCGGCCCCGCCATCGGTCTTGGAGCAACGCTGGCCCTGTTTTGTGATGTGATCTTTGCGGCCGATACGGCGCGCTTCGCCGACCCGCATGTGAAGGTGGGCATTGTGGCAGGCGACGGTGGAACGGTCATCTGGCCGGCCCTGGTTGGTTTTGCGCGCGCAAAAGAATACCTCATGACCGGCGATCCGCTGACCGGCGTGGAGGCCGAGCGCATCGGCCTGATCAATCATGTGGTGCCGGATGCGGAGCTCGACGCGCGCGTGAACGCCTTTGCCGAAAAGCTCGCCAAAGGCGCAACCCTTGCGATCCGCTACACTAAGGTGGGCGTGAACCTCGAACTCAAACGCCTCGCACACAGCCTGCTCGACGCGGCCATGGCCTATGAGATGACGACCTTCAACACCAAAGATCATGCGGAGGCTGTCAGCGCATTCCTGGAAAAGCGCAAACCCAATTTCACCGGGAAATAGCTAGGGCGGCGAGGCATGCATCAAGGGCCGCTCGGACGATTTAGACTGGCCAATCTCGAGGATGCGCCCGCGATCGTGCAGCTGGTCAATACGGTCTACCGTGGTCCAGGCACTGAAGAGAATTGGACAACCGAATCTGCCTTTATCGAAGGGCCGCGCACAAACCTTGGAAGCGTGCAAACCCTGATCGCCGCCAGTGATAGCGCTATCGTCATTCTTGAGCGTGACACGATCGATGCCTGCGCGCTTATCAAGAAGCAAGCTGAAGGCGCCTATTTCGGTTTGTTCTCCGTGCGCTCAGCGCTTCAAAAGCAAGGCTTTGGCCGTGCAATGTTGAAGGAATGCGAATCCCGTGCCGTGCAGATGTGGAACGCCAAAACAATGGAGATGACGGTCATCAATCTGCGCCTGGAGCTCATCGACTACTACCTCAGGCGTGGCTACGCCCCGACGGGCGAACGCGAGGCCTTTCCCTTTGACGAAACGCCGGGTGCCTTGCGGCGCGACTTTGATTTGGTGGTCCTGAGAAAGACCTTGCGATAGTGCGCTGCGGCTTGGCGTCCCGGCATGCCTTATCATTTGGTCCGTTCAGTTTGTCCGCCTACGAAGGAAGCACCGCCAGTCCGGCACACCGAATCGTGAAGCAGATGCGATTGGCCTGCGCGCGCGATCTTTGTCAAACCCTTCATGAGACAGTGAAAGCGGCGAGGGGGAACTATGGCGCGGGCAGCAAAGCCATACCGGCTTGCAGGGATACCGGTGCAATTGCGGCTCTACAAATGGGCGGGCCAGTGGGGCCCTTTCAAGGTCAAGATCCCTTGTGGCGAATGTGCACTGACCGAGGACGTGATCAAGGACACCCTTGAGAACGAACTGAAGAACGCAAAGGTCGAACTCGTTATCAAACCTTGGCTGACCTATTGGTGGGAGCCGCTATTCGCAGGCGGCGGCTGGCACGCCCCCATCGTGATGGTCGATAGCGCGGTGATCAGCCAGGGCGAGGCGCTCAACCGGGGCATTCTGGCGGAGAAGGTCATCCGCGAGCATGTGAAGCGCTTCCCGGTTGCGGGCAACCACTTCTTTGGCAAGACCAATTGTGGTCACTGCATGCGCGGCAAGAAGTATTTGGATGATGCGGGCATCCAGTATCACTATCACGACGTGGTCAAGAACCCGGGCGCGATGTACGAGATGATTGCGCGGGTCAAGCCTATCATTGGCGAGAAGACGCCGATCACGACGCCACAGATCTGGCTCGATGGCCAGTATGTCGGTGGCGCCGACCAATTGGGCAAGCGTTTGGGCGTATATGTGGAGCCTGATATGCGCCGGGGCCGGGGCTCGCTCAGCCCGCCTTGAGGCTATCTTGCGGGATGCAGGGCTAACGCGGCATCCTGCCTCTCATGCAATCGGACTTGTTCACACGAGAAACTACGCTGCCGGATGGGGTGACCCATTGGCCCGGCGCTATTGCCGTAAGCGAGCAGGCTGTCGTCCTCGATGCCATCGCCGGGGTGATGGCGGCCGCGCCACCCTTCCGGCCGCGCCTGCGCAATGGGACACCGATGATCAACCGGCTTACCAATTGCGGGCCGTGGGGCTGGCTCTCGGATGAAAAGGGCTACCGCTATGAGGCGCGGCACCCCGAAACGGAACTACC
>DMER01000185.1:19519-20099 GCA_003451645.1 Alphaproteobacteria bacterium | reverse complement strand
CCCGAAACGGAACTACCCTGGCCTTCAATTCCGGAGCCCGTCCTGGAGGCCGCGCACTGGGCCGCGCGCCAATTGGGCGTGGCGGACTTCGAGCCTGATGCCTGCTTGGTCAACATCTACACCCGCGAGGGCAAACTGAACCTCCACCGCGATGAGGATGAGGCCGACCCGCGCTGGCCGATTGTTTCCTTGAGTTTTGGCGCGAGCGCCATCTTTGCGCTGGGCGGCTTCAAGCGGCAGGACCCGGTTCAGCTTCTGACCTTGCAATCAGGCGACGCCATGGCGCTCCATGGCCCAAGCCGGATGCGCTACCACGGCGTCAGGCGCATTGCGGGCACCTCGCCCATCGTCCATCCTGCTTTGCCGGAAGGCGGACGGATCAACCTCACCTTGAGGCGGGCGACATGACCGCAGAGCCAGAACATATCCAGATGCTGCGCGAAACCATCCGCCGGTACGTCGCCGCGCATGCTCCGCGCGAGGCTGCCCGCGACTGGGACAAGCGCAACTACTTCCCGCGCGACGCCTTCAAAGCGCTCGCCCAAACCGGCGTGATGGGTCTGACCATCCCTGAGGAGTT
>DMER01000185.1:15144-19275 GCA_003451645.1 Alphaproteobacteria bacterium | reverse complement strand
GGTCTGACCATCCCTGAGGAGTTTGGCGGCGCGGGTGTCGATCTGCCCGCCACGATGGCTGTCATTGAAGAATTGTCCAAGCGCTCTAGCGCACTGTCCTGCCCTTACATCATGGCGGCATGCTATGCGGGCATGAACCTGGTTGAGTCCGGCAGCGAGGCGCAGAAGCGCGAGATGCTCCCACGCGTAGCTCGAGGCGAGCTTTTGTTCGCCTACGGATTATCGGAGCCCAATGTCGGCGGCGATCTGGCCAGTGTTGAAACCCATGCCCGGATGGAGGGCAACCGCATCATCCTCAATGGCGCCAAGCGCTGGTGCACAGGGGCCGACATTGCGGGTTATATTTTCTGTCTCACCCGCACCGGTCCTAGGGACGACAAATACAAGAACCTCTCTGTGCTGCTCGTGCCGCCAACGGCCAAGGGTGTCACCATCACCCCGCTCGATCATCTAGGTATCCGTGGTGTGGAGACCAAGGACGTCACCTTCGACGATGTGGAGCTGGGTCCGGATGCCATTCTTGGCGGTGCGGACAAGTGGAACCAGGGCTGGAAGCAATTGGCGGGCCGCGCGCTGGAGGTCGAGAAGCTCGAACTTTCGGCGGTAGCGCTTGGCCTTGCCGAGGCGGCGGTCGCGGATGCATGGGACTATGCCCAAGCACGGGTGCAATTTGGCAAACCGATATCCGCCCACCAATCGATCCGCCACGCTTTGGCGGAGGCTAAGACCAAAACGCTTGCGATGCGTCTAATGCTGGATCACGCGACCCGTCTCGTGCAGGCGCGCCAGCCCTCCGCCACTGAGACTTGCATGGCCAAACTCTATTGCTGTGAGGGCGCCGCAGAGGTGACGCAAAAGTGCCAGCGGGTGATGGGCGCCTATGGGCTGTCGGACCTCATGGATATGGAGCGCTATGTGCGCGACGCGATTGGTCTTCCGATCGTGGGCGGCTCGTCCAACATGCAAAAGAACAACATCGCTAACCGTCTGCGCTTGGCAGAGTAGCGGCTATGCCGCATATGCGAACAAAAAGTGCCTCTGTCGCAGTTCTGTGACACTGCACAAAAATCACTCTCATTACTGCACTGCAAAACATCATAAGGGGCTGACGTGAGCACGAAGCACTGGCACCTTGAACGTAATTCGAATGGGGTCGTTGCGCCGTGGGGGCGTGCGATACCAAAAAGGGGGAAGCCAGAACCATGCGTTACTCTGCAATCAAATCCGCATTGCTGTCGGCCACGATGTTGATGTCAGCGGGTGCTCTCGCCGCCGCAGAAACGCAAGATGACGAGGCAAAGGTCCAATTGGCCCAAGCCGGCGTGGCCGCGCAGACGGCGCCTGCCGCCGCGAAACCTGACCCAAAGGCGGACGAAAAGGTGACCGTCACCGCCACACGGCGCAAAACCGTGCTGCAAAAGACCCCTGTTGCGGTGACCGCCATTAGCGCCCGCGCACTTGAGTCAGCCAAGATTGAGAACATCGAAGATCTGACCGCATTGGTGCCCGCGCTCCAGGTTACAAATGGCGGCAACCCCACCGCCTTCACGGCGCGTATCCGTGGTGTCGGCACGCAAGGCAACAATGCGGGTCTCGAGGCGGCGGTTGGCACCTTCATCGACGGCGTTTATCGCAGCCGCGCCAGTGTTGCTTTCGGCGATCTTGGGGAAATTCAAGCAATCGAGGTTTTGCGTGGACCGCAAGGCACTCTCTTCGGACGGAATACCTCGGCTGGCATTCTCAACATTGTCACCAAGAGCCCAGAATTCACCAACAGCGCCATGGGCGAGATCACCGTGGGCTCCTATGACCTCTTCGGTGTCAAAGGTGGTTTCAACTTCGCCCCTTCAGACCAAGTGGCTTTCCGCCTGTTCGGTGTGCGTCAGGAGCAGGAGGGCTTTATCGAGGTAAGCCCCGGCAGGCCGGACGCCGATGACGGTCATGCCAAGAGCTATTGGGCCGTGCGTGGTCAAATGCTGTGGCAAATCAGCGACGCGATCGACCTGCGCGTGATCGCTGACAGCGCCAACCGCGACGACGAGTGCTGCAACGGTGTCACGGTATTCCCAGGTGGCAATGGCCGCGCGCCGACTGTGCCGTTCCCCAACACCTCTGGTCCTGCGATCATCAATTACCTGGAGGCACCGCTCATCGGAAAGGCGACCACGGACCAGCGCGATAATCTGATCGCCTATAGCAATAGCTCGACGGGCAGCAGCACGCGCGATGGTGGCGTGTCGGCGGAATTGAACTGGGACTTTGGTGGCGCGCAATTGACCTCGATCACGGCCAGCCGCCATTGGGAAAATGACTATGGCCAGGACAGCGATTTCTCGGGCGCCGACATCATCTATTTCCCGGACGATGGCAGTAATGTCACCCGCTTTGAGACCTTCACGCATGAAATGCGCCTGACAGGTGAGTTGCCCTGGGTCAACTGGCTCGTAGGTGTCTTTTACTCGAACGAAGACATTTTCCGGCACTCCAACCTGACCAACGGCACGGAAGCCGAGCGGTATCTCAGTTTGCACCGCATCGGCGACACGGATCTGGCCGTGGCGCCCTTTACCTCCTTGCGCGCCAGCTTGAACGGAACTGTTGGCCATCCGCTCGCAACACCCGTCGTCACGGCGGGGCAGGGCCAGGACGACACTTATGAGCAGAACTCGGAGAGCATTGCGCTCTTCACCCACAATGTCTTCCATCTGACCGAGGATTTGGACTTCATCGCGGGTCTTCGTTACACCTCTGAGGAGAAGGTGTTTGACGCAACCTATCGCACCAATGGCACAAATGGCTGCGCGTCTGTAGAAGCAGTCTTTGGTTTAAATCCGTCGTCCCTGGCACCCGGGCCCCTGCAAGGCCTAGTCGGACTGACCTGTTTGCCAGGCTCGCGGCATGCACTTGATGTACTGACTGCGGTCAATCCTCATCATCAAGAGCGCTCGGAGCACGAGTTCTCTGGTGTCGCAACTCTGGCCTGGGAAGTTCAAGAGAATCTGAACACCTACGCCACCTACTCTCGTGGTCACAAGGCAGGTGGTTTCAATCTCGATCGTTCTTATGCTGATGCCGGCGGTTCGATCGTCTCTGGACCGGTTGGCGCGCAAACGGTGCGGGGTCCGGATACAAGCTTTGCTGCCGAATTCGTTGACGCCTTCGAGTTGGGCCTCAAGACCAACTTCGATAGTGGCCGCTTGCTGGTCAATTTGGCTGTCTTCTATCAGGACTTTGAGAACTTCCAGCTCAACACCTTTACTGGCGTCTCGTTCATCGTGACCTCGGTACCGGAGGTGATCAGTCAGGGCGTCGAACTCGAAGCCTTCTGGCGCACACCGGTGCCAGGGCTGACCACGAACCTGGCTGTTCAGTACACGGATGCGCACTACGGCGAGATTGGCAGCCTTACCCAACCGGGCTCGTTCTTGGCGTTGAACCCAGGGCTGTTCCTGCTCAAGGATGCACAGATCACCCACTCCCCGGATTGGACGGTCACCGGCGGCTTCGATTATGGCTTCCCGCTGTTTTCAAGCTTGGCTGGTTTCATCCACATGGATGCCCGGTGGCAGAGCAGCATGAACACTGGGTCCAATCTCGATCCGCGCAAGCTGCAAGATGCCTTCGCGGTCGTGGGGCTCAAATTGGGTGTCACCACCCAGGACGAGCGCTTTGGCTTGGAGTTCTTTGCGCGTAATCTCTTCGATGAGCGCTACATCAACACCGCCTTTGACGCGCCGCTGCAAGGGTCATCGATCACACCTACGGCGGCGGCAACCAGCACGATTGACGCCTTTATGGGCGAGCCCCGGATGATTGGTGTTACCTTCAAGGTTCGGGACTAAAGCTCTCCCGAGGTCTCTCTGCCACAGAACACAAGCGCCGCCCTGGCAACTGGGGCGGCGTTTTGGTTTTGAGGCGGCCGGCAGTGATGGCTTGCTCAAAGCCCGGTGCCTGGGCCAACATTGGCGCATGCCCAAGGCCGACTCACCGACCCGAATGACCATCTTGGCGACCGCCAAGGCCCTTCAGTCGCTGCTGCATGACAACGCGGTGGAGATCGAACGCGGCCGCCAATTGCCCAAGGCACTCGTGCAACGTCTGGCGGAGGAGGGCTTCTTCCGGCTGTGCATC
>DMER01000185.1:11159-14938 GCA_003451645.1 Alphaproteobacteria bacterium | reverse complement strand
GGCTATGCATCCCGCACGAGTATGGCGGCGCGGAAATTGATCCGCTCACCCTCTCTCAAACGATCGAGACATTGGCGGAGGCAGATGGGTCAACTGCCTGGTGCGTGATGATTGGCGCCACGACAGGGCTAACTATGGCCTATCTTGAGCCCGCAACCGCGCGGGATTTGTGCCGCGATCCCAACGTCATCTTTGCCGGCGTCTTTGCACCGCGTGGCCGGGCGGCCGATCTGGGCGATAGCTATCGGGTCGACGGCCGCTGGCAGTGGGGCTCAGGCAGCCCGCATGCGCATTACATTATGGGAGGCTGCACGATCCTAATGGATGGGCAGCCGCAACTTTTGCCCTCTGGCATGCCCGACGCACAGATGCTCATTGCGCCGCGAGCAGACGTTGAGTTCGCGGACAATTGGGATGTCATGGGCCTGTGCGGCACGGGCAGTCAGGACTTCGCGTTCAATGGGATCACGGTGCCCAAGGCCCGCAGTGTGGCGCTACTGACGGCAAAGCCCCTTGCGCGCCCGCTCTATGCATTTCCCGTCTTTGGACTGCTTGCCCTGGGCGTGGCGAGCGTGATGCTCGGCCTTGGAACTGCTGCCATCCGTGAACTGACGATACTTGCGGCAGCCAAGACACCAGAGGGTCACCGCAAACCTTTGGCCGCCCGCAGCCGCACGCAAGAGGATGTGGCTGAGGCGACGGTCATGCTGAGCGCCGCGCGGTCGCATCTGCGCGAGGTGACCGCTGCGGCCTGGGACGATGCGCAGCACGAAGGCATCATCGCGGTGGACCGCAAGCGCGACCTGCGGATGGCGGCGGTCCATGCGGCACGGACGAGTGTGCGGACAGTCGACATGATGTACGCCCTGGCGGGCGGAACCTCCGTCTACAGAACATCGCCGCTTCAGCGGATTTTTCGCGACGTCCACGTCGCATCGCAACACATGCAAGTGGCAAGCCCCGTGTTGGAGACGGCGGGCCGCCATCTTCTCGGTCTGGAGGGCGACTATGCCCAGCTCTAGCCAAGCCCCGTTGTCTTTGGTGATTGCGGGCGCTGCCGGGCGCATGGGTCAGGCCGTGATCCGCGCCGCACTGACCGGGCCTGGCTTCGAAGTCATTGGCGCGTTGGAGCATGCTGGCAATGCTGCCATTGGCGTTGATTTGGGGCCGCTTGTGGGCCTGCCCGGAATAGGGGTCCAGGTCACGGATGAAGCCTTGCCGCTTGTAGCAAAGGCTGACGCGATCGTCGACTTCTCAACCCCCGAGGCGAGCCTTGCTTTGGCGGACCTGGCCGCACAAGCGCGCATCGTCCATGTCTGCGGCACAACAGGATTTACCCCGGCGCAAGAGGCGCGGCTGCGCGCCGCCGCCCGCCACGCAACCCTGATCAAGTCCGGCAACATGAGCTTGGGCGTGAACCTCCTGGCGGCCCTCGTCGAGCAGGCTGCTCGCGCGCTCCCCGGCTTTGACATCGAGATCGTCGAGATGCATCACAACCGCAAGGTCGATGCGCCCTCTGGCACAGCGCTGCTCCTGGGGGACGCCGCAGCGTTGGGGCGCGGTAAGACGCTCGCGGATATCAAGACCCAGACCAGGGAAGGGCAAACGGGTCCGCGTGAGTCGGGCACAATCGGCTTTGCTTCATTGCGAGGCGGAACAGTCGTCGGCGAGCATCATGTCTATTTGGCAGGTACTGGCGAAAGACTAACACTGAGCCACATGGCGGAGGACCGGGGAATCTTCGCAGCAGGCGCGTTGCACGCGGCCCGATGGGGCCAGGGAAGGGGGCCTGGGCTCTTCTCGATGCGCGATGTCCTAAACCTGGCGCCGGGGGCGCTTATTTAGGATCGTTACGGCGGGCGTTATTGAGTGCCCGCGTGAGTGCCTTGGCAAAACTGAGCCGCTCTTCCGGGGCCAGAAAGCGCCCAAGGATGGTACTTCGCCCAGAAGCCGAAACAATCACCTGGCTATCGTGCTCTGGGGGATCGTCCATGCTGACCCGTGTCCAGTAGCTTGGGAACTGTTCGCGGGCCTCACGGCCGCGTATGTCGACACGGGCAATCTCCAGCGACGTGCGTGTCACGCGGACGAATTCAGCGGCTTTGCCTTGCCGGTCAGAAAGCTTGAACGCCCAATAGAGGCCCAAAACGTCCAACCCCATGAAACCGGCCACCGGCCAAGCGCCGATGGCCAAAAAAGGCACACTGACAACAAGACCAAGCACAGAAACCCCGGCAATGAGCATCAGCCGCCCCTTGGGCGACAATGACCGGTTGGGACGCAGCACGGCGTCCATGAAGATCTGTTCCTCTTCCTCACGCATGACAATAAATGTAGGTGATAGTAATGCTGCCGTCGACATGCGAATGAACCGTTGCGCAGTTCCCGTGACCGGCGCCTTGGCACCGTGCCGAGGCTTGATTTATGGTTTAGCCATCGAATGTCCCGAACGCCCTCTCGAGCAAAGCCTAGGCGCGCTGCGGCCGCAGCGCCCAAGCCGGCACGTCATGAGGGGGCCAGCATTGGCGAGGTGCGCACACGCATTCTGGATGCGGCACTGAAGCTGTTTGAGGACAAGGGCTTCGACGGCACGGCAGTGCCAGAGATCGCACGACGGGCAGGCATCGCCACAGGCTCCATATACCGTCACTTTCCGTCCAAGGACGCGCTGGTCAACGCGCTCTACCGCGAATGGAAGCTGCGCTATAGTGAGACGGTGCTCACGCCGCCGCCGGAGAGTGCCACCCCTCGGGAGGTGTTCGGCCATTATTGGCGCGGCATGGCAGCCTTTGCGCAACGCCACCCCATTGCCGCGCGCTTTCTCGATCTGCACCATCACCGCGCCTATCTCGACAAGGAGAGCAAAACCGCTGAGCGCAAGACCCACGACCTGGCGGCCCAATTTGTGGCGCAAGGCGTTGCCGCCGGTGTGGTGCGTCCCATCGACCCCATGTTGCTTGTGGCGCTCATGACCGGTGCCATGCGCGGGTTAATCCAGTTTGCAGGTGATGGCGAATTGGTTCTCGATCAAGCGACAACAGCTGCGGCGGAGGACTGCATTTGGAACGCCATAAAGGCGTGATCGTTCAGCGCGGTCTTGTCTTGCCCGAAAGGCGGGCCTTGCGCATCGTATTGACATCCCTTCAACTGATATGATGACGGATCACCCAGTGACCTCAGAGATCGGCGTTACGCGCAAGGATGGCATTGCCGAAGTGGTGCTGCGGCGCGCCGGAGGGCGCAACGCTCTGTCGATGCAGGTCCTCAACGAACTGCGCCAAATTGCCAACGCTTTGCGAGGCGACACATCGGTGCACGCCATCATCCTGACGGGCGAGCCCGCCTTCAGCGCCGGGGCCGACTTGAAAGACCCAGCGCTCGCGGTACGGACACGTGCGGGTCTTTTGGAGCGCCGCGAAATGTTGCGCGCAGGGCCCGATGCCTGTGATGCCTGGGCTGCACTCGATCAAGTCACCATCTGCGCCATTGAGGGCTATTGCATTGGCGGCGGCGTGTCCTTGAGCGTCGCCTGCGACTTTCGGGTTGCGGCGCAAGATGCCTATTTCCGTTTGCCCGAGATACCCTTGGGCATGAATATGAGCTGGCACACTTTGCCCCGGCTGACGGCATTGATGGGTCCAGCACGCACCAAATGGCTGACCATTATGGGTGAGCCGCTTGAGGCTCCCACTGCGCAGACCTGGGGCCTTGTTGATATCCTTGCCTCTCCCGGAGAGGCGCTACACGCAGCGCGCAGCCTTGCGGCCAAGGTCGTAGCG
>DMER01000185.1:0-11005 GCA_003451645.1 Alphaproteobacteria bacterium | reverse complement strand
GCCTTGCGGCCAAGGTCGTAGCCCTGCCGCCCGTGGCTATCCGCATGTCAAAACGGACCATCACCGAAATTGCTGCGCACAATGCAGCGCTGGCGAGCCACATGGACCTCGATCAATTCGCTCTTGCTGCAACCGGCGAAGACAATGCCGAGGCAATCCAGGCGTTCCTAGAAAGACGGGCCCCGAAGTTCACAGGCCGCTAAAGCAACAGGGAGTGCGACACACATGAAGGGTCGGGTTGAAGGCAAGATCGCATTGGTGACGGGCGGCGCGCAGGGTTTGGGCCGCGCCATCGCGTTAAAACTGGCAGAGCACGGCGCCAAGATTGCCGTCTCGGATATCAATAAGGGTGGCGCTGACGAGACCGCATCGCTGATCAACACCCAATACCCCAACAAAGCTGCAGCCTGGCGCCACGATGTGACCTCGGAGCAGGATTGGCAGTCAGTCTTGGCGGCCGTAAGTGGGCACTATGGCGGCCTGCATGTTCTTGTCAACAACGCAGGGATAGGCGGCGGCTCGACCGTGACCGAGACGCCTTATGAGCTTTTCAAAAAGGTCCAGACGGTCGATGTCGACAGCGTTTTTTTGGGGTGCAAATACGCAATACCCCTGATGGCCAAGACCGTGAAGGACACAAACCTTGGCGGCTCGATTGTCAACATCTCATCGATTGCGGGCATCATCGCGGCGGCCAACCAAGTCTCCTACAACGCGGCCAAGGCGGCGGTCTTGCATCTATCTAAATCGGTCGCCCTGCACTGCGCCAAGCAGCAAACGGGCATCCGCTGCAATTCCGTCCACCCCGTCTTCATAAAGACACCCATCCTCGATCCGTTGGTCGAGCGCTTTGGCGCGGAGGAGGCCTATGCGAAGCTCGGGCGGCAAATCCCGCTGGGTCATATTGGTGAGCCGGACGATATCGCCTATGCTGTGCTCTATTTGGCCTCAGACGAGTCCAAGATGGTGACGGGTGCCGAGCTCAAGGTCGACGGCGGTATCAGCGCCATGTAGAGGTCCTCTGGGGGCCTACTTGATCAACACGATGGCTTGGCTCAAGAGGACCTTGGCGCCAGGCTGGCCCAAGGTTTCATCGGTCACCTTCTGCAGCTTGGCGGCAATCAGACCGATATCGGCTTGGGCACGCGGCCTCAGTTGTGTCGATGCATAGCGGTTGACCGCGATCAGCCAATTGTTGCGGAGCCTCGGCAGAATGGCTTGCGCGCGTTCGCGCAATACACCATCGGGCACGTCAATCCCAAAGGTAAGCATAAAGGTCCCGGCAATCGCATCGCCTTGGATGACTGAGACCGTGAAGGGCTCGACATCGATCCAGCTGGTGAGGGTAGTCACCGATCTTTTGGCCGGTGATTTTGAGGGCTTCTTTGCGCCGCCGCCCCCGCCCGCATACGCAGAGCCGCCCAACGCTAAGGGAGCGATGGCAACGACAACCGCCAATATGAATGTGAGGACGCGCATGGAAGCCATTGTCGCGCCGGAACATTGATGCCCGGTTAGGATGCCCCGGCGATGCAGACACGCGACGGCCGAAAGTCAGTGAGACTGGTGGAGCTGAGCGGGATCGAACCGCTGGCCTCGTCATTGCGAACGACGCGCTCTCCCAACTGAGCTACAGCCCCAGTCTTGTCAGCAATCAGTGCAGGCCCGAAAAGGTCCGCACGCGAGAACGGCGCTTTTAGGCGCACTGCCCTACCCTGTCAAGCAATTCACAATCCCGCACGGACGCAAAGACTCATGGAGCCTGAAGGACCAATGTCGCCGGTCCGCCTTTGGCCTCGGCTGATGGTCCAACAGGGGCGAGTGGGGTTACATCCACCCCGCTATCTGAACCAACGGCTGCGGGCACACTGCGCGAATAGGACTGAGCGGGCAGATCGAGCGGATCCTTGACCTCTGTTTTGACGCGCGGAACCTCTAACTCCTGGTTCGCGATGGACCGCTGCCGGGCAGGGCGTGTGCGCTCGCGGCGTGGGCGGTCATTGGAGTTGAGCCGCATGGGCCGGGGTTCACTGGAGCGGCGTGCGGCGCGGGGCGGTTCGGGGTTCAAGGCACCGCCGACGCCACTCAGTTCGGTTGGTTTGACTGCCGGACGCGCCAGAGGGTAGCGAACCGATGGGACATTGGCGGGCGGCAACACATCCGGTGTGGCCTCGCCAAGAGCGGCCTGATCTTCTGGTGCTGGGGGGCCATTGGCATCGGCCTCATCCGGCGGGATTGCATCGAGCCCAGGACTTGCTGGCGTTGCGTCAAGCCGCACAGTTGTGGAGCCACCAGGTGCTTGCGCGGTTGGGCTTGACTGCGCGGCATCTGCCGAAGGCGGCGCAAACTCGTCGAGCGGTTCGCGCTTGTAGGACGCAGCTTCTGGCACAAGGCGCAGCACGACGACCGGCTCACCCGCCTCCATGGTGCGCACGCCGGCAGGGGAGGGAGCAGCGATTTGGCTTTGAACAGAAATAAGCGGACCGCCACTGCCCGTCCATGCTTCAGGGGATGCCTTGCGAGGTGCGCCGCTGACTTTTGACATCCCGGCGTCTGGCTTGATCTCAAGCTTGGGCTGCGGACGAAGCGTTGCAACCGCAATCGCATGAGTGGGCGTCTTTGCTGCCTGAATAGCTTCAGCGGTCTTGAGCGCTGCCCAAACCGCGACGGGCTGACCGTTGAACCCATAGGCGTCATCCGACACACCGGCCGCCACAAAAGCTTTGCCGCCGGCGGCTTTGGCCTCAGCAAATACGCCCTTGAAGTCCTGTGCGGTTGCCGGCGCGCCTTCGGCCTCGCACACATCGCGGTCTTCGCGCGTGAGACCTTCACCGAGATTGCAATCCTCGCCAGTTAGGGCAGACAACAAGTGATCGCCAAGCCCTTTGCCCGTGGCGACGGTCGAAATCAGTCCAACTACCGTGGAGGCATCAGACGCCCCGGAGAGTGCTTGCGAGGCACACCCGCCGGACCAAACCGTGATGAGGGCAGTGGAGACAAGGAGGCTCACGAAAGCCTTACGCCGCATGGGGTACTCCGAACAGGCCGGGTGTGCCGTGCCCCTTTCCGCCAACGTGGCGGCTGTCCCCCGGCAACCATTGTGCGCTACTATGAACGGTTTGCAAAAAACCGTGAGGAGTGTGGCCACAATGCAATCCTCATGTCAATTCTCAACACCAGCCTAAACGATGTTCTGTGACGGTGTACCTGGGACATCCGCCATGACCATCTGCCGAATTTGGTTAAGGAATCGTATTGTTTGGGCGGTCTTCGCTTGCGGGTCCGGACGAGTTTGGCTATGCCCGCATGGAATAAGCTTAGCGCGCTCAAGGCACAACCAAAAGGAGAACAGCGATGTCCCGTAAAAAAATAGCGCTCATTGGTGGTGGGCAAATCGGGGGCACGCTTGCTCACCTGATCGGCTTGAAGGAGCTGGGTGACGTCATGCTTTTCGACATTGTCGAGGGTCTGCCGCAGGGTAAGTCGCTCGACATTTCTCAGTCCGCGCCGGTCGATGGATTTGATGCGCGGATGTCAGGGACCCAGAACTATGCGGATATCGCAGGTGCGGACGTGGTCATCGTAACCGCAGGTGTGCCCCGCAAGCCGGGCATGAGCCGCGACGATCTGCTGACCGTGAACCTGAACATCATCCGCTCGGTAGGCGAAGGCATTCGCAGCCACGCCAAGGACGCCTTTGTCATCTGCATTACCAACCCATTGGATGCGATGGTGTGGGCGCTGCGGGAGTTCTCTGGCCTGCCGCATAATAAGGTGGTGGGAATGGCTGGCGTCCTCGATAGTGCCCGGTTCCGCCATTTCTTGGCTGAGGAATTCAAGGTCTCGGTCGAGGACGTGACGGCCTTTGTGCTCGGCGGCCATGGCGATACCATGGTTCCGCTGACGCGTTATTCCACGGTTGCGGGCATCCCCCTGCCGGACCTCGTGAAACTGGGCTGGACCACGCAAGAGCGCCTCGACAAGATCGTTCAGCGCACCCGCGATGGCGGCGCGGAGATCGTCGGTCTTCTTAAGACCGGATCGGCCTTCTACGCGCCCGCGGCCTCGGCCATTGCGATGGCTGAGAGCTATCTCAAGGACAAAAAGCGCGTGCTGCCCTGTGCCGCCTATCTCAACGGAGAGTTCGGTGTGAAGGGCACGTATGTTGGCGTGCCGGTAGTGTTGGGCGGCGGCGGTGTTGAGCGGATCGTCTCGCTGACCATGACCCCCGAAGAGCAAGCGATGTTCACAAAGTCGGTCGACAGCGTGCGCGGCCTCATCGACGCCTGCAAAAAGCTTGAGCCGCGCTTGGCCGGTTAAGGCTGTCACAAAACCCTTGCTAGTGTCGGGCAAGGTCAGGCGAAGTTCTGTTTGGGTAATGGGGGCGGCAATGACGATGGCATGGACAAAGATTCTGGTTTTGGCGGGCGTGGTGGCACTCAGCGCCTGCGCACAAACACAAGCCCCCGCGCCGGTCAAGCAGGACGTACCCGTGCCCGCCCCCAAAGCGGTCGATACGCCCGCCATCTCTGTCCCCTCGGGGCCGATTATTGGCCCAAAGGGCGTGCCCATTGATCGCTCCGTGACGCTCACGAAAATTGGTTTTGGTTCTTGCCTGCAGCAAGAGCGGCCAATGCCGATCTTTGATGCCATCATGAAGGACAAGCCCCAGCTCTTCTTGATGATTGGCGACAATGTCTACGGCGACAGCAAGGACGCCGAACTCACCAAGCTCCGCAAGGCGTACTACACTTTGGCACAACGCGCGGAGTGGCAGCGCTTCCGCTCAGCCCAACCAATGCTCGCCACCTGGGACGACCACGATTACGGCGACAATGACGAGGGCGGAAAATTCGCGCCCAAAGGCCTGGCCCAAAAGCTCTTTGCGGATTTCTGGGATTTGCCTGCAGACGCACCCGCGCGCAGGCGTGATGGTATCTATGACAGCGTGATCATCGGCCCCGCTGGCAAGCGTGTGCAGATCATTTTGCTCGACACGCGCTATTTCCGCAGTGACCTTACACCGACCGATCAGCGTAATGCGCCAGGCAAGGAGCGCTATTTGCCAAGCACAGCGCAGGGTCAAGATATGCTGGGCGCGGCACAATGGGCCTGGCTTGAGAAGGAACTCAAGAAACCAGCCGATTTGCGCATTCTCGCCTCCTCGATCCAAATCATTGCCGAAGGGCATGGCTGGGAGCGTTGGGGCCTGCTGCCTGCGGAGCAGGACCGGCTCTATCGCCTTTTGGCGCAAACCAAGGTCAAGGGCCTCTTCGCCATAAGCGGCGACCGCCACTCGGCGGCGATCTATCGTTCTGAGAAGGGCCTCAAATATCCCCTCTATGACGTGACATCGTCATCGCTGAATCTGGCCTTCCCCGACTCCAAATTCGAGGATTTGCCCGCGCCGACCCGGCTTACCAAGGCGTTCCGCGGCGAAAATTATGGAATGTTATCAATAGATTGGGACAAGCGGGCGGTTTTGGCCGAAATCAAGGACAATCAGGGCGCCACGGTGCACCGTCAAACCATGGAATTCCGCGAACTCGGCCTGAAATAGCCTGATCACAGCAATCGCTTAAGGCGATTTGCATAGGCCAGGAACTTCGTTAGGATCATTCTCTGGGGATAGGCCGGGGAGATAAGTCATGCTGAATTCGCGCTTTCTGATCATGTTGCTGATCTTTGCAGCGACCGCAGCCATTGTTTGGTACACACAAATTGCTGCAAAGCCTCCAGTTGCAGCAACGCGAAGTTTTGATGGGCTGAGCTATCAGACTTTGGCGCCGTCTTGGCCCACGATGATGGAGCCCGCGCGCGACACGTTGCACAGCATGCGCGAGATTGTTTCAAACACAGGCATCGGCCGTCCGGTTGCTGCCGTTTTGGTCATCGCTGCGATCCTGTTTCTGGGTTACGTGGTGGCCTATGGAGCAATCCATTTGGCCCATCAAATGTCCTCGGGCGGATCTGGCGTCATGGCCAATCTCGTCCAGGTTATTGTCGCGCCGCTATGGCAGGTCGGGTTGACCTTTGTATCCGCTCTCCAATCCGTGGAATGGCTCCAGGAGAAGGAAATCATCGCCTCCGATCTGTCGACCCCAGTCTATTTTCTTTATGCGTTGATTTCGATGGTCTTGATGATGGGTCTCGCCCGCATTCGCGGCAAGGTCGCGGGCGCTTGACGTGGCAGCGTCTGTGACTGCACGCGCGCGCCCGGCAAGGCTCTCAGTCCAGTAAACTTCTGGAGCGCTTTGCGTTTACGCGATTGCGCGGAGCAACCTTACCCGGCTATAGAACGTGCCAGCACCGGAGTGCACCCGGACGCAAGCGCATCATATCGTTCCAACCCGGCGGATTTGCATGAACATTCACGAATATCAGGCCAAAGCTCTGCTCAAGGAGTTTGGCGTCGCAGTGCCCAAAGGGGTTGCGGCTTTCACCGTTGATGAGGCGGTCAAGGCGGCGGAGCAGCTGCCGGGTCCAGTCTGGGTTGTGAAGTCGCAAATCCATGCAGGCGGTCGCGGCAAGGGCAAGTTCAAGGAGCTGCCTGCGGATGCCAAAGGCGGCGTGCGTTTGGCAAAATCAGTCGCTGAGGTGCGGGCACACGCAACGGAGATGCTGGGCCGGACTCTCGTGACTCAGCAGACAGGTGCCCATGGCCGGGTTGTTAAGCGCCTCTACATTGAGGATGGCTCGGACATCAAGAAGGAGCTCTATTTGTCGATGCTGATCGACCGCGCGACCTCGCGTCTGGCGATCATTGCTTCTACCGAAGGGGGCATGGACATCGAAGAGGTGGCGCACCACCACCCGGAAAAGATCGCGACGTTGTCAGTGGATCCGGCAACCGGCATTCAGCCCTACCACGGCCGCCGTTTGGCCGATGCATTGGACCTTTCTGGTGAGACAGCCAAACAATTGGGTGCGCTCATCGCCAATCTCGCGCGCGCCTTCAGCGCCAAGGACATGAGCCAATTGGAAATCAACCCGCTGGTGATCACCGGGTCGGGCGATGTGATTTGCCTCGATGCCAAGCTCAATTTTGATGACAACGCCTTGTTCCGTCACCCGGAAGTGATGGCACTGCGCGATACGGACGAGGAAGACCCGGCCGAACTTGAGGCGTCTAAGTTCGACCTCTCCTTCATCAAGCTCGATGGCAACATTGGCTGCCTCGTGAACGGTGCAGGCCTTGCAATGGCCACGATGGACATCATCAAGCTCTATGGCGCGGAGCCGGCGAATTTCTTGGATGTTGGCGGCGGTGCGTCGAAGGAAAAGGTCACCAACGCCTTCAAGATCTTGCTCAAGGACCCGGAGGTCAAGGGCATCTTGGTCAACATCTTTGGCGGCATCATGCGCTGCGATATCATCGCCGAGGGCATTATCGCGGCCGCCAAGGAAGTGAAACTTCACGTGCCTTTGGTCGCCAGATTGTCTGGCACCAACGCCGAGTTGGGCAAAAAGATTCTCAAAGAATCCGGGCTCAATCTGATCCCCGCTGACGATCTTGCCGACGCCGCGCAGAAAATCGTGTCCGCTGTGAAAAAGGGCTAGCCCATGGTGATCTCCTCAATCTTGGCTCTTGTCTTGGCGCAGGCGACGGCTGCTTCGGCAACGCCGTCCTTCTCCGCCTACAAGACGGCCTGTCTGGATACGCAGGCCGACCCCGCAGCAATCCGCGCGGCCGCCTCGGCCGCCAAGTGGCAAGCCTTGACCCAGGAGGAGAAAGAGGCGATCGCGCCTGGCAATCCCGATGGCGTTGAGGGGTGGGCGATCGCGCAAGGGGCAGGGCGCCTGCAGGTGTCGATTGTCTCTGGCGCCTTGAAGGGCGGTCTCGCATCGGGCGCGCAATCGACCTGCACATTGACCGCGCCGCAAGGCGATGATGAGGCTCTGATCAAGGCCTATAGCACGCACCTGAAGCGCAACCCGTCAGAGAATGCGAATGATGCAGGCCTGCGCACGGCGGTCTGGTCCGTATCGGCGCAAAACGCGCGTGCCATGCATTACTATTTCGGTGGTGCGGGCGCGGCCGCAAACAGCTCCACCTTCTCGATCACCATTATTCGCCAGCAGAACTAAGGGCCTCAATGTCAATTCTCGTCGACAAGAACACCAAGGTCATTTGCCAGGGCTTCACCGGCAATCAAGGCACCTTCCACTCTGAGCAGGCGATCGCCTATGGCACGAAAATGGTGGGTGGTGTAGCCCCTGGCAAAGGCGGCTCGACGCACCTGAACTTGCCCGTGTTCGACACGGTGGCCGAAGCGGTTGCCAGGACTGGCGCGACGGCCAGTGCGATCTATGTACCCCCGCCCTTTGCTGCGGATGCGATCCTGGAAGCGATCGATGCAGGTGTCGAGCTTGCGGTGTGCATTACCGAGGGCATCCCCGTCCTCGACATGGTGCGCGTCAAGCGCGCTTTGCAAGGGTCAAGGACCCGCCTCATTGGGCCGAACTGCCCCGGCGTCCTGACGCCGGATGAGTGCAAGATCGGAATCATGCCGGGCAACATTTTCAAAAAGGGCTCGGTCGGGATTGTGTCCCGGTCTGGCACGCTGACCTATGAGGCGGTCGCCCAAACGACGGCTGCGGGCTTGGGTCAGACGACCGCTGTGGGCATTGGCGGCGATCCTGTCAATGGCACGAACTTTATTGATGTCCTGGAGAAATTCCTCGCCGATCCCGACACCAAGTCGATCATCATGATCGGTGAGATCGGCGGGTCAGCAGAAGAAGACGCAGCCGACTTCATCCAGCACAACAAGACAAAGAAACCAATGGTCGGCTTTATTGCGGGCGTGACCGCGCCTCCGGGCCGCCGGATGGGCCACGCTGGTGCCATTGTTTCGGGCGGCAAGGGCACAGCGGGCACCAAGATCGAGGCCATGCGCAGTGCGGGGATCCGGGTCGCGGATTCGCCCGCATCCCTCGGCTCCACTCTGGTCGAGCGCCTGAAAGCAAACTAAATTGATTTCACCTTGATTGGTGCGCCTGGCGACATAGCTGCGTGAAAGGGCTGCCAGGGCTCCCCTCAAGCGATCGTCGAGAAAACCACCAATGCGGCCGCGTGAAAGGGCTGCACGGACAAGGGAACGGACCTGAGACAATCAGGCCGGAAAATGGATGGAACGTTCTGCTGCCCCTTCAGGGGCTGGCCGCGACGACGCGGCTGAGACATCGTTTCTCTACGGTGCCAACGCACCCTTCATCGAAGCGCTTTACGAAGTCTATTTGCGCGATCCAGCGCAGGTTGACGCCGATTGGCGCAATTTCTTCGATGCGCTGGCGGACACCCGTGCCAAGGCGATGATGAATGGGCGTGCGCCGTGGCTGCCCTCTTGGGGCAGGCCGGAGCTGCTTAAAGTTCCCGAGGAACCATCCGCCGCGCCCAAGGCTGCGAAAGCAGGCGCCGCCAAGCCAACCGCACCTGCAGCTGTCGTGGCCGATCCCGCGGCGATCCGCCAGGCCGCGCAGGACACCTTGCGCGCATCTATGCTTATCCATGCCTATCGTGTTCGCGGCCATCTTGAGGCCGACCTCGATCCTTTACGCCTGGAGCGCAAGGCGCCGCATCAGGAGCTCAATCCAGAGAGTTTTGGCTTCACGGCTGCGGACATGGACCGCCCGATTTTTATCGACGGCAAGCTGGGTCTCGAAAGTGCCACCTTGCGCCAGATCCATCAGATCCTGCGCCGCACCTATTGCGGCCGCATCGGCTATGAGTTCATGCATGTGACCAATCCTGACGAAAAGGATTGGATACAGCGCCGCATCGAAGGCGCCGACAAGGGGATCAGCTTCACCCCAGAGGGCAAGCGTGCCATCTATAACAAGCTGATCGAGGCAGAAGGCTTCGAACAATTCTGCGCCAAGAAATTTGTCGGCACCAAGCGCTTTGGTCTTGATGGCGGCGAGGCCCTCATCCCCGCCTTGGAGCAGATCATCAAGGTGGGCGGTAGTCTTGGTGCCAAGGACATTGTGTTGGGCATGGCCCATCGCGGCCGCCTCAACGTCCTGGCGACGGTCATGTCCAAGCCCTACAAGGCAATCTTCCATGAGTTCAAAGGCGGCTCTGCGAACCCGGACGATGTCGCGGGCTCCGGCGACGTCAAATACCATATGGGCGCATCGTCTGATCGCGTCTTTGGCGCCAACAAAGTGCACTTGTCCTTGACGGCGAACCCCTCACATTTGGAGGCGGTCAATCCGGTCGTCCTGGGCAAGGCGCGGGCCAAGCAACATCAGTATGGCGACCGGGTGGAGCGCACGACCGTGATCCCCGTCCTGCTGCACGGAGACGCGGCCTTTGCGGGCCAAGGCGTGGTGGCTGAGTGTTTCGCGATGTCGGGCACTAAGGGCTTCCGCACTGGCGGCACGATCCATGTCGTGATCAATAATCAGATCGGCTTCACCACGGCACCTATGCATTCCCGGTCATCGCCCTATCCGTCAGACATTGCGCTGATGGTTCAGGCCCCGATCCTGCATGTGAATGGCGACGATCCTGAGGCCGTCGTTCATTGCGCGCGGATCGCCACGGAGTTCCGCCAAAAGTTCCACAAGGATGTTGTGGTCGACATTTTCTGTTACCGCCGCTTCGGCCATAATGAGGGCGATGATCCCTCAATGACGCAGCCCTTGATGTACAAGGCGATTAAGGACCATCCCTCGACCCTGAGCCTCTATGCCAAGCAACTTGTTGCTGAAGGTCTGATGAGCGCGGCTGAGGCTGATGGCATTCGCGATCAATTCCTGGCCCACCTTGAAGCCGAATTCACCTCGGTTGAGGGCTACAAGCCCAACCGCGCGGACTGGCTCGATGGGGCATGGAGCGGCTTGGGCGTTGCGGATGGCGAGGACCGCCGCGGTGAAACGGCCGTGGCCTTGGACCTCCTGAAAGAGGTCGGCGCAGGGCTAACCAATGTTCCCTCCACGCATAATGTGCATCGGACCGTTCAGCGCTTCATCGCCAACCGCAAGGCGGCGATCGATACAG
>DMER01000226.1 GCA_003451645.1 Alphaproteobacteria bacterium | reverse complement strand
CTCCGCATAAGGGGCCGTCTCGCCCCAGTCCTTGTCGCCGCCATTGGTCAGGTCGAACAGGATCGCGGCGGGCACGACCGGCGCCACAAGCTTTGAGCCATGAAGCACATAGCCGCGCCCCCGCGCCGCCAGCCAGACCGTCACGGCCGAGGCCGCATCCAGCCCATAGACCGAGCCGCCCGACAGGACCAGTGCGTCGATGCCGACGCTTAAGCCCGACGGGTTGAGAGCGTCCGTCTCGCGCGTGCCGGGCGCCCCGCCGCGCACATCTGCTGCGGCAACGGCCCTGGCATCGGGGAGCAGGACCGTGACGCCGGTCCAGCTGGTGGCGCAGTGGGCCTGGCCGACGGTCAAACCCTCGACATCGGTGATCGTATTGCGCGGGCCCGGCCGCAAGCGTGGCGTTGTTGTCATGCGCGGCATGATTATGGCGATTGGCGGCAAAGGCAAGTTTGCCCTAAGCTCCCGCCTTGACCTTGGGTTCAGCGTGGGGAGTGCAGCGATGCAGCGGATAATGTTCAGCGCACTGATGGCCGTCGCGGTGGTCATCATGCAAGCGCAGGCGGCGGGCTTGCCGCGCAAGCACATGATCGCCTCCTCCCACCCGCTGGCGACCGAGGCAGGTGCGCAAGTACTCAAACGCGGCGGCTCGGCCCTTGATGCGGCCATTGCAGCACAGTTGGTGATGGGCCTCGTCGAGCCGCAATCCTCCGGCATTGGCGGTGGCGCCTTTCTGTTGCACTGGGATGCCAAGGTCAAAAAGGTCGAGAGCTATGACGGCCGCGAGACGGCGCCTTTGGCGGCCGGGCCAGATCTGTTCCTGGGGCCCGATGGCAAGCCTATGCCCTTCATGATGACGGTGGTGGGCGGCAAGTCGGTCGGGGTTCCCGGAGTGATGGCGATGCTGGAGATGGCGCACCGGGAGCATGGCGCGCTGCCTTGGGCGTCGCTGTTCGCGCCAGCAATCGCATTGGCCGAGAACGGCTTTCCGGTGTCCGAGCGGCTGGCGGCAGCGATTGCGGCGGACCCGGCGATTGCCATGATCCCTGAGACCGCGGCCTATTTCCGGCCCAATGGTGTGGCGCTGAAGGCAGGCGACATTGTCGTCAACAAGGCCTATGCGCAGAGCCTGATCGCCCTGCGCGATCAAGGCGCGAAAGCCTTGGTCGAGGGCCCCTTGGCGCAAGCCATCATTGAGACGGTGAGAACCGCACCGCTCAACCCCGGTGGCATGACGCTTGGCGATCTAGCGAGCTACCGGCCCATCAAGCGCGAACCCGTTTGCGGCACCTACCGCAAGCACCGGATTTGCAGCATGGGCCTGCCCTCCTCTGGCGCGGTGACGATGCTGCAAACCTTGGCCTTTTTGGAGCGACACCGGCTGGCCGTATTGCCGCCGGGCGGCGCGCAGGAGGTGCATCTTTACGGGGAGGCGAGCAGGCTTGCCTATGCGGACCGTGATGCCTATCTGGGCGACCCTGAGGCCATGACCGTCGCGGTCAAGGACATGCTGGCGCCAGGCTATCTCACGGCGCGAGGAGCCTTGATCCGGCGGGATCAGGCGCTGCCCGAGGTCCAGCCTGGCGCGCCGGGCGCGGTCCCTGCCCGAAAGCGCGCGATGCTCGACTACTCAAGGCCCTCAACCGCGCATGTGAGTGTCAAGGACGCTGCAGGCAATGCGGTGGCGCTGACCACGACCGTTGAAGGGTTGTTCGGCAGTCACCTGATGGCGGGCGGGTTCATCCTCAACAATCAGCTGACGGACTTTTCCTTCTCGCCGGTGCGCGATGGCCTTCCGCATCCCAACGCGCCGGGCCCGCAGAAGCGGCCTTTGTCGGCCATGTCGCCAAGCTTGGTCTTTGCCCCCAACGGATCGTTGAAGGCCATCGTCGGCTCGCCAGGGGGCTGGCGGATCATCACCTATGTGACACGGACGATCATGGGACTTATCGACTGGCGCATGGATGCAAAAAGCGCGGTAGCGCTCATCCATGTGACTGGGCGGAATAAGACGCTGGAGGTCGAAGCGGGCCGCGCTGAACCAGCCCTTATCGAGGCACTAACCGCCAAGGGCCACACGGTCAAATCGCAAGAGATGATGAGCGGGCTCAACATTATCCGCCTCGCGCCAGAGGGGCTCGATGGCGCTGCTGATCCCCGGCGCGAAGGATCGGTCTGGGGCGAGTAGGGCACCGTCAGCGCTGGGCCACCGCCAAACAGCGCGCAAGGCCGCGAAAGGCGAGGTCGCCCGCGGTGATGGTCCAGGTTGGTATCGGGCTCAAATAATCGCGCATCCGGCCCTTGGCCTCAAAGCGGTGCCGGAAGAGCCGGGCATCGAAACGCGCGCCCCATTTGGGCACTATCCCGCCAGCGATGTAGACACCTGCCCGGGCGCCCGCGAGCAACGCGGCATTGCCTGCCGCGGCACCAAGCCAGCCGGTGAAAAGGGACACGGCTTCGGCGGCAATGTCATCGCCATTGTCCGCAAGGCGCAAGATCGCGTCGGCTTGCGGCTTGGCCGGATAAGAACGCCCCTCAAGACCCGCAATGGCGAGCATGAGGTTTTCCAGGCCCGGACCGCTTAGCACCCGCTCGATGGAGACATGGCCGAACATTTGCTGCAGCTGATGCAGG
>DMER01000105.1:2867-3288 GCA_003451645.1 Alphaproteobacteria bacterium | reverse complement strand
GAGATGTGCATGCACTTCACACCTGCGATGGAGGCCTTTGTCCGGCATTGGGGCGAGATGGGCGCGCGTTGGGGGGTTAGCCGCTCGGTCGCACAGATCCATGCCTTGCTCTATCTGGCCGAGGAGCCGCTGCCCGCCGAGACCATTTGCGAGGTGCTCGACATTGCGCGCTCGAATGTCTCGACCAGCCTGAGGGAGCTGATGGGCTATCAGCTGATCGACCTCGTCCACGTCGCGGGCGACCGGCGCGACCACTTCCGGGCCAAGCAGGACCCGTGGGACATGCTGCTGGCCATTGTCGAGGAGCGCAAGCGGCGCGAGATCGACCCGGCGCTCGCGATGGTGCGCAGCTGTGTGGCGCAAGCTGCCCAAGATGCACAGACCCCAAACGGCGCCGCGCAACGCATGCAGGCGATGCTGG
>DMER01000105.1:0-2655 GCA_003451645.1 Alphaproteobacteria bacterium | reverse complement strand
CGATGCTGGCTCTGCTGACCGAACTCGACACGCTTTATGTGCAGCTGCGCGCGCTGTCACGGCCGACCTTGCAACGCGCGGTCAAGCTGGGCGACCGGCTCGTGAAGCTGCTGTAGGGGGGGGGCGATGACAGCGAATCCTCGTCCGCAGACCCATCAGATCCCCGAAACACCGGCGGCAGAGCCAGATTTCCAAGCGCTTGTTGGGCCCTTTGGCTGGCGGCGGCTGCATCCCGATGTCCGGCGCCGCTTTTCCCAGTCCCATCAGGGTCAGACGACCACTTATTCCGGGCGGATGCTTGTCGCGCGCAACTGGGCGGGGCTGGTTTTCGCGCTCTGTGCCAAAATGATTGGCGGCCCCTTACCCGTGATGGAAAGCGACGACGCGGCTGCGATGGTGTGTGTGCGCGGCGATGGGGCGGGCGGCGTCGTGTGGGAGCGCTGGCTTGCTCTGCACCCGGATGATCCGCCGTTGCGCGTTGCCTCGACCAAGCGCCTCGGCGGAGACGGACAGCTTTTGGAATGTGTTGAGGGCGGATTGGGCATGGTGCTGCGCGTCTTTGAGCAGGACCACGGCCTGATCTTTGAAAGCCAGCATTATTTCCTCACCTGGCGCGGCCGCAGCTATCGCCTGCCTCACTGGCTGACGCCAGGTCAATGCCGTGTGACCCATCATCATGTGAGCCCTGGGCGTTTCCGATTCAGTCTGACGATCCGTCATGGCCTCTTTGGGCTGACCTTTCTGCAATCGGGCATCTTCAGCGATCCCGAGGGGTGATGGCGTGGTAAGAAAGTTGAGCGGACTCAAGCCGCTTGGAGCGGATAACGGCGTTCGATGAAATAGGTGCTGCCCTCCTCCCCCAATTCGCTGGAAAAAAGGCAAAAGCCGTCAACGGGAAACGGCCCGGTATCAAACAAATTGGCGCTTTGGATAAAGGCCGCCAGCTTGGCCTCCGGCACATCGCGCAGACGGGCGAGCGTCACGTGCGGCACAAATTTGCGCGCCTCCAGGGTCAGACCCAAGCGGTGCAAGGCATTGTCAACCTTGGCCTGCAGGTGAACAAGCTCCGTGGACGGACGGGTCTTGATGAAGAGGGCGTGGGGCCTGCGCCCGCCGAACGTGTCGAGGCCCGATAGCGAGAGCGCAAATTGCGCACTGCGGATTGTTGAGAGCACATCGTCGATGTCCCGCGCGGTGGCCTCATTCACCTCGCCAATAAAGCGCAAGGTCAAATGCAGATTATCCGAAGGGGTCCAGCGCGCGCCGGGGATGCCCGTTTCCAAGAGGCTCAAGCGGTCGCTGACCGCCTCTGGAATGTCCAAGGCGACAAAGAGGCGGATCATGGGTGCCCTCCCCTTCCCTCGCAAAGCGCGGTGTGGGACATCTCAATCGTGCATGATACGGCCAACACGACGTCTCAGGGCGCGGGGTTAGGCTGCGCGTGATGGGCGGCATTGACGGCGGCTTCGATCTCGGCCGTCCACGGAGCATTCACCGCAGCGATGTTGGCGACCAGTTGCTCCATCGATGTCGCACCAATAATTGTCGAGGTCACGAAGGAGCGCGTGTCACAGAATTTGATGGCCAATTGCACCGGCGACAGATCGAACTGCTTGGCGATGGACAAGTAGCGCTCAATGGCGGGCGCGGTCTCGGACCGCTCGTAACGCTGCAACCGGTTGAACAAGGTCTTGCGCGCACCAGGGGGCAGTTGGCCATTCTGGTACTTGCCCGTCAGATACCCTTGGGCAAGCGGCGAATAGGCGAGCAAGCCCACTTGCTCGCGATGGGTGATCTCGGCCAAGCCCATCTCATAGGTGCGGTTGAGCAAGTGATATGCATTCTGGATCGACTGCATGCGCGGCAAGCCATGCGCCTCGCTGAGGCTGAGAAATTTCATAGTGCCCCAGGACGTCTCGTTCGAGAGGCCCACATGCCGGATCTTGCCCGCGCGGACCAAATCGTCGAGCGCGCGCAGGATGTCTAGCAGAGCAATAGGCGGCTCCCCCTGATCGCGGTACAGGGTGCCCGTGCTGCCAAACATCGACACGGGCCGGTCTGGCCAATGCAATTGGTACAGATCGATGTAATCCGTCTGCAGACGTTTGAGGCTCTTGTCCACCGCCTCGCGTAATTGGGCGGCGGAGTGGTCGACAATCGTTGCATTGTCCCGGAGCCAGGTCATGGGGCTGCGGCCAGCGGCCTTGGTGGCAAGGATGACCTTGTCGCGGTTCTTACGCGCCTTGAACCAGGTGCCAATGATGCGCTCGGTCGAGCCTTGCGTTTCGGCCCGAGGCGGGATCGCGTACATCTCAGAGGTGTCAAAGAAGTTGATCCCATGCGCCAGCGCGTAATCCATTTGTGCGTGGCCCTCGCTTTCGGTGTTCTGCTCACCGAACGTCATCGTGCCGAGGCAGATGGAGGAAACTTTAAGGCCTGTGCGGCCGAGTGGGCGGAGTTCCATTGCGATGATCCAATGCGTTACAATTCGTCAGGGGGCGGAGGGTGCGTCCACCAGTTTCTCGACATAGGGCAGGATTCTGGCGACGATGACCTTGGTCCCCTCCTCGTTCGGGTGGATGCCATCGGCTTGATTGAGTTTGAGATTGGCGGCGACACCATCCAAAAAGAAGGGATAGAGCGGCACGCCATGTT
>DMER01000097.1:18433-19047 GCA_003451645.1 Alphaproteobacteria bacterium | reverse complement strand
GGGGGCCCAGCACAGAAATATCCCCGCCCATCCGCCCAATAGGGTCGGTGCCGCCTTCGACATGCGGGAAGTCGGTCGAGAAGGCGTAGATCTCGGGCATGCCGTAGCGCTCGATCTGACGTGCGGTCTTCTCCCAGATGAAGGGCGTGAACCGGACCTGATCGACGAGGATCTCCTTCGGCCGGCGCTTGAGCGCGGAGCGCACGCGCTTGGACATCTCCATCCGGTCCTCCAGCAAATCGGCGAAGGGGCCGGCCCACATCGCGCCGAGCTCAATCACGCCCACGCGCAAATCCGGATGCCGGTCGAACACCCCGCCAAAGATCATCGCGGTCAGATAGTTCTGCGGCGACATGTGCATGGTGGCGAGCATCTGCGGCCCCACGGGCTCGCCCGTCGTGAAGGTGCCGGGGCGCAGCAACTCCGCCTCCTGCCACACCTCGCTGCGCACGAAACCATGCTGCCCACCGATGTGGAAGGTGACGGGCACGCGCGCCTGAGCCAGCACGGCCCAGAGCGGGTCGACCTCCGGCGCGGCCGGGGAATAGCCGCCCGGCGCGACGCCGTCCTGAATGAACACGGCGCGCGCGCCGCCCGCGATGACGCGCTCGGCC
>DMER01000097.1:11147-18204 GCA_003451645.1 Alphaproteobacteria bacterium | reverse complement strand
ATCGCGCCCTCGATCGTCGTCATGTTGAGGAGGGCGGTCGGGCGCAAGCGGCCTTGGCCCATCTTGGTCCAGCGCAAGACGGCGTCGTTGTATTCGCGCAAGACCGTGCTGGCATTGGGGTGCTTCGACCAGGCGGGCAAGGCCATCAACACTTGCGGGAAGATCAACTGGCGCTCGATGCCCATCATGTCCATGGCGGCGAGGCGTCCCTCCGGCGTCCAGGCGCCGGGCGCGCCGGTGCCCTTTTTCTTCCAGACGGTTTCGGTGTTGAGGTCCGCCTTGACGGTATCGTCAAAGAATTGATGGCCGATATAGGGCTTGCCCGTTTCGGCCATCGCCTCGCCGAACACCTCCGCCCATTTGGAGACAGGGACCTGCAAATGCGAGTCCAGATCGTTGATGCGGCCATGCACGGCGGGGAGAACGGTGCTCATCGGTCGAGGCTCCTTGGGCGAGGGCGTGGGGGCAATCATGCTTAGCTGACAAAAGTGTCAGTCACCCCGCCCAAAAGCGCAAGGGGGCACGTGAGGCGGACGACGGGCCTTGGACATTGCGCGGACTTTGACCTGGATCATTTCACCCCGGCACGGCCCCCCCATCTCTTGCCCAGGCAGCAAAGGGAGGTTGGCATGGCAAGGACGATGAAAGCCGCGGTGGTGCGCGAGTTGGGCAAGCCCCTCGCGATTGAGGAGGTCCCCATCCCTGAGCCGGGGCCGGGGCAGGTACTGATGCAAGTGATTGCAAGCGGCGTCTGCCACACGGACCTGCACGCCGCGCGAGGCGACTGGCCGGTCAAGCCCAAACCGCCCTTCATTCCGGGTCATGAGGGGGCAGGGCGCGTTGCGGCGGTGGGGGCGGGCGTGAAGGCCCTAGAGGAGGGAGACGCGATTGGCGCGCCCTGGCTCCACACGGCTTGCGGCCACTGCGCCCATTGCCGCACGGGCTGGGAGACATTGTGTCACGATCAGCAGAACACCGGATACTCCGTCAACGGAGGGTTCGCAGAGTATGTGCTGGCGGATGCCGGCTATGTGGGGCGTATCCCCACGGGGTTGGATTTCGGGGCGGCGGCGCCGGTGCTCTGCGCGGGCGTCACGGTCTATAAGGGCCTGAAGGAAACCGAGGCGCGCCCAGGAGAATGGGTGGCGGTATCCGGCATAGGCGGCCTGGGGCACATGGCGGTTCAGTATGCCAAGGCGATGGGCCTGCATGTCGCGGCGGTCGATGTGCGCGAGGACGCGCTGAAGCTCGCCCGCGATCTGGGCGCGGATATCACGGTCAATGCGCGCGAGGCCGATCCGGTTGAGGTCCTGCGGGCCAAGACCCATGGCGGGGTGCATGGTGTGCTGGTGACCGCCGTCTCCAACAGTGCCTTTGAGCAGGCTCTGGGCATGGTCCGCCGCCGGGGCACAGTGTCTTTGGTAGGCTTGCCGCCGGGCGATTTCGCAGTGCCGATCTTTCCGCTGGTCCTCAACCGGATCACCATCCGCGGCTCGATCGTCGGAACACGGCAGGATCTGGACGAAGCGCTGGCCTTCGCGGCGGAGGGCAAGGTGAAGCCGCATTTCAGCTATGAGCGGCTGGAGGCGATCAACAGCATCTTTGCGCGCCTGGAGGAGGGCAAGATCGACGGGCGTGTGGTGCTGAAAATGGGTTGAGGGCGGCGCTGCTGTTTCTGATGCGACAAAGGAGGGCAGGCATGACGAAAATCCTGATCATTCAGGGACACCCCACACCGGGCGGCGGGCATTTCTGTCACGCGCTGGCCGATGCCTATGCGCAAGGCGCGGCGTCTGGCGGGCATGAGGTCCACAGACTGACCGTGACCGATCTGGACTTTCCAGTGCTGCGCGACCGGGCCAGCTGGGAGAAGGCCGCGCCGCCGCCGGACATCGCGCGAGCGCAAGCGGAGATAAAATGGGCGAACCATTTGGTGTTTATCTATCCGCTCTGGCTGGGGGCGTTACCGGCTTTGCTCAAGGCATTCCTGGAACAGGTTGCCCGGCCCGGCTTTGCCTTCACCGTGGGCTCGGACGGCAGCGGCATGCAGGTCTTGCTCAAGGGCCGATCGGCGCGGACCATCGTGACCATGGGCATGCCGGGCTTGATCTATAGCTGGTGGTTCGGCGCGCTGACCTTGCGCAGTTTGGAGCAAAACATCCTGGCGTTTGTAGGCATTGGGCCTTGCCGGAATACAGTGATCGGCCTGGTCGAAGGCATGAGCAACGAGAAGCGGAATTCTTGGCTGGACACCCTGAGGCGGCTTGGCCGCAATGCGCAATAGGAGGCGGACATGATCAGCAGGCGGACTTTATTCTATGGCGCAGGCGCAGCCGCTGTTGCGGCGATTGGCGGAGGCGCCATATCGGTGGCCAGCATGGGGTCGCTGACAGATTATCAAGCTGCCATGGCGGCTTTGCGGGCACCGTTACCAGAAGCGCCCGCCGTAAAGGACTTGTTGCGCTATGCGACCCTTGCCGCAAACGGGCACAATACGCAGCCATGGAAATTCCGGGTCTCTGAGGGCCGCATAGAACTTCTCCCAGACTTTACGCGCCGCACACCGGTTGTTGATCCCGACGACCATCATCTGTGGGCGAGCCTGGGTTGTGCTGCCGAAAATCTTTCGATTGCATCGGCCGCCATGGGCAAGCCGGGGGACATCCGGTTCGACCCCGGTGGTGAGGGCTCCGTGATCTTCGAGTACAGCACTGGCACACAGGCTTCGACGCCCCTGTTCGGTGCAATTCCCAAACGTCAGTCATCGCGAGCAGACTACACGGGCGCGCCGGTGCCGCCGTCCAGCCTGCAGGCGCTTGCTGCGGCCGCGGCTGCGGTCGATGGAGTCGACGTGGCGGTCTTGACGGAACGCCGGGACATTGCGCGGGCGCGTGATCTTGTGATCGCAGGCAACACCGCGCAAATGAACGATCCGGCATTCGTGCGCGAATTGCGCGACTGGCTGCGGTTCAGCCCGCGTGCCGCCTTGGGGGCGGGCGACGGCCTATTCAGCGCCTCAAGCGGCAATCCCATGCTTCCCGATTGGCTTGGGCCGACATTGTTTGGCTTTGCGTTCACACTCGCGGCGGAAAATGCCAAGTACGCAAGACATGTGGACACGTCATCGGGTGTCGCGGTGTTTTGCGGCGCGAAGAATGACCGGGAGCACTGGATGCTGGCCGGCCGCGCGTGCCAGCGGTTTCAGTTGCAGGCAACGGTCGAAGGCCTCAAGACCGCGTTCGTCAACCAGCCCGCCGAGGTGCCAGAACTGCGCGCGGACATGGCCGCGCTCGCCGGCTTGCCGGGGCGGCGTCCCAATATCGTCTTGCGGTTCGGCTATGGCCCGGAATTGCCGTTCTCGCCACGGCGAGCGCCCATTGTGATCTAGGCAGGGCAGTGAACAACGCTCCTACGGCTTCGCAAGTCATGCGTGCCGCACTGTTCGTGAGCGCAGGGCACTCTGCGATGCGTACCTGATCCATGCCTTCCAGAACAGCCTGCGCCTGAGGGCCAGCGCTCTTGGATACACGGTTCAGCGCGGTGGTTTAGGAAGCAGAATGACAAATCACGGACAGACCCGCCTCACTTACGCTGAAAGGTCCACTCGACCCTGTATTCCCCGCCCGGCACCTGCTTGCGGAGCGTGCCGCTTTTGATGCCGCCCGGTGTGGGCCCGGCGATCACGTTAGCAACCGGCAGCGCCGTCAAGCGTTCCTCGGTTTTGGTGTTTGCGGCGCCGGTGCGCGGGAAGCCCGTGGCCTCGGGAACCGCGATCCACACGCGGGTGGAGGTCTTGCTCAGGTCTGTCTCAACGACGACATTGGCGTCCACGTTGCTCAACGGCTGACGCCCGGCAACGGCCTCTACCTCTTTGCTTACGCCGCCTTTGTTGAGTGTGGTCCGGTTGTTCGCGCTCATGCTGCCGGTGCAGTTTTCCGAATACCAGATTTCAAACCGGCCATCTGTATTCCCAACGCGCTTTTGCGCTTCACGAGTTTTCTCCCCCACGCGCCCGCTGCGCTCAAGGAATGTGGGATCGCTCTGCATGGCTTGCATCACCTGCATGGCGCAAGCCTCATCGCTGCCGCCGCGCGCTTTGCAATCCTTCATGAGCTTATCCATCCCTTGCATTTGGGCAAGCGTGCCGTCCTCCTGCATCGTCTTTTGATCGGCAGCGGTCGCTTCGCCGATCGCGGCGTCGGCGTCTTTCTGTTGCTGGCTGGCGCCATCGAGATAGGACCTTGGTTCCACGCCCTCATTCATGAGCGGACAGGTCATCGTAGTGCTTTGATTGATCTCGGTCCGGCGCTCCCAAGTGCCATCGAAATCCTGCACTTGTATCGATGTGGTCGCCTGATATTCGAGCTTGACCGTCATGACCCCAGACTGGCTCTGGGCAGTCGCAGGGAGTATTGAGACTGCGGCTGCCAGGACCGCAAGATGAAATGCAACCCGGCCATTCGGAACTCGCATGACCCAATACTCCCCTTTTACGGACTAAAAGCACCAAATTTGCGTGCACAGACGCACCAAATTAGACGGTCCACCACGAGGCGTCCCGCTAGAATAGCGGGTCCCCGCCACGCGCAGGAATAGTTCACGATTGCCTGTTGAGTGGGTACGCCTGGAAGTGTTGGCCAATCGCATGAGCGAGTGCACGCTGCTGGACTCAAAAGACAGACCTATAGCTTCAACCCCAGAAAGGCCGCGCAGTGATCATCCCGCTCACTGCAGTGCAGCGTCTTAAGCATCGCATCGCTGTGGAGGTATCGGCCAAATCCCTATTGAGGCGACGCACATGTCAGTCACCCGGAAAAAGAGCCGCATGGGCAAGGGTCCGCTTTAGGCCAAGGTCAGCCCACCATGCGCCGCATAGTGGCGGAAGTCCGTGTCTCGGGTGATCAGGGCAACGTTATGGTCTATGCAGCTTTGCGCGATAAGAGCATCGCCAAGGCGGGACTTCCTCCCATTAGAAAGGATGAGGAAACGCAAACGTCCTGTTCGTTCCCAATACCCCTCCAACAAGGTCAGCGGTCTCAATTGAGACAACAATGAAAGCAGTTCAGGATCATCGGGCCGCGCGGAGGTAACTTCACTTATTACGACAGGCGGTAGGACCACATTGGCTTGGGCCAGCTGTGTTTCAAAACGTTCTACGTCTTGTCCTAACTCATGCTGCAGGTATGCAACAAGTGTGCTGGAGTCGACCGCGATCATTTGCTTTCGTCCATGGCGCGCAACTCAGAGATCGAGTAGGCAAACTTAACTTTGCCTTTCAATGCCAACAGGCGTTGCTGGGCCTCGCGGGCAGCAAGGTCGCGCAGCGCCGCGCGCACAGTCTCGTCGACGCTGCCGCCAGTAAAGGCTTGCGCCGCTTGGAGGTCATTGGCTGGGACCTCGACCGTTATCGTCATCATCTTCGTCATCGCGGAAGTGTATCAGTTTCGGCACCCGCGCACAAACATGCGGCACCGCCACTATGCCGATAGTGCCAAATCCTCGTCGCGCGCCAGCAATTTCGCGTAGACCCGCAAGGTCGAGCGGCACATCACCGCCACGTCGTATTTCGCGGCGACATGAGCGCGCGCGGCGGTGGTAACCCCCAGTGCTTGCGCCGCATCCAGGGACAGCGCCTGGCCAATCGCGGCGGCCATCTCGGGCGGAGAGGATGGCGGCACGAGCCAGCCGGTGCGGCCTGGAATGATTGTCTCTGTTGAGCCGCCAATATTGGTGGCGACGACGAGACGGCCCATCGCTTGCGCCTCCACCGCGACCCGGCCAAAAGCCTCCGGCTCGATGGAGGCGGAGACCACGACGTCACTGGCCGCAAAGGCGGTCGGCATATCGTCGACCTGCCCCACATAGCGCACCCGGCCTGCAAGCCCGAGTTCCTTGACCCGCGCGATCACCTCGTCCTCGAAATCTTCCCGCTCCTGAGAATCGCCTGCGAGGATTCCGTAGACGCTGCGGTCCTTGAGTTGCGCCATCGCCTCCACAAAGGACAGGCCGCCCTTCCACCGGGTCAAGCGGCCGGGCATCAGCACAACCCGCGCGCCCTCTGGCACCGCCCAGCGCGCGAGCATGGCTGCGACATGGGAGGGCTGCACACGGGCAGGATTGAATTTGGCAAGGTCGATGCCACGCGGGATGACTGCGATCGGGCGGCGCAAATCCTTGTACGTCTCCCGAATGTGGCGGGCCGTATAGGCCGAGTTCGCGATGACGATATCCCCGCTCGCCATGATCGCATTATAGTGGCGCTTGAAGGGCAGATCGGCATTGTAAATGCCGGCATAGGTGGTCACGAATCTGATGCCCGTGCGCTTTGCGGCCCAATAGGCGCTCCAGGCTGGCGCGCGCGACCGGGCATGAATGATTTGGACCCGGTGCTTACGGATGATGTCCGCTAGCCGCCCGGCATTGGCCCACAGCGTCATGGGATTTTTGGAGTCGTAGGGGCCTTGAAAGAACTGTACGGCCGTGCCGTCGAGCTCATGCGTCATGCGCCCGCCCTGGCTTGCGATCAGTGCCTGACCGCCGTCGGCCATAATCGCGCGCGCCACATCGATGGTTGTTCGCTCGACACCGCCAGCACTCAATTCTGGCACCACTTGCAAAATCGTCAACACGGGGGCAGTTGTTCCTTTTGCGGCGAACGAGCGCCGTCTTGCTTATGAGCGGAATAGATGAAGAGATGACCGGGGCCGCACACACACACACCTTAGCCCGCGCACATGGCCATCACCTCGCCTATCATAAGCATGAGGGCGGGCGCCTTCCAGGTGTAATATTTCTGGGCGGCTTTAATTCGGCGATGTCAGGCCAGAAGGTCACAGCCTTGCACGCCTGGGCCGCGCGCACCAACCATGGCTTTGTGCGGTTCGACTATTACGGGCATGGGCAGTCGAGCGGCCTGTTCCAGGATGGGACAGTCTCGCTATGGCGCGAGGATGCACTGTGTGTCTTGGACGCATTGACCGATGGGCCCCAAGTGTTGGTGGGCTCGTCCATGGGCGCCTGGATCGCGGCGCTGGCTGCCTTGGCGCGGCCGCAAAGT
>DMER01000097.1:3445-10943 GCA_003451645.1 Alphaproteobacteria bacterium | reverse complement strand
GGCGCGGCCGCAAAGGATCAAGGCTCTGGTCCTCATCGCGCCAGCGCTCGACTTCACAGAACGCTTGCTCTGGCAGCGGCTACCGGACTGCGCGCGCCACGCCATCCTCCACAAGGGTGTGTGGATGCGGCCAAGCGCCTACGGTCCTGAGCCTTATCCCATCACACGCCAATTGATCGAGGACGGCCGCAAGCATCTTTTGCTGGATGCGGAAATCGCGATCGATGTCCCTGTGCGCATCCTGCAAGGCATGGCCGATCCTGATGTCCCTTGGCCGCAGGCTCTGATCACCGCGGAGCGCTTGCGCAGCCGCGATGTGGAGGTGGAGCTGATCAAGGCCGGCGATCACCGGCTGTCGGATGCGCCGAGCCTCGCCCGCATCGAACGGATGGTGGAGGGGGTGTTGTAGGAGCGGTCTTGACGCAGGCACGCGACGCCACAATTTGTTCGCCCATGATTGTGGACATAAGCACGAAACTTGACTGCGCGCGAGCACGCGCCTGGGAAGAGGTTCAAAAGCCAGCGTTGCTCGTGCACGTCGCAAAGCCTTTGCTTGTTTTCAAGCCACTTGAGCCCAAAACGCTACCAAGCGTGTGGAGGGAGGGACGCTATCGCGTATCCCTTTGGTTTCTTGGTTTGCTGCCCTTAGGGCGGCAATGGGTGGACGTGAGCAAGCCGGCGCCACCCGAATGGGCCGATCAGGCGGCACTGTGTATTCGCGATAATGGCTCGGGCGATCTGGTGCGAACATGGGATCATTGGATCGTCATGACAGATGAGGGTGCGGGGCAGACCGGCTATCGCGATCGGGTTGATATTCGAGCAGGCCTGCTGACGCCTTTTGTCTGGTTGTTCGCAATCTGGTTTTATCACCACCGGCAGGCGCGATGGCGGGCTTTGGTGCGGAGAGGCTTTCAACCCTAGCCCGCCTGCCTCTGTCCCAGCCGGTTCACTGGCAGGCGGTAGCGAGGCAGCTGCATGGGTATTTGATCAAGGGGGCTGTTAAAAGAGATCAGTATGAGGACGGAATCCGCTCATGCTGCATTTTCGTTTCTGCCTGCATTGAAGGGGCGGGATAGGGCGCCGCTGACAATGCCCGAATCCCCTGCTACAACAGGGCTATGGCTGTTCTTTACCACACCGGCAAATTTCCTCCGAAAAACTTGGATTGGGAAATTCTCTTGCCATTCATTGGGCCTGCCAGCGCAGCACTCGCCCGCTATGAAGGGGTGCTACATGGCGTACCGAACCGGGACGTGCTGCTTTCGCCTTTGACCTCGCAAGAAGCTGTCTTGTCGAGCCGTATCGAGGGCACACAGGCAACTTTGGGGGAGGTCCTGGAATTTGAAGCAGAAGGGCTACCCAATGACGAGAGCACACCAAAACGCGCAGACATCAGGGAGGTCATGAATTATCGCGTTGCCTTGCGGATGGCCGTCAACGAAATGCGTGAGCTGCCCCTCTCGCAGCGCCTGATCAAGCACATGCACAGAACGCTGATGGATGGTGTTCGAGGCCGCAACAAGGATCCGGGGGAGTATCGGCGCATTCAAAACTGGATTGGCCCAGGGAATAGTCCTATCAGCGCCGCCCGCTTTGTCCCGGTAGGCGCTGAGAATTTGGACAACGCGATGTCTGCGTGGGAGACCTATCTGCATGGAAAAGAGTTCGACATTACAGTTCAACTGGCGGTGCTTCATGCTGAGTTTGAAGCAATACATCCCTTTTTAGACGGCAATGGGCGCTTAGGGCGCCTTTTGGTACCATTGTTCTTGTTTGAGAAGAAATTATTAGACAGTCCAAATTTCTATATGAGTGCCTTCTTGGAGCGAAATCGCGACGAGTATTATGAAAGGCTTCTGAGTGTGTCACGTGATGACGACTGGACCGGATGGTGCAAGTTCTTTTTGCAAGGCCTGATCGAGCAGGCTAATGAAAACACTGCCAAGGCTCAAGAAATTCTGGAGTTATACAGGGAGCAAAAGACTTGGATTGTTGAAGCGACTAAGTCACAGTTTGGTGTGAAGATACTGGATTGGATTTTCGTTCGACCGATTTTTAAGGCTCGGGATGTGGTCGAAACGTCCGGGGTGCCGAAGGAGTCCGTGGCTCGGCTCCTGAGGATATTGCGCGAAGAAGATGTCTTGACGGAATTGCGGCCCGCGACCGGCCGGAGGCCAGCGATCTATGCGTTTGGTAAGTTGCTGAACATCGCAGAAGGGCAGAAGGTCGTTTGAGGCCCATCAATGGGTCACAACACATTTTGTGACACAGATTTCCGCGAAAGTGGGTCACAAGCGCCTCCGCCACGTTCTCAAGCAAACATACTCTCCAAGATGCGGCATGGCAGAGTGCACTTCACACAACCGATTGTGCCCACTGGAACTGGTCCAAACGAGTTCCAACCCTAGCCCGCCTGCCTCTGGCCCAGCCGGTTCACCGGCAGGCGTAGATAGACGTGGCCGTCATCGTCTGGCGGCGGCAAGGCGCCTGCGCGAATATTGACCTGCAAAGAGGGCAAGATTAGGAGCGGCGGGGCCAGGCTCGCATCACGCGCATGGCGCATGGCGACAAAGTCCGCTTCGCTGACGCCATCCTTGATGTGGACATTATGGGCGCGCTGACCGGCGACTGTGCTCTCCCAGGCGTGCAAGGTGCGGCCAGCGGGCAGATAGTCATGGCCGGTGAAGATACGGGTCGAGGGCGGCAAATCGAGAATGCGCCGGATCGACCGGTAAAGCGTGGCGGCATCGCCGCCCGGAAAATCCGCACGCGCAGTGCCGTAATCCGGCTGGAACAAAGTATCGCCAACAAAGGCCGCGTCGCCGATCACATATGTAATGCAAGCGGGCGTATGGCCCGGCGTATGCATAACACGCACGCTCAAGGTGCCCAGCTGAAACTGCTCACCATCCTCGAAGAGCGCCTCGAAGGCGCTACCATCGGCCACCACATCCTGCGCGTGGAAAAGCGGTTTGAAGACCTTTTGCACCACAGCGATATTGCCGCCAATGCCGACCTTGGCGCCGGCTTTTTCCCGCAAGTAATGAGCCGCAGACAGATGATCCGCATGCGCATGGGTCTCCAAAATCCAGGTGACCTGCAGGTCTTGCGCTTTCGCCGCGCGTAACACCGCATCCGCGGAAGCCGTGGAGGTGAGTGCCGCCTTGGGCTCGTAATCGAGGACGGGATCGATGATCGCGGCCGCTTTGGTAGCCGGATCGCTGACCAGATAGGTCACGGTCGCCGTGGCGGGATCGAAAAAGGCTTGGACATTTGGTGACGGGCTCATGGCGCGCGCTCCTTTGGTAACGGTGCCGATCCTATATATTAGTACTTGCTAAATTAGCAAGAGGTGATATATAGAGAGCCATGTTGACCTTGACCAAACGAAACCTGGCGAAGTTTGAGGCGAGCGCGGCTGAGGCGGCGGCGATGCTGAAAGCCTTATCGAATGAGCGGCGGCTGATGGTGTTGTGCCAATTGGGGGCAGGCGAGTTGAGCGTTGGTGCGCTGCAAGATCGCTTGGATCTCTCTCAATCGGCGTTGTCCCAGCATCTGGCTGTGCTGAGAGAGGAGGGCATCGTGACGACCAGGCGGGATGGCCAGACCATCTTTTACCGGATCGCCGATCCCAACGCGGTCAAGATCATCGAAACCCTAGCGTCCATCTATTGTCCGGAGAAATGACATGGCGACTTTAACTGCCCTTGATCCCAACACTGTCGCTGCGCGTCTCAAAGACCGCAGCTTGATCCTGGTCGACATTCGCGAGGCGGACGAATATGCGCGCGAGCACATTGACGGTGCCGTCTCGCTACCCCTGTCAAAGCTGGAAAGCGCGCATGTCAAACTCGAGGCAGGCAAGGACGTCGTGTTCCAGTGCCGCACGGGTAACCGCACAGGTGCCAATTGCTCGAGATTAGCAGCCTTCGCTGATGGTCCGGCCTATGTCATGGAGGGCGGGCTCGACGCGTGGAAGCAGGCAGGGTTAGCGGTGCAGACAGATGCCTCGGCGCCGTTGGAGATCAACCGGCAAGTCCAGATCACGGCAGGCATGCTGATCTTGAGCGGCGTCGTGCTGGCCCAAACTGTCCATCCCGCTTTCATTGGGTTGTCGGCCTTTGTGGGCGCGGGCCTGACCTTTGCGGGCGTGAGCGGGTGGTGCGGGATGGCCAAGCTTTTGGCAGCCATGCCCTGGAACCGGCGTGCCGCGGCATGATCGTATTGGACGCATGGGCCGCAGGGATGGCGCTCGCGAGTGGCGCATTGGTCGGCCTGTTGCTGGCGGCCTTTGGCGGCGGTGGATCAGTGCTGGCAGCTCCGCTCCTGCTCTATGCGGTCGGCGTGCGCGACCCGCATGTGGCCATAGGCACATCGAGCGCTGCCGTCGCTGCCAACGCTGCCTTTAATCTGATTGGTCATTGGCGGGGCGGCCGGGTCAAATGGCCCTGCGCGCTGACCTTTGCGGCAGCGGGCATCGTGGGCTCGCTTGGCGGCTCGAGCCTCGCCAAGCTTATCTCAGGTCAGCATCTACTCTTGGCCTTTGCGGTGGCGATGTTGGCGATCGCGGCCTCGATGTTGCGCAAGCCCGCAAGCGAGGGTGACCCCGATGTGACGATCACGCCTGCCCTGATGCTACGACTGACCCCGTTGGGATTGCTGACCGGCTTTGCGGCGGGGTTCTTTGGCATCGGCGGAGGCTTCTTAATTGTACCGGGCCTGATGCTCGCAACGGGCATGACCATTGCCAACGCGGCCGCATCGTCATTGGTATCGGTGACCCTTTTTGGTGCGGCGACCTCGGTCAATTATGCGTGGTCAGGGTGGGTCGACTGGCGGCTCGCAGGCCTGCTGCTTGCGGGCGGCGCGGTGGGAGGGATGCTGGGCATGCAGGCCGCAAAGTGGCTGGCACCGCGCGCAAGCGTAGCGCGCCAGACCTTTGCGCTCATGGTCATGGCCGTTGCGGTCTATGTGGGGTGGCGCGCGCTCAATCCTTAAGGCACGATGGCTTTGGATGCTGCCCCAGCAGCCGCACCTGAGAGATCCTGGAGCGGACCCAGAGGCTTGGTGTCGCGCTTGACCTCATTGATATTGGGCGTGCCGGACCACAATTTGTAGACGACCACATCGTCCTGGATCAGGACCAGCATTTGCGCCTTCCATCCCGTTGAGGTGGTTTCGCGCTGAAAGCCCAACACATCGAGGCCAACATCGCCGGTGCGGTCGCGGCTGATCCGGGAGGGCTCGGCAAGCCAGCCCTGACACCGCTCGCGCGCGGATAGGCATGCCTGAACTGCGGGATCGAGGTCCTCCTTCTTGACCGATTGCTGCGGCAAGAAGCGTGGCACAAGGTCCAGGTAATTCAAGACACGGATATTGGGGGTCGCGTAAGGGTCGAGGCCCTTGGCCTTGAGCTCATCGGTCGTGGTCTGAAAGGGCACGATCTTGGCGTAAGCGTCCTCGGCGGATTTGTAGTCCTGGAAGGGCGATTCCGTAATTTCCTTGTTGGAGGGCAAGACCTGAACGGTGCCACAGGCGGTCAAGGCCGCCGCCACGCCCGCCAACAAACTAATTCGCAACACATCCAGCCCAGTCATCACCTTAATCCCCGCTTGGCTCGTCGCCACCCTGATAACAGGCCTGATCGCGTCAGGCAATTTCCGTAAAATTATGACCTTGAGGCGGTGGCAAGCCTGTCAGGATAGTCGGTACAGATCGCCTCGACGCCAAGGCCTATCAGGCGTTGCATGTCCGCCTCGGCATTGACGGTCCAGCCCCCCACCTTGAGGCCATGCGCGCGGGCCCGCGCAACCGATGAGGCGTCAAGGTCGGGATGGAACGGAAACCAGCCCTGGGCACCGGACGCCTTGATGGCAGGCAAGAGGCCGCCATGGCGCGCCTTGTCAAACCCGGCTGCCCAAGGCGCTTCGGTCCGGTCCCAAGCACGAAACTTGTGATAGAGCGGCTCCGGCGGAGGCCAATGGGCAAGCGGGGGATCGTCGGGCCCGAACCAGCTTTGCGGCAAGGTTGTGAACCAGACGGGCAGATCAGGGGCGAGACGCTGCGCTGCCACCAAGGCCCGCCAATCAAAGCCGATAATGACCACATTGGCTTCCGCCCTCTCCGCGCGGATGAGGGTCACGACCTTCTCGGCAAAAACGTAAGGCGCGACCGTGCGGCCTGGCTCGACAAAATTGGACTTGAGCTCGATCCACACCTGCAAGTGCGTGCCGCGCACAAGCGCCAAGACCTCCCGCAAATGCGGAACCCGCGCGCCATCGGCCCAAGCGGTTACGGGATGCTCGGCCGCATAACGGCTGCCCGGCGCCGCCCGCCCCACGTCAAAGGCTTGGAGCTCTGCAAAGGTCATGTCCTTGAGGAGCATGTCCCGGCGCGTGATCCAAGTGCCATCCGGCCCCCTGGTGATCTCAGGCTTTAGCGCATCGTCGTGATAGACCGCGACCTCGCCATCGCGGGTGATATGGACATCGAGTTCGAACCCGTGGGCGCCCATTGCGGCCGCGCCCGCAAAGGCGGCCATAGTGTTCTCAGGCCAAAGCCCCGCCCCGCCGCGATGGGCGATGTTTAGCGGGCGGCTCATGCGCTGAGCGCATGGGTGTGCGCCTTATAGGTCCGCGTGCCCCGGTGATGGACAATGTCCGTGGACAGAACATGGCCGGGCTCATAAGTGGGCCCGCTCTTGAGGCTCTCATAGATCGGTGCGAAATCCTTGTAGGTTTCGGCAAAGAGCTGATCGAAGCTGTCGATCACGAAGTAGCTGGCCTGGTAGCTGTCGATGCGGTAGCGCGTGCGCATGATGCGCTCGAGGTCGAAGCCCAGGCGCTGCGGTTCGCGGCTCTGAACGCTGTAGCGAAGCTCGCCGGCCGACGACAGGATGCCTGCGCCATAGGCGCGCAGACCGGCCGGCGTGGCGATCAGGCCGAACTCCACCGTGTACCAGTACAGCCGCGCGAGGCGTTCGCAGGCTTCGAGCCGGCTCGCCTTCAGTCCGCCCTCGCCGTAGGCCTGCATGTAGTCGGCGAACATCGGGTCGAACAGCAGCGGCACATGGCCGANNAAGCTGTCGATCACGAAGTAGCTCTCCTGGAAATCATCGATCCGGTATTTGGTCCGCATAACGCGCTCGAGCTCAAAACCAATCCGGTTGGGGGAGGGATCGTCGATGGAATAGACGGTCTCGGCGGTTGAGGAGGCGATCCCGGCACCATAGACCTTCATGCCCTGGGGCGTACGGATCAGCCCAAACTCAACAGTGTACCAGTACAGCCGGGCCAAATTGGGCAGGGCATGAAACGCGTTGAGCGCGCGCAAGCCGCCCTTGCCATAGGCCTCGATGTAATCGGCAAAGACGGGATGGGCGAGCATGGGCACATGGCCAAACACATCATGGAAGACATCGGGCTGCTCGATATAGTCGAGCTGATCAGGCTTGCGGATGAAATTGCCGGCTGGGAACCGGCGGTTCGCCAAATGG
>DMER01000097.1:2757-3227 GCA_003451645.1 Alphaproteobacteria bacterium | reverse complement strand
CGAAGAAAATGTCGTCCGGCACTAGGCCTGGTACGGCCACGATCGACCAGCCGGTCAGAGTGGACAGGCGGCGCGACAATTCGGTGAACTCAGGGATCTGATCGCGGCCAATATCGAGCCGGTGCATACCATCCAGGAACTCAGGGCAGACATAGCGCGGCAGCAGGACCTCTAGCCGCTCGTAAAGGGTTTTCCAGGTCCGGTGATCGGCGGCAGTATAGTGATGCCAGTGCTGATCGATGGTATAGTCCGGCCGAATGTCTGGGTACTGCTTCTTGAAATCGTCAAAGAGCGTTTGTGTGTCCATGGAGGCCTCATGCGGGGCGCAATGGGGTGAGGGCAACGGTCTGCCCAGTTGCGAGTGACGCTAGCATAGGCGCGGGCAGGTGAGAAATGGGCGGCTGTCACCAACGGAGTTGGGCGGGCAGTCCGTTAGAGAGACGTTTTGCAAAGGTGGGGACAATGCACAG
>DMER01000097.1:0-2554 GCA_003451645.1 Alphaproteobacteria bacterium | reverse complement strand
ACAATGCACAGAACACTCGGTCTTTTGGCGGCAGTGTTGGCGCTTGGCGCCGCGACCGCGCATGCAGGCCCCAAGGAGGCCTGCGACTACAGCGCCCAATATGACGGTGTCAGCTGCATTGTCATGCTGGACGGCAAAGTGGTCGCGGAGACCTATTCGGGCTCGGGCGCCGCCGATAAGGCGTGGGGGCTGGCCTCCGGCACCAAGAGTTTTTCCGGCGTCGCAGCCGCAGCGGCCGTGCAGGACGGCCTGTTCAAACTGGACGATAAGGTCGCGAGCATCCTAACCGAATGGCAGGCCGATGGCCGCCGCGACATCACGATCCGCCAGCTTTTGTCCCTCACCAGTGGGATCAAGACCCCAGAGCCGCTCAAGCAATTGCGGGTGAGCTTCGCTGAAGCCGTGGCCATGCCCTTGGAGCATCCGCCCGGCTCGCACTACGCCTATGGGCAAGTGCCGTTTCAGATCTTCGCTGCGATGATGGAGCGCCGATTGGGGGGTGAAAAATATCTCGCATATCTGGAGCGCCGTTACCTCAATGCCTTGGGGATCAAGCTGACTTTGCGCGAGGGCCTCTTCGCGGGCGATCCATCCTGGGGCGGTGGCGGGATCATGACCGCGCGGGATTGGGCGGTTTTTGGCGAGTTCGTGCGCCAAGGCGGCATATGGAACGGCAAGCAATTGGTGGACGCAGCAGCCCTGGCCGAGAATTTCAAAGGCAGCCCGGTCCATGGCGGCTATGGGCTGACCTGGTGGCTGAAGGCGCCCAAGGGGGCGACCGTGCCAACCAGCGGCACGACCATTAACGCGACGGACTTTTATAAGGGTGGCACAGACGCTTTGCCTGTTGGGGAGGTTTGGATGGCTGCCGGCGCGGGCAAGCAGCGGCTGATGATCGTGCCTGAGCGCCGGATGGTGGTGGTCCGCCAGACCTCTAAGATGCTGATGGGCGAGCGCACCAAATTCTCCGACGTTGAGTTCTTGCGGCTGCTGCTGGCGCCTTAGGGGAGAGGGGCGCCAAGCCAATTGCTGCACTTGCGAGGGTAGATTATTGCGAGGGCCATGGCGCCCGCGAATGCCCCTATCGCCAATGGCGTTGAATTCGCAATCTCCTTGCGGCAAATCTGCGGTAATATTGTTTCGTGAACAAGGAACAAGGGCGGGGTCACCAACGGCCCACCGCCCAGGCAGACTGTTTCATCCGCGTCTGCCTTTGATTGGGAAAACGCCACATGACGCTTCAGCACGTAACGCTGGACGACAAATACACCGCAACTGAAGGCCGGGCTTATATGACGGGGATCCAGGCGCTGGTGCGCCTGCCCATGATGCAGCGGCAATTGGACCAGGCCGCGGGGCTGAATACTGCGGGATTTATCTCGGGCTATCGCGGCTCCCCGCTTGGCGGTTATGACCAGCAATTGTGGAAGGCTAAGAAACATCTGGCCCAGCACAATATCATTTTCGAGCCGGGCCTGAATGAGGATTTGGCGGCCACTGCGGTATGGGGCTCCCAGCAAGCCAATTTGCACCCTGGCGCCAAATTCGATGGCGTCTTTGGCCTCTGGTACGGCAAGGCTCCAGGTGTGGACCGCACGGGCGACGTCTTCCGCCACGCCAATGCCGCGGGGACCATGCCCCATGGCGGCGTGCTCGCGATTGCAGGCGATGACCATGCCTGCAAATCCTCAACCTTGCCCAGCCAGTCCGAATACACTTTCATGGATTTGGAGATCCCGGTCCTGAACCCATCAGGCATCCAAGAGATTTTGGACTTTGGCCTTTATGGCTATGCGATGAGCCGTTTTGCCGGTGTGTGGGTCTCCATGATCGCGTTGGCTGAGACGATGGACGCCTCCGCGACCGTCGAAGTGCGCCCTGCGCGCATGGGCCTGAAGCCCGTGACCGCATTCACAATGCCGCCCGACGGCCTGAGCATTCGCCTTGGCGACAAGCCCGTCGATCAGGAACGCCGCCTGCGAGACTTCAAGATCCCGGCCGTGCTGGCCTTTGCGCGCGCCAATGTTCTGAACCGTGTGGTGATCGACAGCCCGACGCCCAAGATCGGCATTGTCGCGACCGGCAAATCCTATCTCGATTTGCGCCAAGCCCTGATCGAACTGGGCATCGACTACAAGGAAGCCGCGAAGTTTGGCCTGCGCGTCATGAAGGTCGGCATGACCTGGCCGCTGGAGCCCGATGGCTTGCGCCGCTTTGCAGAAGGTCTTGAGACGGTCTTTGTCATTGAGGAAAAGCGCCCCCTGCTTGAGACGCAAATCCGCGATATTCTGTACCACACCCATGAGAGCCGCAGGCCGCGCGTGATCGGCAAGAAGGACCCGGCGGGCCTGCCTTTGTTGCGCGATATCCTCGACCTCAACCCCGCCCAGATAGCGGTCGCACTTGCTCGCATCCTGCCCAAAGATCTGTGGACGGAGAAAATGCGCAACGAGGTCGCCAACCTTGAGGCGCGCCTGGCGCGCTCTGGCGAGTTGACCCCGATCCATGAGCGCCAGCCCTATTATTGCTCTGGCTGCCCGCACAATACCTCGAC